>QCNM01000112.1 GCA_003210115.1 SAR116 cluster bacterium AG-426-A06 | reverse complement strand
CCCTCAGGACAAAGGTATTTTAACTTAGACACACTCCAATGACTTGGAATATCACCAATCCATTCAACGCCACTATCTTTCATCTCAACATTTGGGTTGAGACCTTTGGTAACACACTGATTAATCAATGATTTCCGCTGTTCTTTGAGGAGTTCAATTTTTTTCTGGATTTTCTGAACTAAACGGTCGATCTGTTCGGTTTTCTTATCAAGATATCGAGAGATTAGTTTTTGTTCGTCAAGCGGAGGTAAATGAGCAAGCACTGATCCAAAGGAATCATCATACAATCGCAACCGGGACATTATTATTCCAGTTGAATGCTTGCGAAATTCAGTTATGTACTCATCTGAGCGCACCAAGTAATTATAATAACCTGGGTAACATTCATCATTAAAAGTGAATACAGAATATGCTGGTGATACTATTCCATCGTATAGACTAACACCCAAACCTCTTTTCCATACCAGCATAATGTTGCTAACCAAATCTCCTTTCTTGACATGTCTATACCCAATTAAATTCTCCGAGCGACTAAGATTTTCATCACCACTTCTTAATTCTCGTCTTTTAACAATACCACTAACTTCTGTAACAGAAAGCAACTCTTCCTCCCCAGTTTGAGAGAGTTCTTTTCTTGGTTGAGTTAGGTATTTGAAGCGTTTTGCTCTCCATTGAGTGGGGATTTGTCCAAACCAAGGTGAAACAACTTCCTGATACTCTTCCAAACTATTCAACAGTAATCTCCAAAGACAAGCGGTTGATCTCTTCATCGAGTGACTTTAGGTCTTGAGAGATATCTTCTAGACTTCTGAGTGGGGCAAACTTGTAGAAATATTTGGTAAAGTTAATCTCATATCCGATTTTATCTTTAGAACGATCCATCCATGAATCGGGAATATGCGGTTTCACCTCACGGTCATAATATTCGTCAACATTCTCAGACAATAAAACTCTCTCACTATCGCGTTTTGACGAATCTGGTTTCGGGTTTCCTTGTTTATCGGTCTTGATGTCACCTTCTTCGATCAAGGGTTGTTCAACAACAACCTTGGTGTATCCAAAGAAACTATTTGGGTAGATTTTACAGAACTCATTTTCTTCATTATTCTGATAAATCTCAAACAACTCTTGGATCTGTTCTTCCGTGATGTATTTACCCTTATCACCAAGGTTCTTTCTCATCGAGGTTGAGAAAGACGTTCCATCGATCAGTTGAACGCTACCTTTGCGATCAGATGATTTTTTATTGGTTACAATCCAAACATAAGTGGTGATCCCCGTATTGAAGAACATCCGGTCAGGAAGAGATACGATACATTCCAACCAATCATTCTCGATGATCCATTTACGGATTTCAGACTCTCCACTACCAGCGTCTCCTGTAAAAAGGGGAGACCCGTTGAAGACAATCCCTATCCGAGATCCCTCTGGATTCATTTTGTTAATCAGATGTTGAAGGAATAGCAGCGATCCATCAGAGGTTCGCGGGGTTCCCACAAAGAACCGACCATTGGGGTCTTTTGCTTCTTCTTTGACAAATTCCTCTTCAGATTTCCAACTCACTCCAAATGGAGGGTTGGTGATCATATAATCAAATTTACGACCTTGAAGACGGTCATCTGAGATAGAGGAGCAAGGACCATGAATATTTTCAGGGTTTTCATCCATCATCAATAAATCTGACTTACAGATTGAATAGGTCACATCATTGAGTTCTTGACCGTAAAGATCAATTTTCAGGTTTGGATTGATGTTTTTGTGAACCCATTCTTTACCAATGGTCAACATCCCACCTGTTCCACAACAGGGATCAAAGACCGAACGGATTTTACCTTCACCCAACAGGTTTTGTTTATCCCCGCCAAATACAAAGGAAACCAATAGTTTCACCACATCACGGGGGGTGAAGTGGTCTCCACTTTCCTCATTAGACATCTCAGAGAACTTCCGAAGAAGTTCTTCATAGACTGAACCCATCTGATGGTTGTCAATTTTCTCTGGATGAAGGTCGAACTCAGTAAATTTATCGATCAGAAG
>QCNM01000111.1 GCA_003210115.1 SAR116 cluster bacterium AG-426-A06 | reverse complement strand
AGTTCAATGTTCAGTTTTGTATAAGAGATTTTCATCATTCGAGAATTTTATGTATTGTTTAGTAATAGATGAACGACTTGAAGGCCACAGTCTCGTAACAGAACCACTAGAAAGTATTAGAGGTCTAGTTTTCATTTTCAAAAACCTTGTTTTTTAGTGCCCACTCATAAGTCATCTTAAGACCTTTTTCAAGTTCAATATTTGCAAACCAACCCATGTCATTAATTTTAGTAGTATCTAATCTTTTCACATAAGTTCCATCGGGTTTTGTTTTATCAAAAATAACTTTTCCTTCAAAGCCAACAATTTTTTTTATCAAGTTAGCAAAATCTAAAATTGAAATTTCTTTGCCAGTACCAACATTTATGTGTTTGTTAGAAGAATAATTTTGTATTAAAAAAATACAGGCTTTTGCAAGATCATTCACATGCATAAATTCTCTTTTAGGTTTACCAGAACCCCAAACTTCAACATTTTTATAGTTATTAATTTTAGCTATATGAAATCTTCTTAATAATGCTGCTGGCACATGACTATCTATTGGATGGAAGTTGTCATTTGGTCCATACAAGTTTGTTGGCATTAGTGAAATGAAATCACAACCATATTGTTTTCTATAAGCTTGACAAAGTTTCAATCCTGATATTTTAGCGAGTGCATAATATTCATTTGTAGGTTCTAGTGAACTTGTTAATAAATAATCTTCTTTTATTGGTTGTGGAGAGTTTTTAGGATAAATACAAGAAGAACCTAGAAATAACAACTTTTTTACGTCATACCTATAGCTAATTTCTATTAGGTTATTTTGAATTTTCAAATTATCTAATAAAAATTCAACTGGGTAGGAACTATTCGCATGAATTCCTCCAACTTTAGCAGCAGCAATAACTACTATGTCAGGTTTGTTAGTTTCAAACCAATCATTAACTAAAGATAAATCTCTTAGATCTAATTCATTTTTTTCAGCAGTCAAAATTTTTGAATTTAAAGGATTTAGTTCATTTATAATTGAAGAACCAACCATCCCTTTATGTCCTGCAACAAAAATTTTTTTGTTTTTTAAATTAAACATTTTTTACTTGATATTTATCGCATTAATGTCAGATTTAACCATTTCTGATACAAGTTGTGAAAAAGAGATTTTAGCTTCCCAATTTAGTTTTATTTTTGCTTTTGTTGGATCCCCTTTTAAATGATCAACTTCAGTAGGTCTAAAATAACGTGGATCTATTTTAACAAGAGTTTTTCCTGTCTTTTTATCAATTCCTTTTTTATCTAGGTTTTTACCTTCCCAAATTATTTGAACATCAATATTTTGAAATGCCAGTTCAACAAAATCTTTTACAGAATGAATAACTCCTGTTGCTAAAACAAAATCATCTGATATATCATGCTGTAAAATTTTCCACATTCCCTCTACATAGTCTCTTGCATGGCCCCAATCTCTCTTTGCTTCAATATTACCAAGATATAAAATTTCATCATTTCCTTGTGATATTCTTGCTACAGCTTGAGTGATTTTTCTTGAAACAAAAGTTTCACCTCTCGTGGGACCTTCATGGTTAAATAATATGCCGTTAGATGCAAAAATATTATAAGCCTCTCTATAATTAATTGTAATCCAATAAGCATATAATTTAGCAACTCCATACGGGGATCTGGGATAAAATGGAGTATTTTCGTTTTGAGGTGTTTCATGAACTTTCCCATATAGTTCTGATGTTGAAGCTTGATAGAATTTTGTTGTATTAGAAAGATTTAGTATCCTTATTGCCTCTAAGATTCTTAAGGTTCCTAAGGCATCTGAGTTAGCTGTATACTCTGGAGTTTCAAAACTGACTTGCACATGACTTTGAGCAGCAAGATTATATATTTCAGTTGGTTTTACATTTTGAATTATTCTTATTAAATTGGTAGAATCAGTCAAGTCACCATAATGCATAAAAAACTTTTTATTTTCTAATTGCGGATTTTCATACAAATGATCAATTCTATTTGTATTTATTATTGAAGATCTTCTTTTTATGCCATGTACTTC
>QCNM01000110.1 GCA_003210115.1 SAR116 cluster bacterium AG-426-A06 | reverse complement strand
TTCTCTACTTTCATGATCACCTAGTGAATTGATTTTTAAACTAGTTTGACTAAGGACATCTATTTTTTTTAAAAAACATTTAGCTAAATATATTGTTTCAATATCAGCGAAATAATCCTTAACACCTAATAACTCCACACCAAATTGATGAAATTGTCTCAATCTCCCCTTTTGAGGCCTCTCATAGCGAAACATAGGGCCATAATAAAAAAATCTTTTTGGAAAATCTTGAAGAAGACTTTCATTAATAGCTGCACGTACTACACCTGTAGTTCCTTCTGGTCTCAACATTAATGTGTTATTACTTCTATCTTGAAAAACATAATTCTCTTTTGTTACAATGTCGCTTGTCTCACCAAGTGGCTTTTCAAAAAGTTCTGCAAATTCAAATATTGGAACTGAGATTTCTTCATAGCAAGCATTTTTACAAACTAAAGCAGCTTGTTGTTCTATAAACCTCATTTTGCCTAACTCTTCTGGCAGTAAGTCTTTTACTCCTCTCACAGTTTGAAAATTTGCCACTAAATCCTCTAAAGTTTTAAATACTTATTAATTTTAAGGTGATAACTTTTTTCTTACTTCATTAACAACATGGTCAACAACACTTTCGTTTTTTATGACGTGGTCAGGTATACCATTAATATAAATTTGGTGAGTACCTTTTCCACCGCCAGTTATACCCACATCTGTGGACCTCGCTTCTCCCGGTCCATTGACAACACATCCTATTATTGAAACCGTTATTGGTGTTAGAACGTCATCTAACTGTTCTTCAATTTCTCTTACAGTACTAATAACATCAAATTGTTGTCTTGCGCAAGATGGGCAAGATATCACGGTGACACCTTTTTGTCTTAAACCTAAAGATTTTAGGATATCAAAACCTACTCTCACTTCATCACAAGGATCTGATGACAATGAAACTCGTATTGTGTCTCCAATACCATTAATCAGTAAATATCCAATTCCAATTGAAGATTTGACTGTTCCTGCACGAAAGCTACCTGCTTCAGTAATACCAACATGCAGTGGGCAATCAATTTTTTCAGAAAGGCTTGAATACGCCGCAATGGATAACAATGCATTTGAAGCCTTAACACTTATTTTAAAACGATGAAAATCTTGTTCTTGCAAAATATTTGCATGGAAAAGAGCGGACTCAACAAGAGCTTCATAAGTAGGCTCTTTATATTTATCTAAAATATTTTTTTCTAGCGATCCAGCATTTACACCAATTCTAATTGCACAATCATAATCTTTTGCAGCATTTATAACATCTTTTACTTTTTCTTTCGAGCCTATATTACCTGGATTAATTCTTAAACAAGACGCTCCTGCTTTGGCTGCCTCTATAGCTCTTAGATAATGAAAATGTATATCTGCAATAATAGGTATATTAGAAAATTTAACGATTTCTTTTAAACTTGAAGTCGAATCTTGATCTGGGCATGAAACTCTCACTAAATCAGCACCAGCCTTTTCTATTGCTTCAATTTGATTTAAAGTCGAGGTAGGATTTGAAGTGATTGTATTTGTCATAGTTTGTACACTAATTGGTGCATTGCCTCCAATCTCAACATCTTTAATATTAATTTTACGAGTTGTTTTGCGAGTAATTTTTATTAACGAATTTAAATCCATTATTATAAATATATTACCTTTTTTTAAAGGCTTCAATATTTAATGGCCGGGAAGAAATTACTTCACCAATACTTCCTAGTTTAGATATATGTAAAGATCCAAAAGTTAATGATAAAACACCTGCATTACCAGTTGATAAAGTTAACCCTTTTTTATTGGGCACAACAAATGTTTCGCCAGATCTCATTAACCTTGTTAAATATGAATTTCCATCTAAATCTTCAATTTCCACCCAACTGTTGCCTGATGACTTTAAAACCATTTCTTGTGTAGGTATTCTTTCATTTGCTATGGCAGAAGTTTCATTGCTGTTTGTGGTTTCTATTAAAATATTGGGTTCTAATGAAACCTTTGATTCAACTTCATCATTTTCTACAACTTTATTTTCAGAATAATCGTTAAGTGTCATTTTTGATGTTTC
>QCNM01000109.1 GCA_003210115.1 SAR116 cluster bacterium AG-426-A06 | reverse complement strand
TGCTAATGAAAGAATTGTGTTTGATAGGCCAATTGGTAAAAATCAAAGTATACAACACCCTTTAGCTGAATTATGGATAGAGCTAGAGGCTGCTGAGTTATTAATATCAAAAGCTGCATATCAATATGACCAAGGTCAAAACTCTGGAGGACTTGCCAATGCTGCAAAATATTACGCTGCAGAAGTAGCATTTAAAACAGCAACTCAAGCTGTTATCACTTTGGGGGGGATGGGATACGCAAAAGAGTATCATGTTGAGAGATTATTAAGAGAATCCTTAATACCAAAGTTAGCACCTGTTAGTTCACAAATGATATTAAATTATATATCAGAAAAAATACTCAATTTGCCAAGATCTTACTAATCAAAACCATAGGAAATAAAATGAAACATGCTTTGGAAAATTTAAAAATAATAGATTTAACTAGAGTTCTTGGAGGGCCTTATGCAACTCAAATTCTAGCTGATCATGGTGCTGATGTTATAAAAGTAGAAGCTCACATTGGTGACGAGGTGAGAGGATGGGGTCCACCATTTACAAATGGAATGGCATCATATTTTATAAATGTAAATAGAAATAAAAGATCAATCGCAATTGATCTATTGTCTAATAAAGGAAAAGAAATATTAGTAAAACTTCTAGAAGATGCAGATGTTCTTATTGAAAATTTTAAAACAGGGACAATGGAGAAATGGGGTTTAGGATATGATGAATTTTTAAAAGAAAAATTTCCAAGACTTATTCATTGTAGAATTTCTGGCTTTGGTCAAGAGGGGCCACTAGGTGGAGCACCTGGTTATGATGCAATTGTTCAAGCGATGACTGGAATGATGTCCATAAACGGAACACCAGAAAGTGGCAGTGTAAGAATGGGAGCACCCTTTGTAGATATGGGCACTGGTTTATACTCTGCAATTGGAATATTAATGGCTTTACAAGAAAGAAACATCTCTAATAAAGGTCAGTATCTTGACATGACATTATATGATTCTTCTTTAGCTTTAATGCATCCTCACAATGCAAATTTTTTCTTAAGTAAAAAACCGGGAAAAGCAACAGGAAACTCTCATCCTAACATATCTCCATATGACAAGTTCGATACTGCTACTAATGAAATTTTTATGGGAATAGGAAACGATGCTGGATTTGCAAGACTTTGTAAAGCACTCAATCTGAATGACTTAATATATGATGATAGATTTAAAACTAATGCAGATAGAGTTAAAAATAGATTAGAATTAACTGATTATTTACAAAATGCACTTAAGGATGTTGATGGAAATTCTTTTTCAGAAAAACTTTTAAATGCAGGTGTTCCAGCTGGTCCAGTAAGGGATATGGAAGAAGCTATTAATCATCCTCAGACAAAAGAAAGACATATGGTTCTTAATAAAGATGATTATCAAGGCATAGCTTCTCCAATAAAGTTTAGCAGATCAAAATCAGTTGGCGTTAAAAATATACCACCTCAAATTGGTGAGCATACAAATGAAATTTTACTAGAGTTAAATTATACAAAAGGTGAAATAGAAAATTTAGTTAATTCTAATGTGGTAAAATTAACATCATTATGTGATTAATTTTTTAAAATAATACTCTCTTATCTTGACATAATTACTCATGATTCTTTTTCTTAATTTTTCCTGTTCTGTAAAAATTATAAATGATTCAATTCCTTGAAATAAAAACAAATCAATGCCAGTAATTATTTTTGCTCCGCTTTTCTTCGAATTTTTTAAAAAAGTTGTCATAGCAGGCGTATAAACTACGTCAAAAGACCATTGATTACTATTTAATTTCAACCCATCAAATGGGTTTCCAGGAGTGTTAATATGACCCTGCTCAGAGCAATTTAAAAATCCATCAAATTCATGCTGATTTTCTATCAACACACCTAAACTTATTGAATATACCTGTTCGAGTTGTTTTTTTAAATCCTCTATTAATTTTTCTAATTTAATATGATCTTTTTCAATTATATAAAGTTCTTTAACTCCTAATTTTATTAAAGCAAAACAAACTGACTTGCCAACTCCGCCACCTCCTAAAATAACTAATTTTGAAGG
>QCNM01000108.1 GCA_003210115.1 SAR116 cluster bacterium AG-426-A06 | reverse complement strand
TGGATTTATGTCTAATATTATCAATCAATTTTTATCCATATTGTAATTATTATTTTTAATTTTTATTAATTCATAGCATGCAATGGCAGCTTCGTAGCCCTTATCTAAAGATCTTTTTAATGCTTGCTCATAATTGAATGCCGTAATTATACCATTTCCTAACGGAATAGAATGTTTTAGAGCTATGTTCATTAAACCTCTATTAGTTTCATTACTAACAATTTCAAAATGATAAGTTTCACCTTTTATTACACAACCTAAAGTAATATAACCTTTATATGAAAATCCGATAGTATTTTTAGTATTAATCTGAAAATTCAACACTTGAGGTATTTCTAAAGCACCAGGTACTTCAATTATATCAAAAATAATTGACTTTTCTTTTAAAAAAGTAATTGCTGAATTTAATAAATTGTCACCTATGTCTCTATAATATTTAGATATAATTATTAGTACTTTTTCATTAATCAATCTAATCTCTCCCAGTCATCAATAGATAAATCAAAACCCTTTAATCCAATTGCCTTTTTTTTAGAGTTTGATAATAAAATCATATTTTTTACCCCTAAGTCAGAGAGTATTTGAGCCCCAACACCATATTGACGAAGATTACTTTTATCTTTTGCGTCAATTTCTTCATCAACTTTTAACTTTTTACTAATAAAATCTTTGTAAGAATCATTAATAATAATGATTATGCCACTATTATTTTTATCAATTTTCTTCATTGCCTTATAAATTTGGTTATTTTGACCATCTGTATTTAAATCCTCTAAAACGTCTGAAATAGGATTAAAAGAATGAACTCTAACCATGGTTTTAACTTTAGAAGTGATTACTCCTTTAATTAGAGCTAGATGTTCCACTTCATCTATTAAACTTTTATAAACTATTATTCGCCATGATCCAGTTGTAGAACTGTTAAATAGTTTTTCATATGTTCTTACTAATAAGTTTTCATTTTTTCTCCTGTAAGAAATTAAATCTGCAATCGTACCAATTTTTAATCCATGCTTTTTTGCAAATTTTTTTAAATCTGGCAATCTTGCCATTTCACCATTATCTTTCATTATCTCACAAATAACACCAGATGGATTTAATCCACAAATTTTTGCAATATCAACTATAGCTTCAGTATGCCCTGCTCGAATAAGAGTTCCACCACTTCTTGCAATAATAGGGAAAACATGACCTGGAGTAGTTATATGACTTTCGTCATTTTGTTCATTAATTGCAGTTTTAATTGTAATTGATCTATCTGATGCAGAAATTCCTGTTGTGACACCGTGTGAGGCTTCTATTGATTGAGTAAAAGCCGTATCGTATCTAGATTCATTTCTTCTTTCCATTAAAGACAATCCTAATTTGTCAGATTGTTGTTTGGTAATTGCTAAACAAATTAAGCCTCTACCGTGTGTAGCCATAAAATTTATTACATTTGGATTAACAAAATCACCTAAAACACAAAGATCGCCCTCATTTTCCCTATTTTCATCATCAATTAATATAAAAATTTTGCCTTGTGAGGCTTCCTTAATAACTTCTTCAATTGTAGATACTGCCATACTAATTATTTTTTTGTTTTTGATAATTAACTAAATACCTGGAAAGCAAATCAATTTCAACATTAACAAAATTGTTAACTTTTATATCTCTTAAATTTGTATTATTCCATGTAAAAGGTATGATATTCACATTAAAATAATCGTTTTTAACATCATTTACAGTGAGCGAAATACCTTCAATAGTAATTGAACCTTTAGAAGCAATGTATGGCGAAATTTCTTTATTTAATTTTATAAATAAGATTTTAGACCCACCTTCCTCAATAATATTTTGTAATTCAAGAACAGTATCAACATGACCAGTGACAAAATGACCTCCTATCTCATCCCCAACTCTCAATGATCTTTCTAAATTTACAAGACTACCAATTCTCCAATCAGAAAGGTTTGTTTTATTCATTGTTTCCTTACTTATATCAAATGTTAAAACATTATTTTTCTTTTTAGTTAAAGTTAAACAAACACCTGAACAAGCAATTGAACATCCAATTTTAATCATATTCTC
>QCNM01000107.1 GCA_003210115.1 SAR116 cluster bacterium AG-426-A06 | reverse complement strand
TACTTTCTTGATATAAAAAACGTGGTCCTTTTACAGGTGTAAAAGGTATAGCTGAAATTAATTTAGGGTAGTATGAACCTCCTGCTTTTTGATAAGCGTTTGCCCAGCTATGATCAAATACATATTCTCCATAAGAATGGCTTTTAAGGTAATTAGGCAAAATTCCTATAATTTTGTTATCAATATCTTTTAAAATTATATGTTGAGGAAGCCAACCTGTCTCCGCGCAAACGGATTTAGATTCTTCTAATGCGTATAAGAAATCATAATCTGTAAATGGATGATCATTAATATTCAAGTTATTCCAAGCTTCTGAACTAATCTTAGATATATTTGAAATTATATCCAAATTCATTTTATTTTATTTAAGCTCAAAAATTCCTTCAATTTCAACTGGGGCATTGAGTGGAAGACTGGAGACGCCTACTGCAAATCGGGAATGTTTTCCTTGTTCTCCAAACGCTTTAACCATAATATCTGAGGCACCATTAATTATTGTAGGTTGTGATGTAAAAGATGAGGCTGAAGCTACAAATCCACCTAATTTGACTACTCTTGAAACTTTATTAAGGTCTCCTTCACAAGCTGATTTTAATTGGCTGATTAGTGCAAGAGCGCATAACTTCGCCATCTCAATTGCATCTTCTGAGCTAACTGTTTCACCAACAACACCTGTTATTGGTATCTTTCCTTGTTTAAATGGTAATTGACCAGATATAAAAATAAGTTTGTTAGTAATTATGTAAGGTACATAGTTCCCAGCTGGCGTTGAAGCATCTTCCAATTCTATCTGATGGTTTTTTAAATTTTCTTCAATATTCATAAATTATATATTTCCAATCATTAAGAACATCCAGAAGTAGCACCACATGTATTGCATTTCATACAAGTCCCATTCCTGACTAATGTAAAGTTACCACATTCACCACAAGCCTCGCCTTCAAAGCCTTTGATTTTAGCTTCAATTTCTTTAGATATATTTGAGTTTTGCTTTACTAGTACTTCGCTAGTTTCATCTTCATTCATATCTGTTATCTTGTTTTCGTATGTATCCAGATAGTCTTTAGTTTGGAAAACTGATACATTATCAGCACCACCTCCAGATACAACTTTAAGTTCTCTTCTTACAAACCCTCTTGACGCAACTTTATGTGTTGTTTCATCTCCTCTTACACCAACACCTGTTGGACTTGTGTCAATGTTATTAACATCAACATGCCCTAGGTCATTTCTATCAAGATAAGAAATTGCTAGTTCTCTAAAAATATAATCCAAAATAGATGTAGACATTTTGATAGTATCGTTCCCAGTAACTATACCTTGTGGTTCAAATCTAGTAAATGTAAACGCCTCAACGAATTCTTCTAAAGGAACTCCATATTGCAATCCAATTGAAACGGCAATCGCAAAATTATTCATTAAAGATCTAAAAGCAGCACCTTCTTTATGCATATCAATGAAAATTTCACCTAACTTACCGTCTTCATATTCACCGGTTCTAAGATAGACCTTATGGCCTCCTACTATGGCTTTTTGAGTATATCCTTTCCTTCTATGTGGCAATTTTTCTCTTTCCGCTCTCAATACTCTTTCAACTATTTTTTCAACAACTTTTGTTGTTTTTTCAGTAATTACCTCTTCATCATTAATATCTTCATCCTCAATCAAACTTGAGTTAAGAGGCTGACTTAATTTTGAACCATCTCTGTAAAGAGCATTAGCTTTAAGGCATAACTTCCAAGATAGCATGTAAGCATCACTGCAATCTTCTATTGATGAGTTATTTGGCATATTAATTGTTTTAGAAATAGCACCTGAAATAAAAGGTTGTGCTGCTGCCATCATCCTTATATGGCTATCAACTGATAAAAATCTTTTACCAATTCTGCCACATACATTTGCGCAGTCAAAAACGTTAAGGTGCTCTTCATTTAGATGAGGTGCTCCTTCTAGTGTCATAGATCCACACACATGAATATTAGCAGCATCAATTTCTTCTTTTGTAAAGGACAAAAAGTTAAGCATGTCAAATGAAAAATCGTTAAGTTGATCTTCTGAAATTTTTAAAATATTTTTGCAGAATTCTTTACCT
>QCNM01000106.1 GCA_003210115.1 SAR116 cluster bacterium AG-426-A06 | reverse complement strand
AAAAATAGATTATGAAAATAAGAGGTATTAAATTAGCTAGAAAAGCTTTTTCTGATCGTCCTAAAAAATTTTCGATAACTTGGCTGCTACCAAATTTTCTCACCATATGTGCTTTAATATTTGGTTTACAAGCATTCTACCATGCATTATTAGAAAAATGGAGTTTAGTAATAATTTTTATAATTATAGCTGCTGTGTTTGATTTGTTAGATGGAAGGATAGCAAGACTATTAAAATCAACAAGTAATTTTGGAATGTATTTAGATTCATTATCAGATTTTGTGGTATTTGGAACAATTCCTCCAATTACAATTTATTTTTGGATGGGAGGAACTGAAAATCAATATCTCTGGATTGTAGCAGTTCTTTTTATAATATGTTCTGCATTAAGGCTTGCTAGATTTAATTCTGAGCTCTCAGATAAACCAACTTATGCAAAAAATTATTTTAGTGGAATTCCAACACCAGCCGCAGCATTTTTAGCTCTTTTGCCAATAACAGGTCTAGAAATATTTGATCTTAATGAATTTAAAACAGAATTTTATATTAGTGTTTGGATTTCTCTAATTGCTATTGGAATGGTGAGTAATTTACCAACTTTTTCTGGAAAAGTTATGCTTGTACCAAGAAAATTTGTAATACCATTTTTAATTTTTCTTGCAATTTTGAGTCATTATATAATTAGTGATCCAACAAAAGGATTTACCCTTTTAGTACTAATTTACATTATTACAATACCTGTATCTCCCCTATTTTATTATAGATTAAGATCAAAATTTGAAAAAAATAATAAAAACAATTAATTTTCAAATAAATCTTTCCAAGAAGGTTTGCCTCCTATATTTTTAGCTTCATATATTGCTCGGTTACAAGCTCTTGAAAATGTGTCTGAAGCTATTGACCCTATAATAGTTAAGTCCAATTTACTAATTTCTTCAGAAACATTACAACTTTTATCTGAAGTAGAAATTGCAAAAATAGTGTCTCCATCCATTGATGTATGAGATGGGTGAATGGATCTTGATATTGAGCCATGACACATTATTGATATTCTGTTTAGCTGCATTCTATCTAAAGGAGCATCTGTAGCAACAATTCCGATAACAGTATTAAGTTGTTCAAAATCGTTTGAAATTCTTTTTGCTCTAATCTTACCATCATATTTTTCATCAGCTAGAGCTAATCCTCCAAATTCATTATTAACTTCAAGATGACCAGACAAGAAATTTGGTCCATCATTTAAAAGAGGGTTTCCAACAGCATTATTTATAACCAAAGATCCAACTTTAATTTTTTTTCCATTACTTAACTCTACTACACTGGAGGCTGAACCTTGTCCACCTTTTACAATTGCAGTATTCGCTCCGTAACCTGCCCCTTTAGATCCAAGTAAGAAATTATCTGAAAGATTTTTATACGCTTTATTAGCTAAAATCCTCCAAATTGAAACATTATTTTGCGAATAATTATCTGATTGAATTAAATCAAAAATTACAGCAGAAGATACTAAAGGAATAGAATAATCTTTAACTTTGTAACCCTTACCTTCTTCAAGTAAAAGTTTTTGAACCTCAGAACTTGCGTCTAATCCAAATGCTGAACCTCCTGATAAAACAATAGCGTCAACTCTTCCAATTGAACTTTCAAGTTTAAGAATTTCAGTTTCTCTCGTCCCAGCACCACCACCTCTAACATCAACTGCAGCTGTAAATGGTCTTGGTCCAGATAAGACTGTTACACCAGTAGAAAACTTATGGTCTTCTGCACAACCAACTAAAATTCCTTCAATATCTGTAATTAAATTTTTCATTAAAGTTATATGATTTAACCGCCTGTTACAGACATATGTCTATTAGATGATATGTTAATTCCACTTTTTGAGATATTAAAGTCATGTCCTTTAGGTTTTTTTGAAATGGCTTTGAAAAGAGTATTTTCAAGATATGATGAACCTTTATTTCTTAAAATATCTTTTAAATCAACATTATCATCTTGACCTAAACACATATATAAAATCCCGGTACAAGTTAACCTTACCCTGTTACAAGTTTCACAGAAATTATGAGTTAAAGGTGTTATAAATCCTAAATCAAGTTTTTTACCTTCTATTTTATAATATCTAG
>QCNM01000105.1 GCA_003210115.1 SAR116 cluster bacterium AG-426-A06 | reverse complement strand
AAATAAATTTTGACTCCTACATGATTGAAGAAGACAAAATTAAAGATGGACAAAAAAGATTATTAGATGTTGATAATCCACTAGTTGTTCCAGAGGGGACTAAAATAAAATTTCTTATTACTGGTAATGACGTAATGCATTCTTTCTTCATACCTTCACTGGCTGTTCAAGTTTATTCAATTGCAGGAAGAATTAATGAGGTTTGGACAGAGATACCTAAGGGTCCAAAAACATATTATGGTCAGTGTAATCAGATTTGTGGAGTAAACCACGCTTATATGCCTATAGTTTTGAAGTCTGTGTCGAAAGAAGATTATAAAAAATGGCTTGCTGATGCAAAATTAAAATTTGCTAATGTTGACAGCAATATCAAAGTTGTAATGAATAATGAAAAAGTAATTAAGGAGATCAATTGATGGCAACACTCTCTAAAACTGCTAATCACTTAGAACATCATCATGGTGCCCCTTCAGGTTTTGTTAAAAGGTGGCTTTATTCTACAAATCATAAAGATATAGGAACCATGTATATAATTTTTGCTATTATTGCTGCGTTCATTGGTGGTGCTATGTCTATTTATATGCGTGCTGAGTTAATGCATCCAGGTGTACAATATATGGCAGATGGGCATGTATGGAATGTTTTTACAACTGCTCACGGTTTAATAATGGTGTTTTTTGTTGTAATGCCTGGGCTAATTGGTGGATTTGGGAATTGGTTTGTACCAATTATGATAGGTGCTCCAGATATGGCTTTTCCAAGAATGAATAACATTTCCTTTTGGCTATTACCTCCAAGTTTTGTGTTATTATTATTGTCAGCTGTAATTGATGGAGGTGTTGGTGTTGGGTGGACTATATACCCTCCGCTATCTGGCTCTACTGGTTCACCAGGAATGGCTATGGATCTTGCAATATTTTCATTACATTTAGCTGGAGCATCTTCAATATTAGGTGCTGCTAATTTTATTACAACAATTTTTAACATGAGAGCTCCAGGCATGACCCTGCATAAAATGCCATTGTTTGTTTGGTCTATGCTTGTTACAGCTTTTCTACTATTATTGGCTGTTCCAGTTCTTGCTGGTGCTATAACAATGTTGTTAACAGATAGAAACTTTGGAACTAATTTTTTTGTTGCAGAAGGTGGTGGAGATCCAATCTTATTTTTACATTTATTTTGGTTTTTTGGTCACCCCGAAGTTTATATAATGATATTACCTGCTTTTGGAATTGTAAGTCAGATTGTTTCAACATTTTCAAAAAAACCAGTTTTTGGTTATTTAGGAATGGCATATGCAATGGTAGCAATTGGTGTTGTTGGTTTTGTAGTTTGGGCACATCATATGTACACTGTCGGTTTATCTGTAGACACTCGTGCGTACTTTACAGCTGCAACCATGGTTATTGCAGTTCCAACAGGAGTTAAAATTTTCTCATGGATTGCTACAATGTGGGGCGGTTCAATAACTTTTAAAATACCAATGTATTGGGCTATTGGGTTTATATTTTTATTTACAGTTGGAGGCGTAACAGGTGTTGTATTAGCTAACGCCGGATTAGATGTTATTTTACATAATACATATTATGTTATTGCTCATTTTCATTATGTATTATCCCTTGGTGCTGTATTTGGATTATTTGCAGGATTTTACTATTGGTTTTCAAAAATGACTGGATTTGAATATAATGAATTTCTAGCGAAATTACACTTCTGGGTAACATTTATAGGAGTTAATTTAACCTTTTTTCCTATGCATTTTCTTGGATTAGCTGGAATGCCAAGAAGATATATTGATTACCCGGATGCTTTTGCAGGATGGAATTATGTAGCTTCAATTGGTGCATTTGTAGGTGGCATAGGAGCAATTATATTCTTAATTGTCATTTTAGAAGCGTTTGTAAGAAAAAGGAAAACTGTCAACAATCCATGGGGTAAAGGAGGATCAACTCTTGAGTGGTCCGTATCTTCACCACCAGCTTTTCATACATTTAATGATCTTCCAAAAATAAGATAATTAAATTTAGCGGTATTCAATTGACAACTATATTACAAAACGATGGAGAAATTTTAGATAATAAAATTTCTTCAATAAGTGATTTCTTCCAATTGATGAAACCTAGAGTTATGTCTTTAGTAATCTTTACTGCATTAATAGGTTACTTCTGTGGAGTGTT
>QCNM01000104.1 GCA_003210115.1 SAR116 cluster bacterium AG-426-A06 | reverse complement strand
AGCTTATTTATATAGTTCTTATGAACTATCAGATATAACAGAATGTGAAGCGAATCCATCTGAAAAACAGAAAGTTGTAATTCTTGGCGGTGGACCAAATAGAATTGGCCAAGGTATTGAGTTTGATTATTGTTGTGTTCATGCATCTTACAGTTTAAAAAAAATGGGTATTGAATCTATTATGATTAATTGTAATCCAGAAACAGTTTCTACTGATTATGATACGTCTGACAAACTTTATTTCGAACCGCTTACTTTTGAAAATGTTTTTGATATTATTAATAAAGAACAAGAAAATGGAAAAATACTTGGTGTAATAGTTCAGCTAGGTGGTCAAACTCCTCTTAAAATAGCAAATGAGTTAGACAAATCAGGAATTAAAATTTTAGGCACTTCAGTTGATGCAATTGACCTAGCTGAAGATAGAGATAGATTTCAAAAATTGATAAGGTCTTTAAATCTAAAACAACCAATTAATGATGTTGCTAGAAGTAAAATTGAGGCTCAAAAGATTTGTGAAAACATAGGCTTTCCAATTGTGATTAGACCAAGTTATGTTCTTGGGGGAAGAGCTATGGAAATAATACACAATATGGATCAATTAAATAATTACATTAATGAAGCTGTTAGAGTATCAGGGAAAAATCCTGTGTTGATAGATCAATTTTTAAAAAATGCAATGGAAGTTGATGTTGATGCAATATCTGATGGAAAAGATGTTTTTATTGCTGGCATAATGGAACACATTGAAGAGGCTGGAATACACTCAGGAGATTCTGCATGTGTGTTACCACCTCAAAACATATCTGATCAAATGTTAAATAAAATAAAAAATCAAACTCAAATTATTGCAAAAAGTTTAAAGGTTAAAGGCTTTATGAACATTCAATTTGCTCTAAAGGGAAATGAGTTATTTATTTTAGAAGTCAATCCAAGAGGAAGCAGAACTATACCATTTGTTGCAAAAGCAACAGGTCATCCACTTGTAAATTATGCCTGTCAAATTATGGTTGGTCGTTCAATACAAGAACTTAAATTAAAAGAAAATAATATTAAACATGTTTGTGTAAAAGAAGCTGTTTTTCCTTTTGCGAGATTTCAAGGGACAGACATTATTTTAGGTCCTGAAATGAAATCAACAGGTGAAGTTATGGGAATTGATAAAAACTTTGAACTAGCTTTTTATAAAAGTCAATTGGGTTCAAACATACCCCTTCCTAAAAAAGGTAAAATATTTATTTCTATAAAAGATGAAGATAAAAGAAAAATTATTGAACCTGCAAAATCTTTAGTAAGTTTTGGTTTTGACTTAATTGCAACTAGGGGAACAGCAACCTTCTTGAAAAATAGTAAAATTTCTTGTGAAATTGTAAAAAAAGTTTTTGAAGGAAGACCAAATATTGTTGATTTAATGATTTCAAATGAAATTGATCTCGTAATAAATACCGTTGAAGGGTTGAAATCAATTGAAGATAGTTTTTCATTAAGACAAACCGCATTATTAAACAATATTCCTTATTATACTACTATACAAGGTGCTATTGCAGTAACATCTGCTATTAAAAGTGTAATTAACAAAAAAATTGATGTACACTCGTTACAATCATATTTAAATTGATTGGAGTTTTTTGATGGAAAAAGTACCTTTTACAATAAATGGGTTAGAAAATTTAAAGAATGAATTTAATAATTTAAAAAAAATTCAAAGGCCAGAAATTATAAAAGCTATTTCGATTGCCCGTGAACATGGAGATTTGTCAGAAAACGCTGAATATCATGCTGCTAAAGAAAAACAATCTTTTATTGAAGGAAGAATAACTGAGCTTGAAAGTGTTTTAAGTAGAGCTGAAGTAATAGATTTAACAAAACTTGATGGAAAAAGGGTTACATTTGGTACAAAAGTAACTGTATATGATGAAGATGCAGATAAGGATGTAGAATTTTCTATAGTTGGTCCTTATGAAGCTAATTTAGAAAAAGGATTAATTTCAGTCTCATCCCCATTAGCTAAAGGTCTAATGAGTAAAGAGAGTGGCTCTCAGGTGGAAATTAAAACTCCAAGTGGTTTAAAAAATTATGAAATTTTAAATATCGACATTTTAAAATAAATCTAATGAAAATAGAATGCTTGATATTATTAATAGGCATTAAAGGAATTGATAATCAGTCAATTGCTCTCGCAAAAAATCTAGGTTTTGAATTTAA
>QCNM01000103.1 GCA_003210115.1 SAR116 cluster bacterium AG-426-A06 | reverse complement strand
TGTTTTGTCTAAGTCAGGAAATGGTGTTGAAATTTCAGATGTTTCAAAACCATCACCTGGTCCGCAGCAAATTTTGGTTAAGGTAAAATCCTGTGGTTTAAATAGATCTGATTTGCTTGAAACTCAAGGTCAATCTTTTGGTCATACTGGTGGTGATACAAAAGTAATTGGGGGAGAGTTTGCTGGTATAATTGAAGAATTAGGCTCTGAAGTTTCTGGCTTGTCTATTGGACAAGCTGTAATGTGCAGAGGTGGTTCAGGATGGGCAGAATATGCTTTAGCACACTTCAGAAGGGCAGTCCCGTTTGATACTAATAAACTTTCTTGGGAACAAGCTTGTACAATTCATGGGAATCTTCAGACAATGCATGATGCAATTGTAACAAATGGACAATTTTCTAAAGGTCAAACTATTTTTATTCAAGGCGCAAGCAGTGGTGTAGGAATAATTGGTCTTCAAATAGCAAAATCACTAGGCGCTAGTTTAATTTTAGGTTCTTCTACAAATAATGAAAGACGGTCCAAACTAAAAGACTATGGTGCAACACACACAATAGATACAAGTAAAGAAGATTGGTTAGAAAAGGTTTTAGAAATAACTGTAGGAAAAGGTGTTGATGTTCTAATTGACATGCTTTCAGGTGATTATGTAAATCAAAATATGGAGGCAACAAAGATCAATGGATATTTAATAAATATTGGCAGATTAGCTGGTATGAGTTCTAATTTTGATTACGATCTACATGCCAAAAGACGTTTACATTATATAGGTACAACTGGTCGCACTAGAAGTGTCGATGAAAATGTAGAAGTTTTAAGAAGAACTGTGAAAGATTTATCTGGATTTGTAGATAGCGGTGAAATAAAACATGTAATTCATAAAGTTTTTAAATTAGAGCAAGCTAATGAAGCTCTAAATATTATGAATGAAAACAAACACTTTGGAAAACTGGTTCTTTTAACAGAATAAAAAATAGCAGATGCCTTTTATGTATTTGGCATCTGCTATATAACTTAATTTCCTATTTTATATCTAACTGGAAATTTGTGTCCTGTTTTCTCTATTTCTACCATATAGGCGTTCATAAGAGCAGCGCCGTCTATACCATAATCTTTAGTTATATCTTGCGCTCTTGAATTCGGCCAATCTTTAATAACATTTGCCCAAATTTTTTGTTGATCAAGTGGTAGGTAAGTAACTGCGTCATTAATACCTTTTTTCTTTCCAAACTTAACCAAATCATCAAGACCTTTTTGATATCTTTGTTGAGCGTCTTTAACAGCAGCTAATTCATAAACCTTTGCTTCTTCAATAATGATTTTAGCAACTTCAGGTGGAATTTTTTTCAAAGTATCAAGATTTATAGTAGTAATATTTACAGCCATAGCTCCAAAACCCATAACTTTCCAATATGGTGCCACCTCATAAAACTTAAATCCGCCTGCTTGAGCAGATGGAAAAATGATATTACCTTCACCAACACCAGTTGCTAAATCATTGTAAAGAGTAGGTAACGTTGATGTAACTGGTACTGCGCCAAATAATGACACCCATGGTAAGTTTGGTCCAGCAGCAACTATCTTTACTCCTTTTAGGTCATTAGCTTTGCTCCATGGTTTAACGGTTCCAATACCATAATCATCCCAACCTGTCATACCTAAAAATTTTTGATTATATTTTTTTTCTAACATTTCTGTTAATGCAGGAAATTTTTTGATAACTTTATGTTTAACCGCCCAAGTGGTCTCGAGATTTTGAGCAGTAACATCGAGGGATTTATAAGAACATTTATGCCCTAAGCCTTTCAAGTAATTATCTATAATTTCCAATTCTCTTGTTGTTCGAGAAACCATAAGAACTTCTGCACCAGCTGAAGATAAAGCAATTGCAGCACCCATTCCGATACCTCTTCCAGCACCAGTTACTAAAGCTCTTTTGTTTTGTAAACTAAAACTTGGAGTTTTAGGAAAAATCATATTTATCTCCTATTCTGCAGCAGCATAAGGTTCAATATTTCTTCCTCCATATCTTCTAACTCTAATATTGGCCTGTTCACCATGCCCAGCAAAACCCTCTAAGGCACATAACCTTGAGCAGTATTCTCCAATTTGAGATGAAGCTTCATCAGTAATTACTTTTTGATACGTACATGTTTTTATAAACTTCCCAACCCATAAACCTCCAGTATATCTTGCAGCAGTTTTAGTTGGAAGTGTATGATTTGTACCTATAACTTTGTCACCATAAGCTACATTTGTTCTTGAACCTAAAAACAATGCTCCG
>QCNM01000102.1 GCA_003210115.1 SAR116 cluster bacterium AG-426-A06 | reverse complement strand
CCGTTACCAAATAGCTATTCTTTCTTGGGGAAAACAGAAATTCGAATTGAAAAAGCAGATAAAATTAATAACAAAAAATATTCCAAAGAAATAAACGGTACTATAGTAGACTTTTTTAATAAAGATCCAGTTATAAAAACTAAAGATGGCTTAATAAGGATCACAAAGTTTAGACCTAGAATTTTGAATAAAAGTCATATAGGTCATACCTTAACTTGAATTTGATTAGTGAAAGCTAAACAGTTTTCTATAAAAATCTTTATCATTAATTTTTTGGTAAGTAAAAGTTGGTTTTGCCCTAGTTTTAAAAGATGTTTTTCTGAAATAATCTTTAAAATTAATCATACATTTTAATAGATCATTTTTTTTATCCAAATTAATTCCTTTATAATTCAAGTTAATTTGAAATGCCTCAAATATTTTTTCTTGGTTGGATACAGTACAGATAGGAAAAATCATTTTTTTATAATAATAAGTTTCTAAAGCTGCAGTGCTTGAACTACATATGATTAATTTGGAACGTCTTATCTCGCTTGTAAAAATAAAATTATTTGCATTAATCAGCACATTAACTTTAGATTTTTTTATACATTTTGAGAACATTATTTTTGAGTAAGCTGTATAGCTTGAAAAAAAAATCTTAATTTTATACTTTGTAAGCTTTGAAATATATTTAATAATATTTTCAAATTTATTTAATTTTAACCCTTCTCCAAGAATAACCAATATTTGGTTTGACAACTTTCTGTTTTTATTTTGAATAAATTTTAGATCCTCTCTTATTAAGGGGTGTTGTTTTTTCTGAAAAAAATTTGAATTTGTTTTAAAAATTGGATATTTATGCACAAATAAATATGGCCTTATCATAAAATTGGTCAACTTACAATCTATTGCAAAATCATCAAATATACATAGCCTTATATTTAGAAGCACAATTTTATTTTTTAGTTCATTTGAAAATTTATAACCATCAATAACAACAGTTTTAACTAAAGATTTATTTTCTGATAAATAATCTAGAGCTTTATTTTCAATATTTTTGTTAGTGTTGATAAATTTTATAAAATTTATTTTATAAATATATTTTTTATTTATATTATTTCCAAATAAAGTAATGTCCGACAAACTTTTAAGTTTAGATGCTAGAGCAATTGATCGTGCTAAGTGTCCATTACCATTTTGACAGTCAACAATAAAGATAATCATTTTGAGTCAAATTAAATTTTGTTTCAAACAAGGTTCATTCTTTTTTACATCATGTAAAATTTTTTTTCCTAATACCAGTGATTTCTCCTCTAACCCAATGCCGTCTCCAGGACGGACAAAAATAAGATCATTTTCACTAAGAACTGATCCTTTACTTAAATCACGTTTATATCTTAAACTTCTTCGAAAAAGAACTTTATTCTTCTTCTCTGTATTGCTTCTTTCCCATTTGAATTTATTTTTATAATCAAATTCTTCATGTGTTCTAATCCAATAAACCAAATTTTTAAATTCATCTGGTTCTAGCGAAAAATGGTGCTCAGCTCTATTTTTGTCATTTCTATCAAGTGTTATATGTTTTTCGATTATTTTTGCCCCTAACTTGATGGCTATAAGAGAAAGATCGTGACCTAGTGAATGATCAGAAAAACCAATGTCAAGGTTAGGAAAGTATTGTTTTAAAATTTTAATGTTTCCCAAAGCTGCATTTTGTGGTCTAAGTGGATAATCGCTCACACAATGTAATATTTTAACATTAGAATTTTTTATTACTTTATAAGCGCGCTGTATTTCTTTTATGGTCCCCATTCCAGTACTTAAAATTAAATTTTTACTAGTACTTGATAGAGAAGTTAGAAGATCTAAATTGTTAAGATCCATTGAAGCTATTTTATAACAACTGATATTGTTTAAAGTCTCTAAAAAATTAACGATTTTTGATGAAACAGGTGTAGTTATAAAATCAATTTTTTTATTTACACAATAATCAATTACTTCTTGATGCTTGTTTAAGGGTAAAGCAATTTTATCAAGAAACTGATACCAATATTTAAACTTACCATTGTCCCATTCAGGATAATCTTTGGCTAGTACATTTGAAGCAACAATATCTTTACCAGTAAAAGTTTGAAATTTTACGGCATTTGCTCCACACTCTTTTGCAACATTAATCAATTTTTTTGCTTTGGAAATGCTGCCATTATGGTTATTACCAATTTCTGCAATAATATAGGTTTTATTTATATTTAGTTTCATTAAATTTTTCACTAAATTCATTGCTGGTAATATTTTTAGTAACCAGA
>QCNM01000101.1 GCA_003210115.1 SAR116 cluster bacterium AG-426-A06 | reverse complement strand
ATGAACCAATACGAAAATATGCTGTTGGGGCAATTTTAAAAAACCCTTATGCAGGTAAATTTTCACAAAGTTTAGATTTACTGATTAATCCATCAAAAGACCTTGGTGTTGCTTTTGGTAATCGATTGATTAGATGCTCAAACGGTTATCCAATTTTAAGTTATGGTAAATCCTGCATTGTTGGAACACTAGGTGAGTATGAGCACGGAAATGCTTGTTTAACTACAGCTTTTGCAGACCCAATTCGAGAAGCTATCGGTGGAGGAGTTGCCTGGATACCTTCTACAGGCAAAATTGGTGGTCCAGGAACCACGATAGATATTCCTTTTGCCCATAAAGATGCCATTTATGCTAGATCATTTTATGATACATTAACCATATCCATTAATGATGCTCCTAAACCAGATGAAATTTTGTTGTTATTTGCTGCAGCCTCAAGGTCTAGACTGCATGCTAGATTAGGCGGATTAGAAGAAAAAGATATTGTTGGTAATGACGGTTTGAGATAACTTTAATGTGAAACATTGAAAGTATTTTTTTTTTCTCGTAACATTAAATTATTATATTTTTTATGACCACGGAGAGTTTTTTTGGGTACTGATTTTTTAATCAAAAATGCAAAAGAAATCCAAGCTGTTATAGATAATAATGCACTTGAAATAGAAAAATTAGATCAAGAAATTGGTGATGGTGATCATATATTTAATGTTCAAAGAGGAATTAAACTTGTAATTGAGTTAGAGCCAATAATTAAACATTTATCAATGTCAAAAGCTTTAAATCAAATAGCTATGAAAATTTTATCAGGTATTGGAGGTTCTTCTGGTGCTTTGTTTGGTACACTATTCATGACTATGGCAAAAGTTAGCAATATTGATGACGGCATTGATTACAAAAAAGCAATAAATATGTTTGCAAATGGTGTTGAGGCTGTTAAGCAAATAGGTAAAGCTGATGTTGGAGAAAAAACAATGATGGATGTTTTGATACCTGTTGCTAATTGCTTAAAACAAGGAGTTGAAAAAAAAAAAGATATTAAAGGTTTAATGAGGGAAGCTATAGAAGAAGCTGAAAAAGGAATGTTATCAACTAAGAATTTAATAGCTACTAAGGGTAGGGCTTCTTTTTTGGGTGAACGCTCAAAAGGTCACATTGATCCTGGTGCTCGTTCATCACAACTAATGATTAAAACAGTATGTGAAACAATATTAAATACTTAGGAGGAAGCAATGAAGAAATTTATTAATTCAGAAGATACATTTCTAAAAGAGAGTCTACAAGGATTTGCTGCTGCGCATCAAGATATCGTAACTTGTTTTTATGACCCAAATTTTATTACTAGATCTAAGGCTACAAAAGTAGGAAAAGTTGCTGTAATAAGTGGTGGAGGAAGTGGCCATGAACCAATGCACGGTGGTTTTGTAGGATATGGAATGTTAGATGCTGCATGTCCAGGATTTGTTTTTTCATCACCATCACCCGATCAAATGATTGCAGCATCTGAAAAAGTAGATAATGGTGCTGGAGTTTTGTTTATTGTTAAAAATTATTCAGGTGACATAATGAATTTTCAAATGTCATCAGAAATGATGACTGGAGCAAGTGAAACAGTTTTAACTAACGATGATGTGGCAGTTGAAGATTCATCTTTTACGACTGGACGAAGAGGTGTTGCGGCTACTGTTATTGTTGAGAAAATTGTTGGATCTCTAGCAGAGTCAGGTGGTAGTCTAAAAGAATGTAAAATTCTAGGAGATAAAGTTAATAAGAACTCAGGTTCAATGGGTGTAGCTTTTTCGAGTTGCACAGTCCCTGCTGCTAGAAAACCCACTTTTGAACTTGGTGCAGATGAAATGGAATTTGGGGTAGGAATTCATGGAGAACCAGGAAGAAGGAGAGATAAAGTAAAATCAGCACTAGATATTACCAATGAGTTGTTAGAAGCAATAATTGAGGATTTAAAGCCAGAAAATAATGATGAAATTTTATTATTTGTTAACGGTATGGGTGGCACACCTCTAACAGAGTTGTATATTATCTATGATAATGCAAAAAAAATACTTGATAATAAAAAAGTCAAAATCGTAAGATCATTGGTTGGAAATTACTGTACATCCTTAGAAATGCAAGGTGCTTCAATTACTCTTACTAAGCTAGATCAAGAAATAACAAATCATTGGGACTCAGCAGTGCATACAGCTGCTATGAGATGGGGTATGTAAAATTTTGTCTAAAGTATTGTTAGATTTAAATTAAAAGATTATTCTGTAAGTCTTTTCAAATAAAATTTAATTTGTCCA
>QCNM01000100.1 GCA_003210115.1 SAR116 cluster bacterium AG-426-A06 | reverse complement strand
ATTTAAATCAAACAAAAGATGCCCTAGATTATCATAGAAATGGAAAGCCAGGTAAATTAGAGATTGTTCCTTCAACACAACTAAATAGTGCTCAAGACCTGTCATTAGCATATTCTCCAGGTGTTGCTATACCTTGTTTAGAAATAGAAAAAAATCCAGAAACAGCATATGATTATACGACAAAAGGAAATTTAGTTGCAGTAATATCTAACGGAACAGCAGTTTTAGGGCTTGGTAATATTGGAGCTTTAGCTTCCAAACCAGTAATGGAAGGCAAATCTGTTCTTTTCAAAAAATTCGCCGATGTTGATTCAATTGATCTAGAGGTAAATACAGATGATATAGACAAGTTTGTAGAAACTGTAGCAAATCTAGAGCCTAGTTTTGGAGGAATAAATCTAGAAGATATAAAAGCTCCAGATTGTTTTATTATAGAAGAAAAATTAAAAGAAAAATTAAATATTCCTGTTTTCCATGATGATCAACATGGGACCGCAATAATAACAGCTGCAGGAATTATCAATGCATTAGATTTAACAAAAAGAAAAATACAAGACACTAAATTTGTTGTTAATGGCGCTGGTGCAGCTTCAATAGCATGTGTTGAATTAATTAAAGCAATGGGCGCAAAAAATGAAAATGTAATTTTAGTTGATAGACTAGGTGTAATTTATCAAGGTCGTGGTACAAATATGAATCAATGGAAATCTGGCCATGCAGTCAAAACTAAAGCTCGTTCTCTTGAAGATGCATTAGTAAATGCAGATGCATTTTTAGGATTATCTGTAGAAGGAGCTGTTAACAAAAAAATGGTTAAATCAATGGCTAAAAATCCTATAATATTTGCAATGGCAAATCCAACTCCTGAAATCATGCCTGAAGAAATCAAAGAAGTAAGAGAAGATGCGATAATAGCAACAGGAAGATCTGATTACCCTAATCAAGTAAATAATGTGCTAGGCTTTCCTTATATATTTAGAGGTGCTTTGGACGTCAGGGCAGTAAAAATAAATGAAGAAATGAAAATTGCTGCTGCAGATGCTATTGCTAAATTAGCTAGAGAAGATGTTCCAGATGAGGTAAGTAAAGCTTATAGCGGTCAGAGTCTTCATTATGGAAAAGATTATATAATACCTGCACCTTTTGACCCAAGACTTATATCAAGAGTATCTTTTGCAGTTGCAAAAGCTGCATTAGATAGTGGTGTAGCTCATAAACAAATTATTTCTTTTGATAAATACAAAAGCGAATTAAAGCAAAGAATTAACCCTATAGCGTCGATTTTAGAGCCAATTAAAAGAAGTATTACTAACAAAAAAAGGAAAGTTGTATTTGCTGAAGGTGAATCAGAGAATGTAATTCGTGCAGCCTTATCATTTTATAATTCAGGTTTTGGACTTCCAATATTAATAGGAAGAGAAACTATTATTAAAGAAAATATGAAAAAATTAAATTTAGATGGTGTTGAAAATCTAAAAATCTTTAATGCAAGAATAAGCGACAAAAATGAACAATACATTAATAACTTATATTTACTTCTACATAGAAAAGGCCATCTTCGAAGAGATTGCCAAAAATTAGTTAATCAAGATAGAAATGTTTTTGCGGCATCTATGGTAGCTTCAAAAGACGCAGACGCCATGGTAACAGGTTTCACGAGACCTTTTAATAGATGTTTTGATGATATTACGAAAGTAATAGAACCCTTGAAAACGAATGATTATTTATCAATGTCAATTGTTGTCTCTAAACAAAAAACAATCTTTATTGGTGACGTAAATATTCATCAGAAGCCATCGGGCATTGAATTAGCTAATATAACAATAGGTATCGCGCAAAATGCAAAAAAACTAGGATATAATCCTAAAGTTGCGATTTTGTCGTATTCTAATTTTGGAAACCCCCCTGGGTCAAACACAAAAGTAATAAATGAATGTCTTAAAATTTTAGAAGATAAGAAAGTTTCATTTGAGTTTGATGGTGAAATGACAGCTGAAGTTGCTCTTGATTATGATTTGATCAAAGAAAATTACCCTTTTTGTAAATTAACTGGGCCTGCAAATGTTTTAATTATGCCTGATCTTTACTCAGCAAATATTTCATTTAAACTTTTACAAAAAATGGAAAATTTGTCTGTAATTGGACCAATAATGATTGGAGGAAGCAATCCTTTTCAAATTGTACAAATGGGTTCTTCTGTTTCAGATATCGTTAATTCAGCTTGCATTTCCACGTACAACTCACTTTAAGTGATTAAAAGCCTTGATAAATTTTCAACTGGCCTGGCCCCGTATTGTTGTATTATATGTGAAGCAGCCTTTGTAGCAATCTTCCCACAGTTATGTAATGTTAAATTTTG
>QCNM01000099.1 GCA_003210115.1 SAR116 cluster bacterium AG-426-A06 | reverse complement strand
TTCTAAAACATTTAAAAAATGATCATTAAACTTCTTTTTTATGCACTTTTATTGACATGTCCATCAAAATTATTATCTGATTCAAAAATAGATAAATATAATTATTCAGTTCAATTTTCGAATTTATCAATTGCCAAAATTTCTGCTACTGTAAACAATAAAGATAATAAAATTTTATATTCAATAGTATCTTCTTCTGATGGTTCTCTTACAAGTTTTTACAAATTTTCTTCAATTATAAATGGACACTCTAAAAGAATTAGAGATAAATTATTTCCTTCGATTTATAAAACTTTTTCAAATTATAAAGGTAAAACTAGAAAATCTAATGTTGAATGGGATAATTCCAATAATGTTTTAAAATTTCAAAATACTCCAAAGTTAGATTTAAAAAAAGTAAATAAAATTCCCCGAAATTCTATTTTTAATGTAATGGATCCATTTACAGCATTGATCAATACAATTGACAACCTCCAACTAAATAATTCATGTATCAATAAATTTAGGATTTTTGACGGCAGAAGAAGGTATGATTTAGAAATGATAGAGTTAAGCAAGTCATTTTTGAAGAAAGATAGACCAAAAACTTATGAAGGTAATGTAATAGTATGTGGTTTAAGATTTTATCCTATTGGAGGTCATTATTTAGATTCAAGATGGAAACCTGAAAATGACATGTTTTCTGATATAAAGTTATATTTTGGTTTTTTAAATAAAAAAGTTTTTCCTGTTAGAATGGAAATTAATAGATGGTTTGGTTCAATAATTACGCGAATTATTTTAACGTAAATATTAATGAAATTTCTTTACAAAACATCAAAAGATTCAAATTTTTTATCTCTTACATCTCTATTAATTGGTATTTTAATTTTATCTTACCAAGATGCACTTATAAAATTTATTGCTAATGATACAACATTTTGGCAGTTACAATTTATAAGATCATTTTTTAACATTGTGTTTTTATACATTATTGTAATTTTATCTCAAAATAAGAAGTTGTTAATTCCTGAAAATTGGTTGCCAGTTACAATAAGAGGTACAATGATGGTTCTTTGCATGTTTTGTTTTTTTTCAGCATCGCCAATATTATCTCTATCTCAGATGGCAGCAGGTTTATACACGTTTCCAATATTTGTAACAATTTTATCTATAGTTATTACAAAAGAAATGGTTGGGAAATACAGGCTTATGGCACTTGTAATGGGTTTTATAGGAAGTGTATTTATATTACAACTTTGGAAAGAAGATTTTAATCTATATCAATTATTACCAATACTTGCAGGCTTTTTTTATGCTTGTAACATTATAATGATAAGAAAATACTGTAGGAATGAAAGTCCAGTTGCTCTTACTTTTGTTGTAGGATTATTATTTTTTATATCAGGAGTTATAGGCATCATTTTCTTTGAATTTATATTTGAATTTGATCAAAATTTTACTATAAATTTTATAACTAATGGTTGGGTTGATTTAACTATGATAATCTTTTTATTTATTTTTGCATGTTCTTTGTTAAACATAATAGGAAATTTAGCACTTGCTAAAGCGTATCAGAATGCAGAAAGCAGTTGGCTTGCACCTCTAGATTATTTTTACTTGGTTTTCGCTTGTTTATGGAGCAAGTTAGTTTTTGATGTTTGGCCAGAAAATATAGAATTTGCTGGTATATTATTGATAGTTACTTCAGGGTTAATTATTACATATAGAGAGAAAGTAAAAAATAAAAATAAACAATAGTTAAATGACAAATATATCAAACAATAAATTAAAAACAAATAACATATTATTTGACAATAACGATATATTATTCAAAAAATATTTAATTAAATCAAATGTATTTGCAGAATATGGTTGTGGACAATCAACTTACTGGGCATTAAAAAATACAACCGCTCAAATCTTATCTGTTGATACATCAATAGACTGGATAAAAAAAATCAAACAATTAAAAATCTATGACGAACAAAAAATAAAATTAAAATATATTGATGTAGGTAAAGTTGAAAACTGGGGGTTTCCAATTGATTATTCAAAAAGAGATTCTTTTATTGACTATACAAGTTGGGTTTGGAAACAAAGTCTAATTCCAGACACTGTTTTGATTGATGGAAGGTTTAGGGTTTGTTGTTTTTTTACGTGTTTAAAATTTGCTAATGAGGGAACAATAATTATATTTGACGACTATTTTAATAGACCATATTATCATATTGTTGAGAAGTATTTAAAAGTTCATCAAAAATGTGGAAGACAAGCAATCTTTAAAATTCTTAATAAAGAGAAATTTAATTCAAAAATAATTGATACAGAAATAAAAAATTTTCGTCATGTTTTAAATTGAATTTTATTGTGTTTCTAAACTATTCATTTAAGTTAATTAAATGAAAAA
>QCNM01000098.1 GCA_003210115.1 SAR116 cluster bacterium AG-426-A06 | reverse complement strand
CTGATAAAGGCTCCCATAATCTATGAACAGTTCCTTCTCCTACTTTACATATAATTGATTTAATTTCGTTTAAATCATTTATTTTTTCTCTAGCCTTGATTGCACAGTCAATAAATGGTTGTGTCATTGTTCCACATGCGAAAGGTTTTATAGCAAGGTTATTTGTATGCCAATATGATCCTAAATCATCAGTTAATTTTTTAAAGTCAGGAATTATCTTACTATCAGCGAAAGAATTAAAAATACCGTTTTTCCCCTCGAAAACAGTTCTAGGACCTTTAAAATTATTTTTTCCTAGGTGAGCAGATTTCCAACCTGAAGCACCTGCCCAACCTGGGTGTAATCTTTTGGTCCAGGTGCCTTCAGCTAGATATTCAATAATACCTGAAGCCATGCTACCAACTATTCCTAGGGATGAGGTTGTTTGTAATACACTATTTTTTAATATTTTTGAAATGCCAATAGATGCTCCAAATGCACCAAATATTGCAGTTGGATGGAATCCTTGTTTATGTATTGCCATAGGTGATACCAAAGCAAGTCTGCACATTAATTCAGAACCTACTGCTAAACCTTTTAAAATTTCTTTTGGTTTTAATTTATAGTATTCTGCTGCAGTTAATAATGAAGAACACATTACCGAACCTACATGAACAGGTGTTCCTTCAAAAGTATCATCAAAATCTTCTCCATGTATCGCAGTACCATTTAACAAGATGGCATCTGATGGACATAATTTTTCTAAATGTCCAGGAACAGTACAATTACCACTATCAGTAAAAGATTGTTTTATCGCTTTAATGTAATCTTCATTTCTGCTTGCAAAGATTAAACCTAAGCTATCCATGAATATTAATTTTATTTTATCAATAACTTCATTTGGGATTTCTTTATATTCTAAATTAAAACACCATGTAGAAAAATTTTCTGCATTTCCAAGATCATCAAATTTATTGGGCATTTAATTTTTCTTAAAAAATTTTGTCCAAAGAGGAGTTGTTAAACTTAAGAAAGTTAGTATGAAAAAGAAAACTACAATTGGCTTGTCTAGCAATGCAAAGAAATTATTATCATGAATTATCATTGATTGAGAAAAACTTTCTTCAACTAATTTTCCAAGAATTAAACCCATTACTAATGGAGCAGCAGAAAACCCGTGTCTACTCATAAAATATCCAATCACGCCAAATGTTAACATTACCCAAACATCAAACATTGAAGAACTAAATGAATAAGAACCAATCATGGCAAATATAAAAACAGCCGGCCATAAAAGCTTTTTAGGTATAAATGCTACCAGTGAAAAAAACTTAGCTCCAATTAAACCAATAATAAGGAAACCAAAATTTGCAATTAACATTGCACCAAAAATAGCATAAACGAATTCAGGAGTTTCATTTATCAAATAAGGCCCAGGGCGAAATCCATGCATTATTAGAGCTGCAAGAATTAGAGCTGTAGACCCACTTCCAGGAATTCCTAAGGCCAATGTTGGTACCATTGCGCCACCAGCAGCAGAATTATTCGCAGCTTCTGGCCCAACAATACCTTCAGGCGAACCTTTTCCAAATTGGTCTTTATTTTTGGACCATCTTCTGGCTTCATTATAACCCATAATTGCAGCTACTGTAGATCCTTCCGCAGGAAGTATTCCGATAAATGTTCCTATACCTGAGGATCTTAAAATTGTATATTTTAATTTTTTTAATTCTGCAATTGTTGGCAGTCTTAAGGCCTTAGCATGAATTCTATCAACAACCGAGTTTAAAGTTTCAGATTGTTTAAACAATTCGCTTACTGCAAATAAACCAATTAAAACAGGAACAAAACTTATACCTTCTTCTAACTCTGGCACTTCAAAAGTAAATCTTTCTACTCCAGTTGTTAAATGAATACCAATTGTACCAATTAATACTCCTACACAACCTGAGATTAGGTTTCTTATGGAAGATTTACCACTCATTGTTGCAAGCATAGACAATGCAAAAATAGCTAAACCAAAGTATTCTTGGGGACCAAATTCAAGTGCTACTTGTGCTAGCAATGGTGCAGCAAAAATAAATACTATCAAACTAAATATACCACCTAAGACACTAGAAACAGCAGCAAGTCCTAGTGCTCTTCCAGGCTCTCCGTTTTTTGCCATTGGATACCCATCAAGAGCTGTGGCAACTGCAGGTGGCGCACCAGGTGCATTAATTAATATAGCGGTAATTGATCCACCAAAAGTACCTGCACAATATAAAGCAGCCATCATTGCAATAGCGGCTACGGGATCCAATGTTATAGTAAATGGTATTAATAAAGCTATAGCCATTGGTGAGCTTAAACCAGGCAGAGCTCCTACTAAAACTCCAATTAATACTCCACCTAAAATTAAAATTATATTTTCAAACTCTAAAAT
>QCNM01000097.1 GCA_003210115.1 SAR116 cluster bacterium AG-426-A06 | reverse complement strand
TAACTCTCGTTATTTTCTAATCTTCTGTTAAATTCTACTAAACATTGAACAGCATTCTCTGACTTGTTAATGACTTCAACTTTATCTAAAGTTGATTTATTCCAGTTCTCTTCCTTTTCTAATTTATTTAAAAGAAACCCTATATATCCCCACATTTCTTCTTCATTTTTATATATTGTTGGGTCGTTATTATCTGATTGCGCCATATGTGGATAGTGAAGACAATTCAATATTTTGGATTTATCTTTTTTATTAAAATAGGATATAAAATCGTGCAAGCATTGAACTGCCCTATTTTCTTCTTCAGTGCTTATCATTATAGTCCTCTAAATATAGTAAAATATCTCAGTTTATAGTAAAACACTATGACGATGTTAAAATTTTATTAAAAAACTTTTAATATATAAATTTAATTTTCAATTCATTACTTTGCCAAATTTATGAAAACATCACCCATTCCAGATTGAATTTGATCAAGTGGCGTTCTATTTCTAATATTGCATTGTCTTCCAGTTATTCTATTAGCATATATCTTCCTTAAATCTGATGAAGAACAATATTTTGCATCATGTAAAACACCTATAATTAATTTATCATCCATTACAGAAACTTGTTTTTTATCAAGTTTGTTATTTTCACAAAAATAGTTTTTATTCACTTTTTTAGGAAAATCTAATTTATTACATGGATCTTTTATTAACAATACAAAATATTCTTTCACTCCATTTTTAAAGGTTTTTTTAACCTTTTTAACTGAAGCATATTTCATTAAATCACAAACACAAGGCCAACAACACTTATAATAGTATCCGCAAACTTTTTTATCTGAACCTTCTTCATTTAAATATACAAAATGAGGTGTTGAATTTGGCCGAATTAAAGATCCAGAAACTGCACAATAAAGTTTATTAACCTCTTTAAAATCTTCATAGTTTGTATATTTTTTTAAAATATGATTATAAAACTTAGGTCCAGCAGCATTTCTATTTGAATCAGGAAAAATTTTTGGCCAATCCTTAACTAATTCATTATAAAATTTTTCACTTTCAGAATACGAAGGGCTAGTTGAAATAGTAAAAATAGATAATAGAAATAGAAGTAATAAATTTAAGTTCAGCTTAATCATAAAATTTACTAAAGACCTTTTCTGAACACATATGTTTTATTTAAATCAGTTACTTTATATTCATTTATAGACCCATCAGTCCATTTAATTATAACATTTTTTATAATCTCATTTTTCCTAAAGCCATAATGAGCAACAGGTTCCATTTGGCATAAATATCCAGAGCCAGCATCAATAGTTTTTGCATGTTTTCTTTTGTTTGTAACAAGAATTACAGTTGCTCCTCTAGCAGGTGCTCCGTATGTGGTTTTAGGAGCTATCCTAAGAAATTTTTTATTCTTAATATTTGATTTGAATAATGACAAAGGCTGTGGTCCAGATTCACCATGTGAAATTAATAATTCTAAAATACCATCGTTATCAATGTCAGCTACAGCCGCCCCGGTACCTAAACCATTTTTTTCCAAAGCATTTGAAATTTTGATTTGAGAAATCTTACCATTTTCTAAAATTTTAAAAAGCTTGTTAGGCTCTCCAATATTATTCATAAAAATTTCATCATAACCATCATTATCAAAATCAGCTGATATTATTGTTCTTATCCGAGATGGTATTCTAAACTCTTTACTTGCCATATCATTGAAAGTAGTTTCATTATTAACGAAAATTCTATGAAAGCCTTCCCAATTACCATTTATTATATCTAAACTACCCCTATATAAGAAATCTGATAAAGTGGTACCTCTACCATTTTGCAAAACATCATCTGTATTATATTCTGTTGATACATTATAAAATTGATCTTTATCATTAAAGTATAAAAAATTTGGCCCTCTCTCATTTGCAGCAAATATATCCATTTTATTACCTAAAATATGACCTGCTACTACAGCTCTTCCTCCAGTGATTTTATCAATTTTTAAATCTGGAGCTATGTCACGAATTAAATCATTATTTAGTTCGTAAAAACGTGTTGGACCACCATAATTAGCAACATATAATCCATATTTACCATCGCCTTTTCTATCAACACAGACAACCGAACGCCCTGCAGTTAAATTCAAATACTTTTGATTTTTTGGTAATTCAAATAAATCAGTTATTTCCTTATTAAAGTTTAACAAACGATCAGAATATTTTTTTTCTCCACTATATGTGTCGGTATTTAAGAAATATGTTTCTTCTATTCCATCTTGATCTATGTCACAAGAAGCAACTCCAATAGTAGATCTTTTTTGATCTGAAAAAATTGAATTATTGATTAAATTTTTTATAACTCCATCTCTAAATCCTAATGCTAAATTTGGATATCTAAAACCTGCAACTATAAATTCAAAATTATCATCATTATTTATGTCGGCAACAGAAACTCCAT
>QCNM01000096.1 GCA_003210115.1 SAR116 cluster bacterium AG-426-A06 | reverse complement strand
AAATATTTTTTGACCAATAATACATATTGGAAAATCGTAATAAAAACTATTTATATTAATTTTGTTATCTGTATAAGAGCTAATAAAAAGGTTTGATAAATCAAATTCTTCTTTAAATGTTAATGATAACCCCTGAGATTTCTTGCTTTTATATCTCATTTTCCTGTACTGAAATAGATTTATCTTTGTCTTCTGATCCTTTATAAATCTTAAAAAAAGTTAAAGATGATACAGCTATAAAAATTGACGAATAGGTTCCTATTATAACACCCCAAATCATAGCTAAAGCAAAATCCTTTAAAACTGCTCCACCAAAAAAATAAATGACAAATAACGCTAATAAAGTTGTCAAAGATGTTATTACAGTTCTAGAAAGCGTTTCATTAATTGATCTATTATAAATGATAATGTTTTTCTGTGATTTGTATCTTCTTAAGTTTTCTCTAACCCTATCAAATACAACAACTGTATCATTGATTGAATAACCTGCTGTTGTAAGTAAAGCTGCAACGATAGCAAGATTAAACTCCAAATCAAAAAGAGAAAACAGACCTATTGTTGTTAAGACATCATGTGATAATGCAAAAATTGCAGCTATTGAAAATTGCCATTCAAATCTAAACCAAATATAAATTAAAATTAAAAAAAGTGACAATAATACTGCTGTTATACCTGCCTCTTTTAACTCTTCACCAACAACTGGACCAACAAACTCAGTTCTTCTAATTGTAAATTCATTTTTAAAAAAATTTTTTATCTTGTTTAATGCTTCAACTTGTTCTTTATTGCCTCCTTCTTGCTTTTGAACTCTTAATAATACATCAGTATTTTTTCCAAACACTTGGACTGACACTTCGCCTAGTCCTAATGATTTAGCATCTTCTCTAAAATCAGAAATATTAACAGTCTTATTTTGAATACTACGTAACTCAACTAAAATACCACCTTTAAAATCAATACCTAAATTAAGACCGTTCAAAAATAAAGATATAAAAGTTGTGGCTAATAGAGTTAAAGAGAATAATAATGCAATAAATTTAAATTTTAAAAAATCAATATTTAAATTTTTACTTATTATATTAAATTTAAACATATCTTACGTATTCCTTGTTTGAAATCTGGCATATGTAATTATTTGGTATTTTGTTATTATTATGGCAGTGAACATTGACGTAATTAATCCAATCATTAAAGTAACTGAAAAACCTTTAATAGGTCCACTACCAAAAATAAAAAGTGCAAATGCAGCTATAAAAGTTGTCAAATTTGCATCAACTATTGTTGAAACTGCTCTTTTAAAACCTTGATCAATAGCTTCTAAAGTATTTTTCCTTAACAAATTTTCTTCTCTAATTCTTTCAAATATAAGTACATTAGCATCAACCGCCATCCCAATAGTTAAGACAATTCCAGCTATGCCAGGTAAAGTTAATGTAGCTTGAATAATTGTTAAAACTGATATTAAAAAAATCATATTCATGATTAATGAAACATTTGCAAATAAACCATATATTCCGTAATAAATAAACATAAAGATCATTACAACGAAAATGGCAACTAAACTTGCAAACTTACCTGCTTCTATAGAATCTTTACCTAACCCTGGACCAACTGATCTTTCTTCAAGTATTGTTAATGGAACAGGTAATGCTCCAGCTCTTAATACTAGGGCTAAATCTCGAGATTCTTGAACAGAAAAATTTCCAGTAATTTGGCCATTTGAGAAAATTTGACTTTGAATAACTGGAGCGCTAATAACTTTATTATCTAAAACAATTGCAAATGGCTTTCCAATGTTTTTACCAGTAATCCTCCCAAATTTTTTTCCACCTGATGTACTTAATGCAAACATGACTGCTGGATTTCCATCTTGATCAAAGCCAGGGTTGGCATCAATTAATTCTTCGCCACTTATCATAACTCTTTTTTGGATAAGATAATATACGTCTTTATCATTTTCAGAATGCATCAAAAAATAACCTGGAGGCACAGGACTAGTATCCGTTAGTTCATTAGAATCAATTCTAGGATGAGTAAATCTAAAAGATAATTTGGCAGTCTTTCCAAGTAAACGTTTAATTCTATCTGGATCATCAACTCCAGGAAGTTGAACTAGAATTCTATCGATACCCTGAGATTGTATTAAAGGTTCTTTTGTTCCGCTCTCATCGATCCTTCTTCTCACGATTTCAAGAGCTTTTTTCAAAGTTGAAGCGTATAAGGATTTACGACCATTTTCTGAAAATTCTAGGGCAAATCTATCTTGAAAATTTGAAATATTAAAATTAACTTTATACTTCTCTAAGAGATTTTTTGTTTTATTTATTAATTCTTTCTTTCTTAGTCTAAAAGTTATTTTTAAATCAGTGCTATTAAGACCTTTATATCTAATTTTATTTTTTCCAAGGTCATTTCTTATAGAATTAATAGTATTATCTAAAAACTCTATTTCTGAATTTTTCATTTCAGCTTTAAGAAGAATATAAGAGCCACCTTTTAAATCT
>QCNM01000095.1 GCA_003210115.1 SAR116 cluster bacterium AG-426-A06 | reverse complement strand
AGAGGATTATTCAGGCAAAGCAGAAATTTTTAAAAAATATAGAGCTTCAACTGGTTGGGATGTCATTGAAGAAGATATAGATAATGTTCCCCAAGGTTTGTATGAATTTTTGTCAACTATGCCATCTTCTTCAAAAAATTTACCTCATGGAACAAAATATCATTATTGTTCTCCACATAGTGATTTATTGGGATGGATCATTGAAAGAATATGTGGCGATAAATATTACAATATTTTATCTGAATTATTGTTCTTACCAGCTGGTTTGAAAGACGATGCTAATGTAACATTAGATAAATGGGGGGCCTCTCGGTCTGCAGGAGGAATAAGTATATCTCCTTATGACTTATTAATACTTTCAGAATTAGTTCGTTGCTATGGCTCCAATGGCAACAATCAAATTATTCCAGAATCTTGGATAGATGATTTCATAAATTTTAAAGATAACAAATGTTATTTAAATCAAGAAAAATTAGAGAGATTTCCTAATGGCAATTATAGATCAAAGTGGTATCAAACTGGTTTTAAAGATAATGAATTTTGTGCTATTGGAATTCATGGTCAAAATATATGGATAAATCCTAAAAGAGAATTAACTATTATAAGGATGTCTTCAGCTTCAGACCCAATTAATATTAAAACTGAAGAATTAATGTTTTCCGTATTTAAAGAAATTTCAAATTCACTTTAACTTCTAAAAACCATAGAATTTGCTTTTTGCCATGCAATTTTAAGTTTTTCAAAATTAAAATCTTTTTCTTTTGATGCTTTAATTACAATTTCTTCTTTATCTTTTATAAATTGTATTGCTTTGGGTAATATTTCAAGAGCGTCCCGTGGTATAATAACGGCACCATGGCGGTCAGCATGAATAATATCATTTGGTTTTATTTTTAAACCAAATAAATTGACTTCTGTGTTAAATTCTACAACGTGAACGTAAGCATGACTTGGACCTACAGCGCTAGCTAATACCATATAATCTTTATCTATATCACCAAGGTCCCGAAGTAGTCCATTTGTTAGAGTGCCATTCAATTTTAAACCTTTGTGAAGTGATACATTTACTTCTCCCCAAAATGCACCAATAGGATTTGGCCAGTCTAAGTCTTCAATAACACATATGTTTTTAAATGACGTGTCTTTTCTTTCAGACACATATTCATAATAATTTATGCGTATTTCATTTAATTCTGCAGGACTTAATGAGGATTTAATTGATGCTTTGATTTTTGCTGTTTTGGCAACTCCAATAATAGGGTTAAGATTTTTATTTGAACAAACCACTGGAAATTTCGTAAATCCTTCAGCTGATCTATCGCCTCTATATATATCAAGGGCATTAGAAATAGTAGGTGTGTCAACAGTAGTAAATATGTTTAAATTCATTGAATTATTTAAAGAAATATATACTTAACTAACTATCTAAATAGTTAGTTAAGTATATTATGTTTTATATATAGGTTTACAATAAACCAATTTTTTTCATATATGCTAAGTTTGACTCAAGAGCTTCCTTAGCAAGAGGACTTTTTGCTGCTGCAGCATTCCAAGCCTCTACAGCTATTTTTCTGAATTTAGCTCTTTCGGATACTGGCCAATCTATAATTGTTAAGTCACCTTCTGCTTTATCTTTTGCAACTTGAGCTCTTCCATCTAAGCCTGCATCTCTTAACTTGCTAGTCCATACCCAATATGTCCAAGTCTTAAGTGCAACTTGGTTTTGCTTGCTCAATTTATTAAAAACCTTTTTATTAATTATAGTTTGAAGGTTAGCCATTGAGTGTATGCCAGGATATAATGGATACTTAGCGATTTTATGAAATCCACTAGCGTGATTGTTTATGTATACAGATGCGTCAGCTGCATCAACAATACCCTTTTCTAAAGAAGTATAAACTTCTGAAAATGGAATAGATGATGGTGATGCACCAGCTCTTCTAAAAACATCAGCTGCAAGTCCTTCAGGTGATCTGATTTTAACACCTTTCAAGTCTGCTACACCGTTAATTGGCACCTTTGAAACCAATGCTTCCTTACCATAAGGACCACAACCTAAAACTAAAATTTTACCTGGTAAAACTTTGTCATAAATTTTTTGAAGCATTTCTTTTCCGCCACCATGCATACAATATTCTTGATATTGTTTCGGTGTATCATAACCTGCAATTAGGTCTCCCATAATAGCAAAAGCAGGGTCTCTACCTGCGAAATAAGCTATAGCATTCATGTCGCCGTCTAAGATGCCATTTGCTACAGCGTCAATTGTTTCTCTATGAGGAACAACTGATTTTGTTGGTAATGGGTCAATTTTTAATTCACCATTTGTGAGTTCTTCAAGTACTTTGTTTTTTGTATTCAAATATGTATGAGCCCAATCGCCAGCTTTTGAACTTATTTGAAATTTTAATGTTTTAGCACTAAGGCTGCCAGAAATTAATAAAGCAGATGATAGTACCGCACTAATTAATAATTTTTTCACTAATTACCTCCTTGTGTGATAAAATTAACTGAAACC
>QCNM01000094.1 GCA_003210115.1 SAR116 cluster bacterium AG-426-A06 | reverse complement strand
GTCAATTTTGAGATTGATCAATCTTTGGTAAGAGGATTAGATTATTATTCTCACACAGCTTTTGAGTTTAAGACAGATTTTGTAGGTTCACAGGACGCTGTTTTAGCAGGAGGCAGATATGATGATTTATCTAAGTTGATTAGTAAGCAAAATTTTCCAGGAGTTGGTTGGGCGGCAGGAATAGAGCGGTTATCAATGTTGCTAGATTATAAGTACAAATTCACACCAATAGTAGGATTAATTGGACACTCAGATAAATATTATCATGTTTTATTAGACTATTATAAAAAATTTCTTAATAACAAAGTTAACTCTCAAATTATTTATAATGGAACGTTATCAAAAAAGTTTAAAAAAGCTGATAAGTTAAAGTGCATGTTTGTTGTTGTCTTAGGTGAAGATGAAATAAAAAATGGGGTACTTCAACTAAAGAATCTTAAAACTGGAGATCAACAACAATTAACTTTTGAAGATATTATTGAAATAATAAAGAAAAAAAATGATTAATTTTGAAGATAATATAAAAAAATTTTTCAAAAGAAAATTAGAGATTGAACAAACCTTGTCTACATCTAACTTAGACCCTAAAGAATACGCAAATTTATCAAAAGAACTGTCTGATGTTACTCAAGTTACTGATCTATCATCATTAATTAATTCAAAAAAGAACGAATTAGAGGATTTATATATTCTGTTAAAAGATAAAGAATCAGATGCTGACCTTCATGTTATGGCAAGAGAAGAAAGTAAAATGTTAGAAAATGAATTAAATTCATTAAATAAAAAATTGGAATTAGCCATTTTGCCAAAAGATAAAGATGATCAAAGAAATGTTATTTTAGAGGTAAGAGCTGGCACAGGTGGAGATGAGGCAGGAATCTTTGCGGCAAATCTTTTTAATATGTACCAAAAGTTTTCAATGAGTAATAATTGGAAATTTGAAATACTGAGTGTATCTGATACAGGTGTGGGTGGATATAAAGAGGCTCATGCTAATATAGTTGGTGGTGGAGCTTTTGGGAAACTCAAGTTTGAATCAGGTGTTCATCGTGTTCAAAGAGTACCAGTTACCGAAACTAATGGAAGAGTGCACACATCAGCAGCAACGGTCGCTGTTTTACCTGAGGCTGAGGATGTGGAAATTAATTTAAATGAAAAAGATTTAAGAATTGATGTCTATAGATCAAGTGGTCCAGGAGGTCAATCAGTAAATACAACAGACTCAGCTGTAAGAATAACACACATACCATCAGGTATTGTTGTCAGCCAACAAGATGAAAAATCTCAACATAAAAACAAAGCTAAAGCGATGAAAATACTTTTAGCTAGATTGTATGATCAAGAAAGACAAATTCAAAATTCAAAAATAGCTAGTACTAGGAAAAATCAAGTTGGTACCGGAGATAGATCAGAGAGAATTCGTACTTATAATTATCCTCAAGGGAGAGTAACTGATCATAGAATCAATCTTACTTTACATAAAATAGAAAAGATCATTGAGGGAGAAGGTCTTGATGAAATAATTGATAATCTAATTTTAAAAGATAGGATGGCAAAACTAGAAGAAAATGGTTGATTTTTTTAATTCAAAAGAATTATTGATAGATGGTATTGGTAAATTAAAATCTAGTAAAATTCCAAGCCCAGAAATAGACGCAAGAATTTTATTATCTTATGCGAGCAATTTTCATAATACAATTTACATGCATAATAATATTTCAATATCAAAAAAGGATAAAAATAAATTTTATTGTTTTTTAGACCAAAGAATTCATGGAAAACCAGTTTCAAGAATATTAGGTTCAAGAAATTTTTGGAAAAATAATTTTTTAATTAATAAATATACACTTGATCCAAGGCCAGATTCTGAAGTTATCATTGATGTTTTAACTAAAACTTGCAGAAATAATAGTAACCATTTACAAGTTCTTGATCTTGGATCCGGTTCTGGTTGTATTGGTTTATCCTTAATCGATGAAATTAAAAACGCATCACTTTTGTCTGTAGATGTATGCAAGCAATCTTTGGAAATATTGGACAAAAATGCAAAAAAACTAGATCTAAGTAAAAAATTACAATTTGCAAAAATTAATTGGTTTGAAAATACATGGAGTCAAAATATTAAAATAATTACTCAAAATGACAAATTATTTTCAAAAAATAAATTTGATATTATTGTGTGTAATCCACCATACATAAAATCATCAGATATTGAAAAACTTCAAGCTGAGGTAAAAAATTATGATCCTTTAGTGTCTTTAGATGGAGGAATTGATGGATGTGATAGTTATAGAGCAATATTTAAGGATCTTAGAGAACTCGTGGCTGAAGACGGCGTATGTTTTTTTGAAATAGGTTATGATTTGTTAGATAATATTAAAATTATCTTGAAAGAATTTAATTTTAATTTAATTAGAGTTCACAAAGATTATTATGGTCATAATCGTGTTATCGAGATAAATTGATTTTTTGTTTGGAATATTTTTTTTTTTGTATATAGTACAATTGTCTTTTTACAAATGTTAATACATTT
>QCNM01000093.1 GCA_003210115.1 SAR116 cluster bacterium AG-426-A06 | reverse complement strand
TTCTGCGTTCTTAAGTTTTAAAAATAAAATATTTAATTCGTCAGAACTTGAATTTGAACTAATAAAAATTGAAAATAGTATTATAAATATATATTTTATTTTTTTCATATTTATATATTAATTTAAACACTATAGGATGTTAATAAATTTAATAATAAATAAAGATATCAGCTTATTAGGTTCATATCAAAAACTTAAAGTTAGGTGATGTGGTGCAGCTGAGAAGAAGTTCTATTCACTCTATCTGCACCACATACAATTGAACATAAGCTCTAGCCAAGTTTATTTATTACAGAGTCTGTGTCAACAGGCACATTATCTTTCACAGTTTCTTTCACAGTTAAAAATGTTCCGGTAATGGAAAGACCTTACAAGTGTATACATAAATATATCCTACCCATGCATGAGCCACCTAGGGTGTGTACGTAGTTATTCTTGTAGTGCTACACAGATGTGGTCATAGAGATGTTAACCACTTTAATGAGTCATAGAGAGTCATACAGAGTCATTACTGTTATCAGAGTCAATTGTACATCCAATATGCTTACAGATGCCGTATGAGTCTGTATGAGTCAGGGATGGTTGTTAATACTTATATCAAAATTCGTAGAAGCCTTAAATAGTAATCCACCCTGTGAGTATTTTATAGGGTAGATTAATATTTAAATTTGTAATTATTTGGCGAATACAGTAAGTGGTCCAAGTTCTTCAGCTCCAGCAATTACAGCATATACTATTGTGGGAGTTTTAGCTGTATTTGTAACAGTGTGAGGTGAATTTGTTGCTTCAACAAACGTATCTCCAGCCTTGTACACTACCTTTTTCCCATTAGGACGTTCTGAGGTAACCTCACCTGACATTATATGCACAATAAGGGGTGCAGGATGAGTATGCTTTGGTAATATTCCACCAACTGGAAATATTACCTGAGCAATAGTCAGTTTTGGAGTACCTTTAGGGTAAGAAATAGTTTCACCTGCACTAGATTTAGAACTTGAATGTAATACTGTCACTTGTGGTTTTAATGGTTTTGCAATTGATACATTTGAAAATACTACCATAACTAATATGGCAAATAATTTTATTATTAATTGATTCATAAGCTTTTCCTTCAAGGTTATTATTGTAATTTTTGGTATGATTTGATTATTACAATTATATAACAAGTTAAATATGTCCTTCATTTAAATAAGTTTAACTTCCGACTAATTTTTAAGCAATTAAACATAACTTTTTAGGGTTAGTATAATCAGAGTCTATTGTGCATGAGATGTGGTTATAATGGGTGTATGAGTCTTTGTGAGACTAGGATTAAATTTTTAAATCCTGAAGAACAATATTTCTACTTGCCTCTATAACAGGGTCTGCAGCTTGAAGGTCTTTGATAATATTTTTGGTAAAATTGTCTAATTCCTTCTGAGATTGTTTAAATGCATTTGGACTTTCATACTCAAACAAAACAGATATTTTAAATGTTCCCTTCACATTCCATATTTGATTAAGACAAAACCTTGTACATCCTTTTTTTTTAAGCTTATCAAATAATGCTGTACCATTATCTTCCCAAATTCTTCTAAAAAGAAGCATTTGCGCTTCTGTCTTAAAAGTAAAAGTATTATAAGTCATTAAATTTACTTTTGTATCCAACAGAAACTCCCAGTGCGCAAAATTTTATAATAAATTATAGTATCAATCAAACCTATCTATGTTAAGTAAAAAGGCACAAAATGTTTCTCACTTTGTTTCACAGTTTTATAAAAAAATAAAATAACGAAGCAATTACAATGAGTTAGTTTTAAGAATGGTGCGGCTGAGAAGACTCGAACTTCCACGGATTTTACTCCACAGCGACCTCAACGCTGCGCGTCTACCAGTTCCGCCACAGCCGCAATAATTTGTATCTTATGTTGTAAAATTTAAAAATCAACCTATAACATCATTATGAAAATTGATAATATTGTAGAATTTAAGATTTCTGAAAATTTAGTTGATTACGATTCAGCAGTTGAATTTATGAACTCACACGTTAATAAAATGAAAAAAAATCAAGCAAAGGAAATTTTATGGTTTTTAGAACATAATTCTATTTTCACAGCCGGTACATCTGCTAAAGAAATAGATCAAAATATCAAAAATAAAAATTTAATCCGATATGTTGGAAGGGGTGGTCAGTGGACTTGGCATGGACCAGGTCAAAGAGTAGTTTACATTATGCTAGACCTTAAACAAAGAGAAAAAGATATCAAAAAGTATATTTATAATTTAGAACAATGGATTATATTAACTTTAAATTTTTTTAATATTAATGCTATTGTCCAAAAAGGAAATCCTGGTGTATGGGTAAAAAAAAATAATGCTTTTTTTAAAATAGCATCTATAGGAGTGCGTATTTCACATTGGATTACTTGGCACGGCATTTCAATAAATGTGAAACCAAATTTAAAGTCATTTGAAGAAATTGTCCCATGCGGAGTTCAAAATGGTTTTGTGACAAGTATTGAAAAAGAAGAGAAAAATATTTCACTAAATCAATTC
>QCNM01000092.1 GCA_003210115.1 SAR116 cluster bacterium AG-426-A06 | reverse complement strand
ACATTTCGTATTTGCGTGTTCACGTGATTTTAGAGATTTTATATTCAACTGGTCTTCGCATTAGTGAATTGTTAAATATTAAAATTAATCAAGTGGCAAATATAAAAGATAAATTGTATATTTATGGTAAAGGCAATAAACAGAGATTAGTAGTATTTAATAAAAATGCTTTATATTCAATAAAAAATTGGATTAGCTTAATGATTAAGAATAACAAAAATAAAAACTCTTATCTTTTTGAAAATATTCACAATACAAAAGTAATTTCTCGACAACAAATATATAAAGACTTCAAAAAGTTAGCACTTAAAACAAATACTAATTTAGAGAAACTTTCTCCTCATTCAATAAGACATTCTTTCGCTAGTCATATGTTAAACAGAGGTGCTGACTTGAGAAGTATTCAAAAGCTTTTGGGACATTCTGACATATCGACTACAGAAATTTATACACAAGTTAGACAAAATCGACTAAAAGGTTTAGTAAATAACATACACCCACTTAGTGATATATTAAAAAGATAGAGGATAAAATAAGTGATTAAACATTTTTTAACATTTGAAAAAAATATAGCTGACCTTGAAGGGAAAATAGAAGATTTAAAACATATTTCATCAAATTCTGATTTAAATATTGCTGAAGAAATTGGTAAATTACAAAGTAAAGTAGCAGACGAATTAACAGATACTTATTCTAACTTAAACTCTTGGCAAAAAGTTCAAGTAGCGCGACATCCTGATAGACCTCAGTTTCAAGATGTTATTCAGCACTTAATAGATGGTTATTTAAGTTTAGGAGGAGATAGATTATTTGGTAATGATAATGCTCTTACAGGGGGTGTAGGTTATTTTAGAGGAAAAAAAGTGTTATTACTTGGTATTGATAAAGGTAAGAATACTAACGATAGAATTTTAAAAAACTTTGGCATGGCAAGGCCCGAGGGTTACAGAAAAGCCATAAGATTAATGGAATTAGCAAATAGATTTAATTTACCAGTACTTTCTTTTATAGATACAGCGGGTGCTTATCCAGGCAAAGGAGCTGAAGAAAGGGGGCAAGCTCAATCTATTGCATCATGTGTAGATGCATGTCTAAGGTTAAATACACCAATGATCTCTACAATTTTAGGTGAAGGGGGTTCTGGAGGAGCGATTGCATTAACTTCTGGAAATGTAATTCTAATGTTTGAACATTCAATTTTTTCAGTAATTTCACCTGAAGGTTGTGCGTCTATTTTGTGGCGAGATGCAAGTAAAGCTAAAGAGGCTGCAAAAGCTCTAAAATTAACCGCTAAAGATATGAAAAAACTAAATATAATTGATGAAATCGTTCAAGAACCTCTTGGAGGGGCCCATAGGGATTATGATAAATCTCTAAAACTTTTAGGAGATTCTATTGAGTTACAACTTAATAAATTACTTAAACTTGATCCACAAGAATTGAAAATAATAAAACAAAATAAATATTTAAAAATTACATAATTTAAATAAAATTATTTAACTAATTTTATATTTCTTATTTATAAAAAGTGAAGGAATTTTTGATCTAGCTATTTTTATCTGATGTTTGTCAATATCGGTTATTATAATATTCTTTTCCGTTTTTGCGTCTTTAAGTATTTTTCCCCATGGTGAAACTATCAAAGAGTGACCATAAGATTTTCTTTTATTAAAATAATGACCATATTGAGCAGGGGCAACTATATAGCATCCTGTTTCAATTGCACGTGCTTTTAAGAGACTATGCCAGTGATCTTTTCCAGTAATGTGCATAAAAACTGATGGAACTGTAATTAAATCTGCTCCGTTAAGTGCAAGATCTCTAAATAAATGTGGAAACCTTAGATCATAGCAAATAGTCATACCTATTTTGTAGTATTTTCCATTAACTTTTAATTTAGCGATTTTTGCAGATTGACCACTTTCATAAGTTTTTGACTCTTGATAAGATTGTTGTTTTGATATTTTAACATCATACATATGAATTTTATCATACTTGCAAATTACTTTGCCCTTTCTATTAATTAAAAAAGATCTATTAAATAACTTTTTTGTTAACATTTTGTATTCAAGAGTTTGTAAAGATCCAATTAAAATATTTACATCCAAATTTTTTGCAATTTCTTTTATTACCCTAAGAGAAAAACTATTTCTTTCAAAGCTTGCATTCATTATGGTATCAGATTTGTTATTATTTAAAAAAGTTGCACATTCAGGAAGTGTTATAAGATCAACTTTTTTTTTAGCTGCATTATAAATTAAAGGTATTAATTTTTTTAGAGTTTTTTTTTCATCTTCATAAGATTTATATTGTATACAAGCTACTCTCATAAAATTATTTCATAAATCGTTTAATAATCTAATTAATTATATGTATGCTATTTATAAATTAACTTATATTAATGAAATTCTTTGCGAAATAATATATTTAAAATTGACTACCAAATAAAAAATCTTAAACGAGCCAGAATATCTTCTGACATAGTTAATCATAATTTTTTAATTAAATTAAGTGAAAACCAAATTTTAAATAAAATAAATAATTTTTCTTCT
>QCNM01000091.1 GCA_003210115.1 SAR116 cluster bacterium AG-426-A06 | reverse complement strand
CAAACTGCTCCTGTTTCTCCAGCGTGGTTTGACCTCATCCATTTTATCATAAATTTTGGAATACTAATTCCAATCGCATTGTATTTTTTTAAAATATTTTCCACTAAAATTATCTATAAATATTATTTATTTTACTATGTTTTGATTTTCTTCCAGATACTCTTTTACGCCAAAGTTTAAAAGTTCTAGGCTTGAGATTACTTCTCATCAATTTTATAACCTGCTTTTCGTTTAACCCAGTTTGTTCTTTAATTGAATCAAAGCTGATTTCGTCTGCCCAAGCAAAATCAATTACTTTATTTAAATACTTTTCATTTAACATTTTTTTTTCAAATCTGATGAAGAAAATTTATATACATTTTTTTCATTACATATATATGCATTAAAACCAGATTTTAAATAAGGCTTAAATATTTTATTATTAATCGATAGCCCTCCAGTATATTTTCCAAATGAAGGAAGAATTAATTTTCTTTCAGTTTGTAAAATACATTTTTCAGTTACTCTTTTTCCATTCAATTTGACAGATAAAGTTGGGTGATAATGTCCAGAAATCTGATGTCTATCGTCTACAATTGCTTCATGAATAAACTCAATATCATTTAATCGTAAAATTTTATGACTTGGGATTTCATACATTATATTTTTATCATGATTTCCCTCAATTAGAATGAATTCATAAATATTAGTTAATGATTTTAATTTCTTTTGAGTTTTAATATTCATTCTATTTAGTGAATTTTTATCGTGAAAAGTATCGCCTAAAAAAATAATTTTTTTAATCACATAGTTTGATAAAATTTTTTCTAATTTGATTAATGTTTCTAAACTGTCATATGGAGAAATATATTGCCCATACTTAGCGTAACTTGAGCCTTTTTCTAAATGTAAATCTGAAACAATTGCAGTATTAAGCTTTGACCAAATGAGAATTCCGTGTGGATCTATATCAAATGTATTTTGACAAAACTCTAATTTTTTCATGAAAAACCAATTTCACTAAGTAATTCATTTTCAAATTCTTCCAAATAATATTCATTAAGCTCATCTTTATTAATTGTTTCTCTATTTATTTCAAGCAAAAGAGGTACTGCTAATGGGGATATTTTTTCTAATTTTTTAAATAAAATTTTATTTTGAATTCTCTTCATTAGTTTGCCTAACCTATCAATTGAAATCAAACCATTTAATGAATCTTCTTTAGCAACTTTGAGAAGCAAGTGGTTACCTTCATGTTTCTTTAGTACATCATAAATCAAGTCTGTATTAAATAAAATTTGCTTCGATGTTTTTGTCAAACCAGGCATTTTTCTTTCGATTAATCCTGAAATAATCGATGCATCTCTAAAATTTTTTTTCATTAAGGGAGTGTCATCTAACCATTCATATAAATCGCTTATCATTAAATCTTCATTAAATAAGGATTTAATGTCATTAATTTCCTTCATACTCCAAATAGCGAGTGCATAGTCAGTTGCAACAAATCCAAGTGGTTTAAGATTATATCTTTGCATTCTCTTCGAAATTAAAAAACCTAAAGTCTGATGAACATTTCTTCCTTCAAAGGCATAACAAATTAAAAAATGTCTTTTTTTATTCCCCATTTTTCTAGGAAAAGTTTCAATTAAAACTTTATCATGCATTGGTAAAATTGACTTTTGAGATTGTAAAATTAACCAATCTTTTATCTGTTCAGGATAACTATTTAAAGACTGTTTTTTACTTATTAACTTTTTCACTTGTAACGCCAACTCAGAAGTTAGAGGCATTCTTCCCCCAGCGTAAGATGGTATTTTAGGCCTTTTATCTTTTGTTAAAGCTACATGAACTCCCTTCTCTGATATATTTAAAAACTTTAAAACTTTCCCTCCAAACAGAAAAGTATCACCTTCAGTCAAACCTTCAATGAACCATTCTTCTATATTACCTAAGGTTTTATTTCGAAGCTTCACTTTAAGCATATACGATTCAACAATAGTGCCAATATTCATCTTGTACTTCTGTCTAACTGTCTTATTTCTGATTGCAAAGTGATTATTTTTATTTAATCCGATTTTAGAGTATTTCTGGTATTGTCTAAGTGAATAACCACCGTTTTGAACAAACTCCAAAGTTTGGGTAAAATCTTCTATTGAGAGTTTTCTGTAAGGCCAAGCGGTTTTAACATTTTTATAAAGTTTGATTTTATCAAATGGATTGCTACAGGCAACACCTAATATATGCTGAGCTAAAACATCAAGACTACCAGATTTTAAATTATCTCCATCTATGATGTTTTCTTTTATAGCTTCTATAGCAGCTAAACATTCGAGATATTCAAATCTATTTCCTGGAACTAATAAAGCCTTTGATGGCTTATTTAAAGTATGATTACTTCTGCCAATTCTTTGTAATAATCTTGAAACACCTTTTGGAGCACCAACTTGAATAACTAAGTCTATTTTTGCCCAATCAATTCCGAGATCTAAGGAACTTGTTGCAACCACACAATCAATTTCTCCTTTGGACATTTTCTGTTCGACCTTTCTTCTTATTTCTCTTTCAAGGCTTCCGTGATGAACAGCTATTTTCAAATTAGATTTATTTTCAAGCCATAAATTAT
>QCNM01000090.1 GCA_003210115.1 SAR116 cluster bacterium AG-426-A06 | reverse complement strand
TATAAAGTTCTAATTCTTGTCTTTTTAGAATAAGTGGTTTAATTTCTTCTTTTCCTGATATGAAATAATTTTCATCATCTCTCATTGGAACAAAATTTACGTGTTCACTATCTAAAATACTTTTTAAAAAATTTTCATCTTTTCTTAATTCAGATGCTCTTTTTAAAAGCGGGTTATTATAGTAAATCTTTTCCATAGAAGTTTAACTTTTATATTATGAATAAATCTCTATCAACAATAAAAAAATTTATGATTTAACTTGCAGATTTAAAATTAAATTGTTTATATAATTTATGATTAAAATTAGCAGGATATCATCTCCATTAAAGGATAAAATTAAAAACATAGACACTTGCTCTCAATTAGATGGAGATGGAGTTTTCGAAGGAAAATACTCAACTTCTGGAACTATAGTTTTAAAAAATAAATTTATTGGTAGCTTGAAAGCAGATCAAACTATTGTAGACACTGATGGAATTTTTGAAGGCGAATTAAAAACTGAAGAATTGATAATCTCTGGATTCGTTAATGGAAAAGTGGATGCTGGTAATATAATTATCATGGAAAATGGAAAAATATCTGGGGATATCACATATAATCAATTAGCTGTATTTGAGGGCGGAATTATTGATGTTGCTGGAATGAAAAGAAGAGAAAAACAAAAAGACGATAAAGTTATCGACATAGCTAATTCTAACCAAAAATAATTTAAGTTTTTATAACAAACTCTAATCCTGAATAATTACAAACATACAAATTTGGTTTTAATTTATTAAATTTTAAAATTATATCATTTAATTCAACATCAATTCCCTTAGGATGCATTCTAACAACTCTACCTTTGTTTTCCTTGTCTGTATCAGTACAATGTACATTAATAACTTGATCTAAATGCATAATTTTTACCTTTCATTGTTTCTAATAAGAAAATTTCTTTAATATACTAAACTTTATCACTGAAAGAGTTAAGATGTTTGTTGATTCTAAAATTACTTTTGGCGCTTTATTTGAAAAATATGCTTGCTTCCACCTTTCGGCACATAAACACCATCGATCACCTGATAAAACCCCAGAAAAATTATATTCAGGAACTGGATCTGATAAATTATTACCAACAGATTTACTAAATTCTAAAAATTCATCAGTCATGATTGAGCAAACTGTATGTAACCCAAAATCATTTTTTTCTGTTTTGCAGTAACCATCTCTGTAAATTCCAGTCAATTTTATCCTTTCAATAAGAGTTTTATTACAATTACAACTTAACAGAGGTTTATTGAAAACATTTAGTTGATGATTAATTCGTCTATGATATGTGTCATCCATCACTTTCCTCTTGAATTAGTTTTCTAGTTTTATCTTCAATACTTTTTTCTAATCTATCCATAAATGTTTTTTTATCTAACCCTGATGGAATTTCATCCATTATTTCTAAAGTAACAGTTTTTGTTTTATGTCTATCTGGATATTTTAAAAAACTATTCTTTGGCCAAAATAAACCAGCATTGTGAGCAACTGGTATTACTGGAATATTACATTGAGAATATAAAAAATAAATGCCTGATTGATATGGATAATCCTTTGTTGAAGCATGCAATGGAACTCTTGTCCCTTGGGGAAATATTAAAATAGGAGAACCCTTTTTTAAATTTATTTTTGCCATTTTTACTATTTTTTTTAATGATTCAATTGTATTTTCTCTTATGATAGGTATTGCTCTTCCCTTTAAAAAATATAATCCAATTATTGGAAGATAAATTAATTCTTTTTTTAATACAATTGAAGGCATGTCAAATATACTTGTACATAGTACTGTTTCCCAAGCAGATTGATGTTTGACTGCAATTATGCAAGGTTTATTTTTATTGTGATTTCCAATTATTTTTAAATTTAAACCTAACCAAATCTTCATTCCAAAAACTAAAATTTTACCCCAAATCTTTGCAATAATTTTAATGAACCAAAAAGGAAGTATTAATACTGGTGACATTACTATAATTAACAAAAAAGTTAGTATATAAAAATGTAAGTTAAATAAAACTGACTTTATTATATTAGTTACCATTTTCTATCGTTTCTTAATATTAAATGAATATATTCCATGTGTTTTTACAAAATTCAATTCTAAATTCTCAACTTCACATAAATGTGAAAAATCAATTGGACTTCCTGGATCATCAGAGAGAAATTGATGAGTTTCTCCTTGTTTCATTTTTTTAATTACTCTTTTTGCTTTTAAAACTGGAAGCGGGCACTTTAATCCAGTAAAATCTGATTTTTTCAAAAATACTCCACAATTAAGTTTATTTTTATAATATTAAACTTGTTATAATGTTATCAAGTTAAATGGTATAATTATTATTACAATGAATATATGGGGGAAAATTTTTGGAGGAACTAGTGGCTTTGTTGTTGGAGGACCATTAGGTGGACTATTAGGGATTTTTGCTGGTCATGCAATTGATAAATTTAGCAAAAAAAAAATACCAGAGAGTATTGCCGTTAAACAAGTAAATTTTACAATTGGGATTATTGCATTGTCTGCAAAAATGGCCAAGGCAGACGGAATTGTTTCACATCAAGAACTAGATGCTTTTAAAAAGGGCTTAATTATAAATCAGAATGAATTAAAG
>QCNM01000089.1 GCA_003210115.1 SAR116 cluster bacterium AG-426-A06 | reverse complement strand
TCAACAAATCTTATGGTCGGGTTAGCAGGATTTGAACCTGCGACCTTCCGTCCCCCAGACGGATGCGCTACCAAGCTGCGCTATAACCCGATTTGTTAATATTTTTTTAGTATGTTTTTAGCTATTAGAATTAGATCAGAAGTTTCATCGATTTTTTTAACCAATAATTCATTACTTGTATTTAAATGATCAGGTTTATTTTTATTATCTAGTTGATTATTATTTTTCATGAAATTAATTGCTCCAACTATTGTATAACCTTTATTGTGTAATAAATCTTTAATAATTTCTAAGTTGACAATATCTTGATTAGAATAATATCTTCTTCCACTTTTATTTTTTTTTGGTTTTATGAAATTAAACTTTTTTTCCCAGAACCTAAGTACATGTGCTGGTATTTTTAATTTTTTTGAGACATTTGATATTGTGTAATATGAACTAATTTCTGTCATACTTTATTAAGAAATTTTATTTTTTATATTTTTTGAAGGATAAAATGAGACAACTTTTCTTGCTGTAATTTCTTTCTCTACACCAGTTTTCGGGTTTCTGCCAAGTCTAGAATTTTTCTTTTTAACAGAAAATGTTCCAAAATTAGAGATTTTAACATCATTACCATTTTCAAGAGAATGTAATATTTCTTCAATTATTTCTTCAAAAATTTTTGATGAATCTGATAATGAGATTCCAATTTCTGATTGAATTTTCTCAACCAAATCACTTTTTGTCCAAGTTTTACTCATATCTATATAATAGTTAAAATGATAAAGCTTACAACAATTTTCTTAATCTGGTTTGCCTATTTTCAAAACTAAAGATCCCCAAGAAAGCCCTCCACCTATGGCTTGTAAAGCTAAAATATCACCATTATTTATACAACCTTTTTTTACTGCCACATCTAAAGCCAGTGGTATTGACGCAGCAGAGGTATTACCATGTATAGATATTGTACTTATTATTTTATTGAAAGGTATTTTAACTTTGTTTGATATAGCATTAATAATCCTTTGATTAGCTTGATGAGGAATAAACCAGTCTATATCTTTTATATTCATATTACATTCATCCAAACAAATTAATAGTGATGAAGACAATTTTTCAACTGCATGTTTAAAAATTTCTTTTCCATTCATTCTTAAAAAACCAGTACTTTTGTTTTTTGATACGCCTCCATCAGTACTTAAAAGATCATAATATTCACCATCAGTAAAAATTTTAGTTGCTAAGACACCCCATTGATCATTTTCAACAAATTCATTTCTTATAATTCTTTTTTCTAGAACAACGGCTCCAGCGCCATCTCCAAATAAAACTGAGGTTGATCTATCATTCCAATCTAATATCTTAGACATGCTATCTGCACCAACAATTAAACATTTTTTCCCATGACTATCTTTAAGCATTGCTGCTCCAATAGAAATTGCATAAACAAAACCTGCACAAACTGCTTGAACATCAAATGAAATTGCTTTACATCCTAAATTTCTCTGAATTCTTGACGCTGTAGAGGGAAAAGTGTTGTCTGGAGTAGTTGTTGCAAGAATAATTAAGTCAATATCATTGGGTTTTAAACCAGCGTCTAAAATAGCTAATTGAGCAGCATTAGTTCCCATGTCTGAAGTTAATTCATCATCTTCAACAAAATGTCTGCAGTTTATACCAGTTCTTTTTCTAATCCATTCATCTGATGTATCCATGATCTTTTCCAAATCATGATTAGAAATCATTTTTTTTGGGAGGTAAGAACCAATACCTGTTAATAAAATTTGAGACTTTGTATCCATTAAATGAGATGTTTTGTTGTTATAGATAATTTTTTCTTTAAGTCTTCAATAAAGTCATATTTTGCCATATCATAAGCAACACCAATAGCATTAGCAAATCCAAAAGAATCAGTTCCTCCATGACTCTTAACGACAATGCCATTTAAGCCTAAAAACACTGCACCATTATATTTTCTAGGATCCATGTGTGCTCTAAATCCTTCTAAAGATTTTTTTGCTAAAAAGTAACCTAATTTAGAAAAAATTGATTTTTTCAAAGACTCTTTTAAAGAATTTGTAAAAAAACCAGCAGTACCTTCGGCTGTTTTTAAAGCAACATTACCAGTAAATCCATCAGTTACTATTACATCAACTAATCCATCAGTTATTCTATCACCTTCAATATAACCACGATAATTAATAATTTTACTTAAGCTTTTTAAAATTTTTGAGGCTTCTTGTATATAACTTAAGCCTTTAATTTCTTCTTCACCAACGTTAAGTAAACTTACACTAGGATTTTTTATTCCTATAACAATTTTAGCAAAAGCTTGTCCCATTAAAGCAAATTGTATCAAATTATTTTTATCACATTCAATATTTGCTCCTAAATCTAGCATGCAAACTTCACTTTGTTTCGTTGGAAAACAAGCTGCAATTGCAGGTCTATTAATTCCAGAAATTGTTTTTAAAAAAAATTTTGAAAATGCCATTAAAGCACCGGTGTTACCAGCTGAAACCACCGCGTTTGATTGTTTTTTTACTGATTTTATAGCAAGTGCCATTGATGAATTGACACCTCTTCTTATTACATTGCTAGGTTTGTCATCTGATTTTACAAATTCAATTGTGTTTACAATTTCTGATTCAAATAAATTTTTTTTACTAGCTATTAA
>QCNM01000088.1 GCA_003210115.1 SAR116 cluster bacterium AG-426-A06 | reverse complement strand
TCTTAAATCATGGCCATACTTTAGGAAAATATAATTACACTGGACCACTTGGATATTTGCCCTTGAGAAAATTTATAATTAAAAAACTTCTTAATGGCGCTTCAATGAAATGTTCTGAAGATGAAATTCTAGTTGTTTCAGGTTCTTTACAAGCTTTAGATTTAGTTAATGAAACATTTTTGAAGCCTGGAGATACTGTGATTATAGAAGAAGGCTCATACGGAAGTGTTTTTTCAAGACTTGAAAAATTAGGAATAAATATAAAAGGTATACCCGTTGAAGATGATGGTATGAATATTAATTTGTTGTCTAAATGTTTAGAAGATTTGAAAGTAATAAATATTGTCCCAAGGTATATTTACACAATACCAACTATCCAAAACCCTACTGGTACAATTATGTCAAAAGAAAAAAGAATTAAATTGATAGAGTTAGCTAAGAAGTATGATATCCCAATTTTTGAAGATGATTGTTATGCAGATTTAATTTGGGGTGAAGAAAGACCACCTTCAATAAGAGCATTAGATAATTCCAAAAGGGTAATATATTGTGGTTCTTTTTCAAAATCTATAGCTCCTGGGTTTAGATTAGGTTATCTGGTAGCAGATTGGCAAATTTTATCTAGGGTTTTACCATACAAAACGGATGCGGGCACTGGTGGATTAGAGCAAATGGTTTTGTCTGAGTTTTGTGAGAATCATTTTTTTGATCATCTAACTAAACTTAATCAAAAATTAAAATCAAAAGCTGTAACTATGTGTGAAGCTTTGGACAAATATTTTGGTAATACAGTAGAGTATAAAAAACCGATCGGTGGTATTTATGTGTGGATTAAAATGCCAGATGGAGTAGATACTTCAAAATTATACAATATTGCCTTACAGGAGGGAGTTGCGATCAATCCAGGTGTTGAATGGTCGATGGATAAAAAAAATAAACAAAAAATGAGACTTTGCTTTGCTAACCCAACTGATAAAGCAATTGACGACGGTGTTAAAAAGCTTGCTGAAGTATGTAAAAAAGAATTCGGTGTACCAGTTAGTATAGCTAATATCAATTAATTGGGAGAGGTTGTTTTGTTTTTACACTACCCAATGCAAAATTAGTTTCAATAGAAGCAATCCCTTTAATTTTCGTTAATTCTTCCCGCATGAATTTTTCATATGTTTTTAAGCTTTGGGATACTACTCTTAATAAATAGTCTCTATTCCCAGTTACAAGCCAGCAATCTACAACTTGTGATAGAAGATTTATACCTTGTTCAAAAGTTTTGAGAGTCGCATCTGTTTGGTTTTCTAGTCGAACAAAAACAAAAGCTATTATGGGCAGTCCAAACAATTCTTCATTCACAATTGCTGTGTATCCAGAAATCACTCCTTTTTTTTCCAGATTCTTTATTCTCCTAAGGCATGGCGAAGGTGACAAACCAACCTTATCAGCGATCTGAAAATTATAGAGTGATTGCTTTTGATTTGCCATGGCATGGCAAATCTAATCCACCAGCTAATCATATGGAAGTAGAATACAAATTAACGACTAAATCTTACATGAATATAATTATAAATTTTTGTAAAGCTTTAAATTTGAAAAATCCTGTTGTAATTGGCTGCTCTATGGGAGGAAGAATAGCCCTACATCTAGCTTTGAAATACTCAAATTTTTTTAAGGCTGTTATTGCACTAGAAGGTGCTGACAAACTTGAACCCTATTATGACTTATCTTGGCTAAATAGACCAGATGTTCATGGTGGTGAAATTCAAGCAGCATACGTTTCATCTCAAATTGCTCCACAAACAAATAGAAAAAATAGAGATGAAATTCTCTGGCACTATAAGCAAGGTGGAACTGGAGTGTTTAAAGGTGATTTATATTTTTATTGGGAAGATGGAAATTTTGAAAAATCTTCTCATCTCATTGATACAAAAAAATGTCCTGTTTATTTACTCTCAGGTGAATATGACTGTTCATGTACTCCAGAAAGAACTATTGAAACTGCAAAAAGAATAAAAGGTTCAAAATATAAAATTATGCCAAATATTGGACATTTTCCTATGTCTGAAAACCCAAAGTTATTTTTTTCTTATCTATTACCTTTTTTGAAAGAAATTCAAAAACTATAATTAATTGGCTTTTTCTATGTTTCCACACACACTAATTGCTTGACCAGAAATATTTTTACCTAATTCACTACATAAAAAATAAGCCTGTTCTGCTAAATCTTCATGGGTTACAAAACGTCCTAATGATGCTGCTGATAAAATCTCATCTTTCATTTCTTCAAAAGAAATTCCCCTGACTTTTGCTTTTGCTTCAATAACTTTATCTTGTCTTCCACCCTGAACAATTCCTGGTAAAAGCGCGTTAACTCTTATGGCTCTAGGCCCAAGCTCAACAGCCAAACTTTTTGCCATTCCAATTACGCCCCACTTTGTTGCAGCATAAGGTAATCTATAAGCAAATCCTACTCTTCCAGCAACTGACGCAACAGATAGAATTGCTCCACCATCTTCCATTCTTGGAACAGCAACCCTCATTGTTTCAAAGTGACTTGTTAAATTTACCTGAAGACATTCTTGCCAACCACCAAGTGTCTGTTCACCTACACCTGCCGTTTCGCCTGCTATTCCAGCATTATTAACAATTATGTTTAGATGGCCTAAAAAATCAAATGCACTCTC
>QCNM01000087.1 GCA_003210115.1 SAR116 cluster bacterium AG-426-A06 | reverse complement strand
CAAATGATTTGAAAAAGATGAAGTCATGCCAATGATGATGCTTGTGATCATGAAAGTGTTTATCTTTATTTTTTTCTTCACTTAACCATTGTCTAACATTCCACAATTCATTATTTGGCTGATAATCATTTAATCCATAGAATTCTTTAATTGGCAATTGATTTTTTTTACTTAGAATAATAGGTGCTTTAGGATTAATTTTTCTTATTCTCTTAATTAGTTTTTCAATCACTTTTTTATTTCCAAGATCTACTTTAGATAAAATTACTTTATTAGCAAAAGTTACTTGTTTTATAGATTCTAAGTGATTATTAAAAGTTTGTTCACCATTTACAATGTCTACGATTGTTATAATACCATCTTGAATATAGGCCCGAACTAGATCAATTGATGTCATTAATGTGTGAATAATAGGGACTGGATCAGCTAATCCTGTTGTTTCTATTATAACCCTACTAAATTTTCTTATTAAACCTTTTTCCATTTTTGTTAAAAGACTTAAAAGAGTTGATTTAAGGTCTTCTTGAATTGTACAACATATGCAACCATTTTGAAGTTCCAAAATTGTTTCATCTGTGCTCTCTATCAAATGATGATCAAGGCCCACTTCTCCAAATTCATTGATAATAAATGCAACATCACTTACATTTTGGCTTCTAACAAACTCTGACAATAAAGTTGTCTTACCACTTCCTAAAAAGCCTGTTAATACAGTTATTGGAATAGTTTTAGGAAATAAATTCATATTAATTAAAAAAAAGGTTATACTTTAAAGGTTTTTGTACATAATGTAATTATATAACATAACCTAGATGATTAGTTAACCATGACAATTAAAAATAATAATGAAAATGTAATTAAATTTAACCCTAACCCTTCAAGAGAAGAGGCCATGCGAGCAGTAAAAACTCTAATTGCTTGGGCTGGTGATGACCCTGAACGAGAAGGCCTAATTGAAACTCCTAAAAGAGTTGTAAAAGCTTATGAAGAATTCTTTGAGGGATATAAAATGGATCCAATTGAAATTCTTTCAAAAACTTTTGAAGAAGTTGAGGGTTATGATGAAATGGTTTTAATTAAAAATATTAGACTTGAATCACATTGTGAACACCATATTGTTCCAATCCTTGGGATAGCCCATGTTGCTTATATGCCTAAAAATAGAGTTGTTGGAATTAGTAAAATTGCAAGACTTGTTGATATATTTGCCAAAAGATTACAAATACAAGAAACATTAACATCTCAAATTGCTGAAACCTTACAAAATGTTTTAGATCCTTTAGGGGTCGCAGTACTTATCGACGCATCCCATCAATGTATGACTACAAGAGGTGTACACAAACCTGAATCAAGTACTGTAACAAAAAAAATGATAGGTATATTTAAAGACGATCAGAATTTGCGATCAGAGTTCATGGAATTAGTTAACCAAAAATAATATCTGGTATTATGCAAAAAAGCCTGCAATCTATAGGTTTTAAATTATCTCATAATATATTTAATTTAGTAAAACTTTTTAGATGAGAAAAAAGTTTTTAAATCAACGTTTCTCATGTAATAAGCCTGAAGAAACAAAACATTTTGCTAAAATTTTATGAAAATTAAAATTATGTTAATAAATTTTTTAAATTGATATTATTAAATCATTATTAATAGTATTTTATACGTAAATAATTGTGGCGTGAATGAAACTTAAAAATAACCAACTATCTTCTAGATTTAAACAAGTTTTTCATAATACTGGTTTCGGAATAATGATCGTGGATAAAAATCGCAACCTTATTGAAGTAAATCCAAAGTTTTGTGAAATGTTAGGCTTTACTAAAGAAGAACTTATTGGGAAGAATGCGCGATTTATACATATATCTAATAAAGCTTATGAAGAATTTGGAGAAAAAGCTTTCAATCTAGTAAGAAATAAGAAACCTGTAAATTTAGATTGGCCTTTTAAAAAGAAAAATAATAAAAAAATATGGTTTCGAATAGCAGGTGATCCAGTTGCTGATAAAGATGAAGTTTTATGGACAGTTGTCGATATTACTGAAAGAGTTAAGGCAAAAGATAAAATTGAACAACTAGCTTCAAAGCTTTCCAGATACTTATCACCTCAGGTATATCAATCAATTTTTTCTGGTAAGAAAAATGTAAAAATAGAAGCTTACAGAAAAAAACTGACTGTATTCTTTTCTGATATTAAGGGATTTACTGAAATAACGGATAGACTAGAGCCTGAAGTGCTTAGCACACTTCTTAATAGTTATTTAAATGAAATGTCTAAAATAGCTCTTAAATTTGGTGGAACAATTGATAAGTTTGTAGGTGATGCAATTTTAATTTTCTTTGGTGATCCAGAAACAAAAGGTGAAAAAGAAGATGCTCATTCATGCGTTTTAATGGCTTTAGAAATGCAGGAACGTATGCATCATCTGAAAAATTTTTGGGAAGATCAAGGGATTACAAATCCCTTAGAGATTAGAATTGGAATTAATACTGGTTATTGTAATGTTGGTAATTTTGGATCTAAAAATAGACTTGATTATACAATTATTGGAGGGGAAGTTAATTTAGCTAGTCGTCTTGAATCAAATGCAATGACTGGACAAATCTTAATCTCACAAGAAACTTATGCCTTAATTAAAAAATACATTGTTTGCGAAAAAAAAGAAGAAATTAAAGTAAAAGGCATA
>QCNM01000086.1 GCA_003210115.1 SAR116 cluster bacterium AG-426-A06 | reverse complement strand
GGTGCTATACATCTTACCTCAACACCAAGTGTTGTGAGTAGATGAATATTAGATCTTGCAACTCTACTATTAAGTATATCACCACAAATAGCTATTTTTAAACCTTCTATTCTACCTAATCTTCTTCTGATAGTTAGTGCATCTAGAAGAGCTTGTGTTGGATGCTCGTGTCTGCCATCTCCAGCGTTAACAATACTACAATTTAAGTAATCAGAAAAAAGTTTTGGTGCACCACTCTCAGGATGCCTAACTATTAATAAATTAGGTTTCATAGCACTTAGGGTGTTTGCTGTATCGAGAAGACTTTCACCTTTTTTTATTGAGGATTTGTCAACTGAGATGTTAATTACTTCTGCCCCTAGACGTCTTCCTGCCAATTCAAAAGATACTCTAGTCCTTGTCGAATTTTCAAAAAAAACATTAAGAATAACATACCCATTGAGAGTTTTTATTATTTTTAAAGGATCTAAATCTGCAAAATAATCTGCTCTATCTAACAAAGAGTTTATTTCTAACTTATTCATCCCTTCTATGGATAAGAGGTTTTTAGAATTGAGAGTTGCCGACGGAGGTGGTGTTTTATTAATTTTATGAATCTTATTCATTAAAAATTAGTTAGTACTACCTTTTTTTTAAAAAGTCTAGTGCAGATTGTAAAATCCAACATGCTGCATGTTTATCAATATTGGAAGATCTTTTTTTTCTACTTATATCCTGAGATATAAAAATTTTTTCAATAGCTTGTGATGACATTCTCTCATCCTGAAAGAGCAGAGGTATATCATGAAATATTAAAAAATTTCTAAAAAATGTCTCTACAGATTGACAACGTGGCCCTTTAGTTCCATTCATATTTAATGGTAACCCGACAACAATTCCACCAATATCCTTTTCTTTAATTATTTTAAGTATTTCATTAAAATCTACATTTTGTTTTTTTCTTATAATTGTTGTTAATGGTGTAGCTATGAAAAGATCTTTATTAGATATTGCTATGCCTATTAATTTAGATCCATGATCAATTCCTAACAAATTTTTATGATGACTTGTCTTTATTAAAAAATCTTCATGCTTGCAGATAGGCATAACAGATGGTATCAAAAAATAAAAATTTTAAAATCATAAATATATATGAGCAATAACAGTAGAATCGACTTAGATACATTAAAAAAACTTGGTAAATTATCAAGAATTCCAATTGATGAAACAGGTTCAAATGAGCTAATGGAAGATTTAAATAATATTATTAGTTTTATCGAGCAACTTAATGAGGTTGATACTGAAAGTGTAAATCCACTTAGTTCAGTTACAGGACATAATTTGCCAATTAGAGAAGATGTAGTGGATGATGGAAATAAAAATAATGATGTTTTAGAAAATGCTCCTGAAAAGAAAAGTGGATATTTTGTAGTTCCGAAGGTTATTGAATAGATGAGTAATTTATTGCAATTTAGTATTAGTGAAGCTCTATCTCTATTAGAGAAAAAAGAATTTTCAACTAAGGAATTAGTAGATACTTATATTAATGCTATCGAAAAAACTAAAGATTTAAATATGTACCTAACCACATGTTTTGATCAAGCTTTAGAACAAGCAAAAATTTCTGATCAAAATTATTTGAATGGGAACCAAAGGTTTTTGGAGGGAATTCCCTTAGGAGTAAAAGATATGTTTTGCACTAAAGGTATTGAAACTACTGCATCTTCAAAAATCTTAAAAAAATTTATTCCAACTTATGAAAGTACTGTAACTCAGAATCTTTGGAAAGAAGGTGCTATTAATTTAGGTAAGCTTTCATGCGATGAATTCGCAATGGGCTCAAGTAATGAAACTGCTGCTAAAGGGGCGGTTATTAATCCATGGAATTTCGAAGAAAAAAGAACTCCAGGAGGATCATCTGGAGGGTCTGCAGCAGCGGTTGCCGCTAAAGCTGCTTTAGCAGCTACTGGAACAGATACAGGTGGTTCCATAAGACAGCCTGCAGCATTTTGTGGAGTTGTAGGATTAAAGCCAACTTATGGAAGATGTTCACGATGGGGGATTGTTGCTTTTGCTTCATCACTTGATCAAGCGGGTCCAATAACGAGGAATGTGTCTGATGCCGCATTAATGCTTCAAGTTATGAGTGGTTACGACCCTAAAGACTCAACTTCATCAAATAAAGATGTCCCTAATTTTTATAATGACCTAGGTAAAAGTGTCAAAGGTATTAAAATTGGTATACCTGAAGAATATGACAGTGATGGGATTTCATCTGATATATTAAACGCCAAAGATATGACTATAAATTTCTTAAAAGAAAATGGAGCTGAAATCATACCTGTAAAACTTCCTTTAACTAAATACTCTTTGCCTGTTTACTACATTGTTGCGCCAGCTGAGGCTTCAAGCAATTTGGCAAGGTACGATGGGGTAAGATATGGAGCTAGAATTAATGGGAGTAGCTTAGATGAAATGTATGAAAATACAAGAAATTTAGGATTTGGTGACGAAGTCAAAAGAAGAATTATGATTGGAACTTATGTGTTGTCTTCAGGTTATTACGATGCCTATTACTTAAAGGCTCAAAAAGTAAGAAGATTAATTAAAAATGAATTCAATGAAATTTTTAAACAAGTTGATTATCTTGTAACGCCAACAACACCGACTACGGCTTTTAAACTTGGTAGTACGCAAGATTTGTTGACTATGTACCTAAATGACGTATTCACTGTGCCAGCTTCTTTAGCTGGAATACCTGGA
>QCNM01000085.1 GCA_003210115.1 SAR116 cluster bacterium AG-426-A06 | reverse complement strand
TTATGATGATATTGAAATTTATGATAATTCTATGAGTGAATGGGCAACTGATGATAACTTACCTATAGAAATTTGATGATATAAAGTTTAAGGAGAAGATATGTCAAAAAAATTTAATTCAAAACTAAGAAGTCAACAATGGTTTGACAATCCCGAAAACCCAGGTATGACCGCTTTATATATTGAAAGGTCTTTAAATTTTGGGCTAACACCTGAAGAGTTGCGTTCTGGGAAACCTATTATAGGAATTGCTCAGACTGGGTCTGATATTTCTCCTTGCAATAGAATTCATGTAAAATTAGCAGAAAGAATAAGAGAGGGAATAAGAAGTGCAGGAGGAATTGCTCTTGAATTCCCAGTGCATCCAATACAAGAAACATTAAAAAGACCTACTGCATCATTAGATAGAAATCTTGCTTATTTAGGGTTGGTTGAAATTTTACATGGATATCCAATTGACGGCGTTGTTTTAACAACTGGTTGTGATAAAACTACTCCAGCATGTTTAATGGCAGCTGGTACAGTTGATATTCCTGCAATAGTATTATCTGGTGGTCCTATGCTTGATGGATGGCATGATGGAAAATTAGCTGGATCTGGTATGGCTGTATGGGACAGTCGAGTTGAGTTATCTGCTGGACGAATTAATTATGATGAGTTTATGGATATAGTTACATCATCTGCACCATCCGATGGACATTGTAATACAATGGGAACAGCATCTACAATGAATTCTTTAGCTGAGGCTCTAGGTATGAGTTTGACAGGTAACGCTAATATTCCAGCACCTTATAGAGAAAGAGGTCAAATGGCTTATAGAACAGGTTTGAGGATTGTTGAAATGGTTAATGAAGACTTAACTCCCTCTAAAATTATGACACGAAAAGCATTCGAAAATGCTATAGTTGTTAATTCTGCTATCGGAGGATCAACTAATGCTCAAATTCATATAACTGCAATAGCAAGACATGTTGGTATTGATTTAGAAACAGATGCTTGGCAGAATGTTGGATATGATATTCCATTGATGGTTAATGTACAACCTGCAGGAAAATATCTTTGTGAGAGTTATCATAGAGCTGGTGGAACTGCTGCTGTTATGAGTGAGCTTTTATCAAACAATAAAATACATGGAGACGTAATTACAGTTTCAGGAAAAAAAATGTCTGAGTGTCTTAATGGACTTAAAATTAAAGATAAAGATGTAATTTCAGAGTTTAAAAATCCATTAAAAACAAGAGCAGGTTTTATTGTTTTAAAAGAAAATTTATTTGAATCAGCAATAATGAAAACTTCTGTTATCTCAGATGAGTTTCGAAAAAAGTTTTTATCTAAACCAGGCAAAGAGGGAATTTTAGAAGGCAGAGCTATAGTTTTTGAAGGATCTGAAGATTATCATGATCGTGTAAATGATGATTCACTAAATATGGATGAGAATTGCATTCTTGTAATTAGAGGAGCTGGCCCAATTGGTTGGCCTGGTTCAGCTGAAGTAGTAAATATGCAACCGTCAGATAAATTAATTAAACAAGGCATCACAGAACTACCATGCATTGGTGATGGAAGACAATCAGGAACTTCAGGGAGCCCTTCAATTTTAAATGCATCTCCTGAAAGCGCAATTGGTGGAGGATTAGCTTGGCTAAGAACTGGTGATACGATACAAATTGATTTAAATAAATTCACAGCTAATATGTTGGTTGATGATGATAAGATACAAGAAAGGAAAAAAAGTGGTCCACCAAAATTTCCTTGTCATCAAACACCGTGGCAAGAGATTTATAGAAATCATGTTGGACATATGGCAGATGGAGGAATTTTAGAAAATGCTGCTAGTTATCAAAAAGTTAAAAAATCTTTACCAAGAGATAATCATTAATTAACTGGACTGATTGTAGTATTTGTTGTCAACATTTGTACAATGTTATCATAAACAAGTTTTCCCATGTCGTATCTAGTTTCAACAGTTGCTGATCCAATGTGAGGAGTTAGAATAACATTATTTAAATTAATTAAATCGTCAGGTACATTTGGTTCGTTTTCAAAAACATCTAAACCAGCACCACGAATGATATTATTTTGTAACGCATAAATAAGTGCCTTTTGATCAATAACTGTACCTCTTGCAATGTTAATTAAAAATCCATTTTTACCAAGTTTTTGAAGAACATTGGCATTAACTAAATGCTTTGTTTCTTCGCCTCCTGGAGTAATTACACATAGTGTATCAACGTATTCAGCTAAATCTTCTAATTTTGAAAAATATTTGTATTTAACATCTTTTTGATTTCTTGAGTGATAACAAATTTCACAATTAAAAGATTCAATTCTTTTTGCAATTGTTTTTCCAATTCTTCCCATGCCTAAGATCCCAAACTTAGTTCCTGAAAACTTTTTTGATAATGGGTATTCTGATTTAAGCCATTTTTTTTCTAATAAAAATTGATTTGCTAAAGTAATGTTTTTATATACACATAATGTTAAGGCAATTGCTGTGTCTGCAACTTCGTCATTAAGTACATCAGGGGTATTTGTTACTTTCACATTAGATAAAGTCGCTTGTTTGACATCAACAGCATCATAACCTACACCATAATTCGCAATTATTTTTAATTTGGGTAGTTTTTTTATGAGTTCGCTTGAAACAGTAGTTCCACCCATAACTGCTATGGCTTCAATTTTATCACTTAAGCTTTCAATGAATTTTTCTGCATTTTCTTGTTCATATGATTTAAACGTATTAAACGTTTCATCAAAAAGTTGAGTAATTTTATTTGGAAATGATGAC
>QCNM01000084.1 GCA_003210115.1 SAR116 cluster bacterium AG-426-A06 | reverse complement strand
CTGAAAAGCACGAATTAGGTCATGCAAATTCATCACCAAAAAAAACCTATTTATTTCTGAAAATTATTTTATCATTTATAACATCTTTAATAACTTCATTAATATTTTATTATTTTATTAAAATTTCATTTTAATAATGTTTAAGTTATTGAATTATGTTACATATTTAATAAGTTTGGATGTATGACAAAAAAAATATTCATATCGTGTGATCATGGAGGCTTTTACTTAAAAGAACAAATAGTAGAGTATCTTTTAAAACAATCTTTCAAAACAATTGATCTAGGTACAAAAGACCCTTATTCAGTAGATTACCCTGATTACTCCAATGTTTTAGTTGATAAAATGAAGAATAATTTGGATTGTATGGGAATTTTGCTATGTGGAACTGGTATTGGCATGTCAATAGCAGCAAATAGACATTTTCATATTAGAGCAGCTTTATGTACAGACGAGGATATGGCTAGACTGAGTAGACAACACAATGATGCTAATGTATTAGTTATAGGTGGAAGAACCACATCTTTAAACTCTGCAAAAAAAATTATAGATGTATTTGTCTCGACAGAGTTTGAAAAAGGCAGGCATACCAAACGATTAAAAAAAATAAGTTAAGAGAAAAAAATGAATGAACAAAAAAAAATATTATTTTATGAAGAAGGGTTTTTTGAAAAAAGTATTCATGAATATGATCCAATTCTAGGTTCATATTTAGATGAAGAAAAAAAAAGACAGCAAAATCAAATTGAAATGATTGCTTCCGAAAACTTTGTTTCAAGGTCAGTTTTAGAGGCACAAGGCTCTGTACTAACGAACAAATATGCCGAGGGCTATCCTGGTAAAAGATACTATGGTGGTTGTGAGGTTGTTGATAAAGTTGAAGATTTAGCAATTGAGAGAGCACAAAAACTATTTAATGCAAAATTTGTAAATGTTCAGCCACATTCTGGCGCACAAGCTAATCAAGCAGTTTTTTTAGCATTACTAAATCCAGGAGACAAAATTTTAGGAATGAGTTTAGATGCTGGTGGACACTTAACTCACGGTGCCAAGCCTAATTTGTCTGGCAAGTGGTTTAATTCAATACAATATGGATTAAACAAAGATGATTCATTAATAAACTTTGAGCAAATTGATCAGTTATGTAAAATACATAAACCTAAAATAATTATTGCTGGTGGCTCAGCTTATTCAAGGTTCATTGATTTCAAAAAATTTAGAGAGATTGCAAACAAATATAATTCTTATCTTTTAGTTGATATGGCTCATTTTTCAGGATTAGTAGCAGGCAATGTTCATCCAAACCCTATTGATTACGCTGATATTGTAACAACAACGACACATAAAACTCTACGTTCTGGTAGAGGAGGAATGATATTAACAAATGATGAATATCTATTTAAAAAAATTAATTCTGCAGTTTTTCCTGGTCTTCAAGGTGGGCCCTTGATGCATGTAATTGCTGGAAAGGCTGCGGGCTTTGGTGAAGCACTAAAAGACGAGTTTAAAGTCTACTCTCAAAATGTTGTTAAAAATGCAAAAATTTTATCAAATACTATTATTGAAAGAGGAATAGACATTGTTTCTGGTGGAACTGATAATCATATAGTTTTAGTTGACCTTAGAAATAAGAGCATTACAGGAAATAATTGTGAACAAGCTCTTGAAAGAGCAGGTATAACTTGTAATAAAAATGGAGTTCCATTTGATGAAACACCTCCATCCATTACTTCTGGTATAAGATTAGGCTCTTCAGCAGCAACTACTAGAGGACTAACAGAGAATGATTTTAAAGTTTTAGGTAATCTTATTTCAGATGTGATTTGTGGTTTTAAAAATAACATTTCTGATAATGAAATTGAAAAAGAAGTAAATAGAAAGATAATAGATATTTGTATAAAATATCCTATTTACTAATTAAAATTGGAGATTATTTATGCGTTGTCCATTTTGTGGAACTGATGATACTCAAGTAAAAGACTCAAGGGGTAGTGAAGATGGAGCTTCTATAAGACGAAGAAGATTATGTTCTAGTTGTGGATCTCGTTTCACAACATTTGAAAGAATACAAATAAGAGAATTGATTGTTGTAAAGCGAAATGGTAAGAAAGATATTTTTGATAGAGAAAAAATTGTAAAGTCAATGGAAATAGCTCTAAGAAAAAGAAAAGTTGATAATGATGTTGTTGAAAGAGCGCAAAATGGCATTGTTAGACAATTAGAATCATCAGGAGAAGTTGAAATTGAATCAGATTTAATTGGTGAGCTTGTTATGAATGCTCTTGGACAAATTGACCATGTGGCTTATATCAGATATGCATCTGTTTATAGAAACTTTAGGGAAGCGAGTGATTTTGGTAAATTTGTGAAAGATCAAATTGAAGATAATTGATCGTCAATAAAGTGTGAACAATTCATTAAAAACATATTTTATGAAGCAAGCTTTACTTGAAGCCCATCGCGCCATGGGTACTACTGGAAAAAACCCTAATGTTGGGTGTGTTCTTGTAAAAAATAATTTTATTATCGCTAGAGCAAGAACTTCTGCAGGAGGTAGACCACATGCTGAAGAAAACTTGATTTCACAATTGTCTAATACAGAATTAGAAGGCTCATCATTATTCGTCACATTAGAGCCATGTGCTCATAAAGGGAATAATGGTACTTCTTGTGCAGAATTAATATCAAACTCTGGTATAAAGGAAGTTTTTGTCAGTAATTATGATCCTGATATAAGAACATCTGGAAAAGGTTTAGAAATTTTAAAAAAGTCTAAAATTAAAGTTTATCCTAATTTTTTAGTTAACGAAGGAA
>QCNM01000083.1 GCA_003210115.1 SAR116 cluster bacterium AG-426-A06 | reverse complement strand
TCTGTTGTAACGGGTAAAGTCCGCGTAACGGAGGACATGATATGAGTGACCTTCGTCCCACAGAAAAGAAGTTTGAAGACCATATTGAGTCCCATCTCAATTCAGTTGGGTATGGGTCTACCCATTTCAATGACTATGACCGAAACCTGTGTCTGATCCGTGATGAGGTCATTGAATTTATCAAGACAACGCAACCCGAAGAATGGGGTCGTCTAAGTGAAATTTATGATGTTGATACCGAGAATAAAATCCTGTCTCGCATATCATCAGAAATATCGAAACGCGGGATTATTGATGTCCTAAGGAACCAAGTTGTTGATCGTGGGGTTTATCTAAACCTTTATTATCCTCAACCCTCCAGCGATATGAACCCCGACCATCAAAGATTATATGAGTCCAATAAATTTACGATTATTCGACAACTCCATTATTCAACCAAGAATGAAAATTCAATCGATATGGGTTTGTTCCTGAACGGTCTTCCTATTGTCACGATGGAATTAAAAAATCAACTGACAGGACAAAATGTCAAACATTCAGAAAACCAATATCGATACGATCGTGATCCAAAGAATGAACCTCTGCTTCAGTTCAAAAGGTGTCTGGTCCATTTCTGTGTTGATAATAACAAAGTTTCAATGACCACAAGGTTGTCTGGAAAGAAGACATATTTTCTTCCATATAACCGTGATCTTGAAAACCCACCTGTCAAAAATGGGTATAGGACAAAATATCTGTGGGAAGAGGTTTTAACTCCGAACTCCCTATTGGATATTCTTGAGAACTTTGTCCATGTATCCGAGGAAAAAGAATTCTTCTTTAATGATAAAACACAAAAAATCGATACCAAGAAAAAGGAAGTCCTAATCTTCCCTCGGTATCATCAGCGGAATTTAATCCTGAATTTCAGACGACAGATTAAAGAAGATGGTGTTGGTAAAAACTATCTAGTTCAGCACACCACAGGGTCAGGTAAGTCATACTCAATTGGATGGTTATCGCACACCCTGACATCCCTCTACCAAAAGAAGGGAGACACTAAACGGATGTTTGATACCATTATTGTGGTGACAGACAGAACTGTTCTGGATGACCAGTTAAGAAATACCATTCGGTCATTAGAGAAAATTGATGGTGTGGTTAGTGGTGTTGAACATGGGTCCCAGGAACTCAAAAAGTTCTTGGAACAAGGTAAAGACATAATCATTACTACCATTCAGAAATTCCCCTTTATCTCAGAAACTATTGCTTCATTGGGTAACAGAACCTTTGGTGTCATCATTGACGAGGTTCATTCAAGTCAGTCGGGTGAACTCTCAAAGGAACTGAAGAAGTCTCTTTCCAAGTCTGATGATGAAGACGAGTTCGACTATGAGGAAATGTTAAGACAGGAAATTCAAAACCGAGGAAAACAAGACCATATTTCGTTCTTCGGGTTTACCGGAACACCCAAGGAAAAGACCCTCGAATTGTTTGGAACAAAGACACCTGAAGGTCAGTTTGTTCCGTTTCATATCTATTCCATGTATCAGTCTATACATGAAAGATTTACGCTTGACGTTCTCCAGAATTATACGACCTTCAAACGGTATTTTAAGGTCAAGCAGACTAAAGATGGGGATATGGAAATCCCAACTGGTAAAGGGAAACGAGAGTTAGTCAGATACGTTGACGCTCATGAAATGACCATACGAAACAAGGTTAATATCATCCTCGATCACTGGATTCAAAAAGGGTCCAAGGAGATACAGGGACGTTCCAGAGGAATGGTCGTGACACAGTCCCGCAAACATTGTGTTTGGTTTGTGAATGAGATCAATCGACAACTTGAAGAACGAGGTTTGAATTTTAGAAGTCTGGTTGGATTTTCTGGTGAAGTAGATTTAAACGGGGTGAAATATACCGAACCCAGTATGAACCAAACTGTCGGTCATGAAGGTGATGTTCCTCTTGGTCTGAAAAATCCTAAATTCAGGTTGTTAGTGGTAGCAAACAAGTTCCAAACTGGGTTTGATGAACCATTAGTCCAATCCATGTATGTTGATAAGACTCTGGGGGGTGTTCAGTGTGTTCAGACCCTGTCTCGACTCAATAGAACTACATCAGGAAAGACACATACCTTTGTTCTAGATTTCGTGAATAACCCAGAAGACGTTCAAGAATCTTTCCAACGGTTTTATCAATCAACAATCCTAGATGGTGAGACAGACCCCAATCGTCTCTACGACCTCACCCGTGGGATATATGAATTCCACCTATACACAAAAGAGAATGTGAACCGATTTTGTGAAGTGTTCTTCGATCCTGATCGTGATGAAGGGTCTCTACACCCCATTCTGGATAGCGTGGTTGATAAGTTTAAGAAGATTGAGGATGACGAACAAAAAGAAGATTTCAGATCAAAAATCCAATCCTATATTCGGATGTATGGGTACCTGTCTCAGATCATCACATTTACAGATATTGAATTAGAGAAGTCGTTTGTATTCCTGAAGTTCTTAAACAAGAAACTTCCAAAAAGAGAGATAGGGAAACTTGATATCTCTGACACGATTGATCTGGACTCTCTTCGAATACAGAAAATCCATGAAAAGGATTATGGATTAACACCAGAAGATACTGTTCTCGACCCACCCCAGTTCGAGGGAGGTGGTGTGGTTGAACCTGAATATGACTTCCTGTCTGAAATCATCAATCAGATAAACAATGTGTATGGGGTCAATCTGACTGATGAAGATAAAATTGATTTGTCACGACTAAAGAGACGTCTGATGGATAATCCAGAAATTGAGCAATACATGACTGGAGAGAACACAGACGATAACAAGCAAAACTACTTCAAAGAACAGTTTGAAGGTCTGATGGTGGACTATGTAAATGAACGCTTCGAGTTCTACAAAAAGATGGAAGACAACCCATCAATGAAGAAC
>QCNM01000082.1 GCA_003210115.1 SAR116 cluster bacterium AG-426-A06 | reverse complement strand
AATTGCAGCATTATTATCGGTCGGATTTTTGTTAATTACAAAACAAAGAATTTCATTGATTACTCATTACCCGTTTTTATCAATAATTAGAGTAGTTTTACATTTTTTAGCTTTTAGTTTTTATTTTGTTTCACTGACATATTTAACACTTGCTGTCGCTACAGCATTATACTTTTCCACACCTTTTTTTATGTCAATTTTTGCGAGAATATTTTTAAAAGAACATATTGGTTACAAAAGATGGTTGTCAATATTTATGGGTTTTGTAGGAGTATACATAATATTGGACCCAAACTTTACTGATTTTGATTATAAAACTCTTTTACCACTTCTATGTGCTTTATTTTATTCTTTATCAATGACAATTACAAAAATAACTTCTGATAAAGATGACACTTATACTCAATTGTTTTATTTCTATTTAATAACAATTTTATTATGTAGTATTTTATTTTTAATTTTAGGATCAGGGCAATTAGATAATTTCAGCAATCCAACGGTTAAGTTTATTTTTAGAGAATGGTTTAGTGATATTAATCATACTTGGAAATTTATTCTTATGATAGGTTTTTTAGCAACTATTGCATTTACCTGTGTGTTTAAGGCATACAGCTCGTATTCGATATCTGTAACTTCTATATTTGAATATTCACTAATTGTTTGGTCTATAGTGATAGGATTTTCTTTATTTAACGACATACCTACATTAAGAACTATAATAGGGTGTATAATAATTATACTAGCTGGAATGTTTATATTTTTTAGAGAAGAAATAAGAGAACAAAAAACTAATTTAGAAACTCCTTTAAGAAGATAAATAAAATTTGATAGTTCTAGTATATATTATAAAAGATTTAAAGTTTAATAAAAAATAGATCATTTTATTTTTATCATGAGAGTAAGAACCAAAGAATGCTATCATTGTAAATCACCGAATAAAGTTCTTTACCGTTCCAGATATGGTAATTTAAAGGATTATGTCTTTTTATGTGTTTCGTGTCTGAAAGATATTAAACTAGGATTTAAGGACACCTATCAATATGGTGGCACTTGGAAAAGTAAAAAGAAGTAACTTAAATCAGTAAGTGAGTCCAAATGCTCAATATTTTTGCTTCAGTGGAATTACACCTCTAACGCCGCCTTTAGGATTTTGAGTGTCACCTTGCCTCCTTGGAATAATATGAATATGACAATGAAAAATAGTCTGCCCTGCATCCTTTCCTATATTCATTCCAATGTTAAAACCTGTTATTGCTTCATCTAAAATTTTGAATTCGGTCTTTAGTGTATCTAGAACAATTGGGATCTCATCATGTTCTTCTTGAGAGCATTGAAAATAACTTACAACATGCCTTTTGGTAATTATGAGTGAATGAAGAGGGGTTACTGGAAAAGCATCTCTTATGACATAAAAATGATTATACTCATGGACTATAAGATTTTCTTCTATATTACAAAAAATGCAGTTGTTCATGATTATTTCTTTTAATTAAATTAGTACCCTATCGCAATACCTTCTCTTCGATGGTCGGAGCCTCCAAAAAGTTTATTATTAATTTGAATTATGTTTAAACCTGAATAAAAATTTCTCAATTTAACTTTATACCCTTTTTTTTCTAATTGCTTTTTAAGCAAGGATATTTTTGAGTTTTTTTCTAAATAAAATGTTCCAAACTTGTTAATTCCGTGCGGTATAGATGCAGCTTGTTGAACATTCATATTCCAATCAATCAATCCAATAATTGAGTTTACAACATATCCTATGATATTACTTCCACCTGGTGATCCTATTATAAATAATGGGTTGTCATTTTTGAAAATAATTGTTGGTGCCATTGATGATCTTGGTCTTTTGTTTGGTTCAATATTATTAGCAACTCTTTTTCCTTTTTTTTCTTTTTGAAATGAAAAGTCAGTTAGCTCATTATTCAAAAGAAACCCTCCATTTGTCATTAATCTTGATCCAAAACTACTTTCAATAGTTGAAGTCATTGAAAGTGCGTTGCCATATTTGTCTACAATTGATATGTGAGTTGTAGATGGTAACTCTAATGAGTTAGCATATATGTAACTATTTGTTTCTCTATCTAAAATTGAACCAGGTTTAATGTCTGGTATTTTCATTTTTGTTTCTAATTTATTCGATCTAAACTTTAAATATTTTTTATCAATGAGTTTATCAATTGGTACATCGACAAAGTCACTATCGGCTATATACTTTCCTCTATCAGCAAAAGCTAACCTAGATGCATCTCCTATAATTCTCCATGTCTCAGAATTGTTATATCCTAGTTTTGATAGATCATATCTTTCAACAATTCCTAAAATTTGATTTATAGTTATTGCTCCCGATGATGGGGGACCCATACCACATACTTTATATTTTCTATACAATGAACATACAGGATTTCTTTCTTTTACTTCATAATTTAATAAATCAATTTTTGATAATTTTCCTGGATTGACTTTTACATTTCTAACTGTGGAAATTATGTCTTCACCTATTGTGCCTGAATAAAAAACATCAGAGCCGTATTTAGAAAAAAGTTTCAATGTATTTGCATACTTTACATTTGTTTTTATGTTGCCATACTTTAAACTTTTACCAAGTGGCAAAAAATAATTTTTTGTAATTTTATATTTTTTTAGAGACTTGTGGTTTTTTTTAATTGATGAGCTTAATTTCTGAGAAACTGGAAATCCTTTTTCAGCCAATTGAATTGCATCTTTAAATAACGCTTCCCACTTTTTTTTACCCCATTTTTGATGTGCTTTTTCCAATAATGCTGGAGTACCTGGAACTCCAACAGACTTTCCACCAACGACAGCTTCAAAAAATGTTAAAGGTTTCCCTTTATTGTCTAGAAAATGATCTGGCTTTACTTCAAGTGGTGCTGTTTCTCTTCCATCCAACGTAGTTAATTTTTTTGTTTTTTTTTCGTAATAAACTAAAAAAGCTCCACCACCTAGTCCTGAAGATTCAGGTTCAACAAGACCTAGGACTAATTGAGCAGTAACCA
>QCNM01000081.1 GCA_003210115.1 SAR116 cluster bacterium AG-426-A06 | reverse complement strand
TTGCTTGAATATCCTTTTTAAATCCTGGAACGTTTGTATTAGATAAATTTTGCGCTGATACAGATTGATTATTTCTCAAAATCTGCATGCTATTCAAAGCTGTGAATATACTTTTGTCCATTTATCAATACCTTTTAAATTTATGCTCTAATTTGAATAATTGCCTGAGTTAGAGTTGTATTTGTCTCAATGGTTTTAGCATTGGCCTGAAAGTTTCTTTGAGCTGTGATTAAGTTTACAAGTTCTTCAGTAATATCTACATTTGATCTTTCTAAAGAGCCTGAAAGAATTGTACCATAACCATCAGCACCAGCTTCACCAACATTTGCAACACCTGAAACTGAAGTTTCCACATATGTAGCGTTACCAATCTGTTTTAAACCATTTTGGTTATTGAAATTAACAGTCACTAATCTTCCAAGAGCAATATTAAGACCATTTGTATAGTTTGCACTTACTAAACCGTTAGACGCAACATCCAAACCGTCAAGTTTACCTACTGTTTGTCCGTCTTGAGTAACAGATTTTACGTTAAAATCAGATGCAAACTGTGTTGATCCATTAAAATTAAGATCCAGATCAATTGATAGAGAAGATTGATCTAAATCTGCATTAGCTGCAAAATCTCCTTTATATCCGACCTTTTGAATTGGACTTACCAAATTTCCTTGAGTGTCAAAAGTTAATTCGCCTGGTCTTAAATAAACTTTTGCAAAAGTACCATTAGTTGTTGGTGTCCAAGAACTGTCAGGAGCCAAAGTTGTCGTATTTCCATCATCATTAACAAATAAAGACTGGCCTGTTGCAGATGTTGCAGTGGCATTAGCCATATTTACGAATGAAGGTGTTGAACCGGTTTGAAGCTCTAAATTATCTAAACCAAGTCTTGCACTACCTGAGACGAAGATTTTACTTTTAGTACCAGTAGTTCCTGTTGTAAAACTAAATGAATTAGAAGTAGTATTATAACTAACAGTAACTCCATTTACTGTATTACCAGTACTATCTTCCATCTGGTTAATTCTTTCTTGTAACGCTGTCGCCAATTGAGTTCCATTATAAACTCCCTCAGGAACTTTTATAGCAGCTGTAATATCGTTTACGTTTACAACAAAAATTGTTTCTTCTGCTGCTGATGAAAGGAAGAAATCTTCAGACAAATCTTCATTTGATGTTTTACCATTTAATGTAGCAGGGGTTGATTGTAATCCTTTTCCAGCTGTATCTCCTGCAGCAACTGAAACAGCAGAAGTCGCGTTTATTCCTAATAGTGCGTTAGTACCACCCGTACCCGCTGTAGCTGCTGTCGCTACCCCATCTACAATTGCCAATCTTCCTATTTCAATATTTGATGCTGCTTGCCCTGCATCACCTACACCAACTGCAGAATTTGACGGTATGTCTTCACCAGTACTTCCACTAGATATGTCAAATTTTCTTGTTAAGTTGTTGTATGATACCTCTACACCAAAGGCTCTTTGAGTATCAGCAGCAATCTGATCTCCATTAAAAACAATTGATTCTGCTTTTAACACAGCTCCACCACCAATATTTGCTGTTGCTTTATTAGCAAGTGTTTTTAATCCAATAGCATTAGATCCTGTTCCTTCACCAGGTGCAAATGCAGAAAATGAAAACATTTTACTAGATGTAGATGTTCCTATTTTTGAGGGCACACCTTGAAGAGTAAAGTTTTGTCCTGAGAAATCATAAGCTATTTTCAAAGCTGGGTCTTTTTCATCAACCCAATCATCAGTAATATTAATATCTTGAAAAACATCTGCGTTATCATTGTGATTAGCAGCTGTAGTTCCCCCAGCACCTCTTGTTAAACCAATAAATGAAGTTGAAGTTTTTCCAGTATAGTGAATAAGCTCATTATTAATTCTCAAAAAACCAGTTTCTTCAAATCCATCAGTACTATCAACTTTAATTGTTGTTGCTGCTGCGGTTATATTAGCTGCATCATCAATCTCTGTTGTGCGTGTTTCAAGCCCAAGAGTTTCAACACTCTCTACTAAACTCACCTCAGGTGCTTGCATAACATTATCTCTTACTAAAGTTTGAGCATTATTACCTGTACCTGTGATACTTATATTAGTACCATCATGAGCGTCAGTTTCTGTTGCAGCAAGTTTAATGGTATTTGCATCAACAGATATCACAAAATAATCTTGGCCATTTGTTAATCCTGTTATAGTTGCTGCTCCACCGTTAGAATATTTAATTCTATCTCCAGTAGCAAATCCATGCCCTGTAATGGTAATTGAGTTACCGCCAGTGCTAACGTCAGAAGTTGCAATTGTATTACTACTGAGATTATGTGTTCCAATAGTTGATCCTAAAGAAGCTCTAGTACATCCTGTAAAAGTTGTTGACGTTTTGCCAGTGTATGTAATTAATTCTGAACCAATTAATAAAGTTCCACTATCAGCAAATGCTGAAGTATCATCAACTGTAATAGTTTTAAAAGAGCTTAAATTTGTTGCTTGAATTGTCAAACTTGCACTCGCTGATGTACCAATTTCGGTATTATCTGCACCTCTAACTAATCCTGTAAAACTATTGTCCGTTTTTCCAGTGTAAGAAATCTTTTCGTTTCCAATTAATAGAGTTCCAGTTGCAGGGTAACCATTAGTAGAATCAACCTCTAAAGTAGTTTGTTCATTGTTAAATCTTGTTGTACTTGTAACTGTGGAATTTCTTATTTTATCTTTAAAGTTACTAAAAATACCATCTGCAAATGTTACTAGTGAAACAGATGTATCATCAACAACACTGCTGAAAGTGGTACTTGGAATTGTAAATGTATTTCCAACAATTGCTGAATAATCAACCTCTTGAGATCCTATTTTTAAAGTTCCTGACGGAGGAAATCCTTCAGTTGTATCAACTGGGACGCTTGTGAGAGCTCCATTAAGAATACCATTAGTAAGAGTGTTTGGTTGTTTTACGTCTTTATTAAGGTATGCGTGTTTGTTTAATTCTTTTAAAACTATTCTTTTACTTCCAAAATGTGTTGTTTGATTATCAA
>QCNM01000080.1 GCA_003210115.1 SAR116 cluster bacterium AG-426-A06 | reverse complement strand
TTAAAATCATTTTACCAAATGATTTTAAATTAGACCCAACAAAAGCAACTTCGCCACTCATAGAAGCTTTGATTGATTGATCAGTTAAAACTAGAATATTAACTCCATCATTATGCTGGTTTCCGTTATCGAATGGACCAAAGTTTGTAACAATTTTTCCATTTACAGGAAAAAGAAATTTTGAGTCAATCTTTGAATTTGGAGTGACATTTGATTGCTTGATTAATTTGGTTTTATTTATTAACCCTATTACTGAATAATCTTTATGCAAAGGTACTTTAATTTCAATGCCTGCTATTAACTTATATGGCTTTCTTAATCCATTCAATTCAACAATATCAGATTGAGATACGGCATAAATTAGAGAGATATCATATATATTTTGATTTGGCTTTACTTTGTGCATCAAAGGGTAAGGCAAATAAATTTGTTGATCTTTTGAAAATTCATATGGAGGCTTTAAATTATTAGCTCTAATGATTTCCTGTGGCAAAATATTAAAGGAGTTAGCTATTTCATAAATAGTTTCATTCTCATCTACAGTAATATAACCATCTCTAGGAAAATTAAGTTTTGCAATTGAATTATTTTTTATTGGAACATTAGAAATATTTTTTTTTGTAAATGGAATAATTGGTTCAGGATTACATCCAGTAATTATAATTAGAAAAAGAAAGTAAAAAAAATGTTTCATAAATTATAATGTTTTAAAAGAATCAAAATTAATTTCACAAATATCTTCAATTTTAGACAATGATTTATTTTTATCAACTTTAAATAATTGTAAAATTTGAACTCCAGATGGCGCTAATATCGGAAAAATAAATTTGCCATTAATATTAATTTGTTTAATTAAATCATCGTTAATTTGATTTATAACACTAGAGATAAATATTTTGTCAAATGGAGATTCTTCTAACCAACCATTAATTCCAACTTCACATTTAGATTTTATATTAGTTAGTTTTAACTTTTTAAAATTATTATTGGCTAAAACATATAATGTTTTAAAATTTTCTATAGTGTAAACTTTTCTAGATAAGCGTGAAAAAATTGCTGTAAAATAACCAGATCCTGACCCAATTTCTAATATTTTTTCATGAGACTTTAATTGTAATTTTTGAGCAATAACTGCTGACAAATATGCAACATAATATTTTTTTCTTAATCTATTGTTATCAGAATTTGTAGATTTAACTTTAAAAAGTTCTATTGGTGTTTGCTCTATTGCAGAAATTATATTCGTATCAAAAGTACCAAATGATCTTAAATAAGCACTTAACTCTAAATTATAGCTTAAATTCATAATTATTTGTAAAAGTTTTATTAGTTAAATTTGTTAATAAAGAACTTAAGGTTATATAACCATTTTGTAAGGCATTTAAATCATCAATATTTTTGCTATTTGATATATTCATCTTTCCAATTTTAAAAGTTGATTGGTTCTTATCAATAACAATTTCATCTGAGTGTTTTTGATTAGAGCAGTTCACAATTTTTAATCCTTTTAAATTTTCTTGCTTACAATTAGGGAAATTTAAATTAAGTAATAAATTTTTATTAGATATGTTTTTGAAAACTGCAGGAAGAATAATAGGTAAATTATTTTTAGAAATTGTGTAATTATTACCAGTAGTTGAAAATTTTTGACTTATCGCTAAACTTGGAACACCTCTTAATGCTCCCTCAAAAGCAGCTCCAACAGTTCCTGAATATGAAATTTCATCGCCAATATTTGTTCCAGCGTTAATTCCAGAAATAATATAATCAGGTTTATCATTTTTAAAAATATAATTAAGAGCAAATATAACACAATCGGTAGGTGTGCCATCAACAGACCATGATGTTGATGTTTTTTTTTCAAATTTGATTTCTTTTTTTAAAGATATAGATCTACTAGAACCAGATTTATTATTTTTAGGTGCAACTACATAAATTTTATTAGCAAATTGTTTAAGTATATCTGCTAGTAATTTTATACCAATAGAATTAAATCCATCATCATTCGTTATTAAAACTTTATTAATTTGCATTATTTTAAATTAATTTTTTGTTTATTTTGCATATAAGGTCTTAAAACATCTGGAATAGTTATATCACCATTTTCATCTTGATAATTTTCCATAATTGCAATCATTGTTCTACCAACTGCAAGGCATGACCCATTCAAAGTATGTAAAAAATTTAAGATTTTATTGTCTTTACTCCGAAATCTTGCATTCATTCTTCTTGCTTGAAAATCTCCACAATTTGAACAAGATGATATTTCTCTATACTGACCTAATCCATTATTTTGTCCAGGTAACCAAACTTCAATATCATATGTTTTTTTTGAAGAAAATCCAGTATCGCCACTACATAATAACATAACCCTATAAGGTAGATTTAATACTTTTAAAATATGTTCTGCATGATTTGTCATTTCCTCAAGCTTAGAAACAGAATCATTTGGGTGAACAATTGAAACCATTTCAATTTTTGAAAATTGATGTTGTCGTATCATGCCTCTTGTGTCAGTTCCCGCTGCGCCAGCTTCAGATCTGAAACATGGTGAATAAGCTACAAAATTTAATGGTAATTCATGATCATTTAAAATTTCATCTCTTACAATATTTGTTAAAGGTACTTCAGAAGTTGGAATTAACCACTTATCTTGATCTGTTTCAAATAAATCATCTTTAAATTTTGGTAGTTGACCCGTACCAAACAATGATTTTGAATTAACTATATATGGTGGAGAGATTTCTTCTCTTCTAAATTTAACAATATTTGTATCAAGCATAAAATTAATTAGAGCTCTCTCTAATAAAGCTAAATCATTTTTAATTACAACAAATCTACTTCCAGAAATTTTTGCGCCTAATTCAAAATTTAATTTATCATTATTTGTTAAATCAACATGATCTTGTGGGGCAAAAGAGAAATCAGGTTTTTTACCCCAAGATCTAATAACTTTATTATCATTTTCATTAACTCCATTCGGCACGTCATCATCTAAAATGTTTGGTAAATTTATAAGAATATCTCTCAATTTATTTTCACTTTCTTTTATTTTTTCATCTACTAAAGAGA
>QCNM01000079.1 GCA_003210115.1 SAR116 cluster bacterium AG-426-A06 | reverse complement strand
ATAACTTGTATAATTCTGCACTCAAAGGTAAACTACCTAAAGAAATATTTTCTGAATTAATAAAAATCCTTGGCTTTTCGATTGATTTTCAGAGAGAATTAAGAAAAGGAAATGTTTTTGAAACCTTATATACCCAAAAAATTGACTTAATCACAAATGAAATTATTGAATCAAACCCAATTCATTATATTTCAGCAAATCTTAAAGATAATAACTTAAAGTTTTATAGGTTTACAACTAGAGATGGTAAGTCTAATTTTTACGACCAAGAAGGTAAATCATCAAAAAAAACACTAATGAAAACACCTCTGAACGGCGCTAGGTTATCCAGTGGTTTTGGAAATCGAAAACATCCTATACTTGGTTTTACAAAAATGCATAGAGGAATTGATTTTGCAGCACCTATAGGTACTCCTGTATTTGCTGCAGGAGACGGTATTATTGAATATTCAGGTTGGAATGGGGCTTACGGCAAATATATCAGGATAAAACATAATGGCACTTTTAAAACAGCATATGCTCATTTATCAAAAATTTATAAAAAAAGAGGGACAAGAATTAAACAAGGTGACATCATTGCAACTTTAGGCAGTACAGGAAGGTCAACAGGACCACATCTTCATTACGAAATACTCATAAATGGAAGACAAGTAAATCCATTACGAGTTAAATTGCCTTCAGGCAAACACATACCAAATAATGAATTAGAGAACTTTTATAAGAAACAACAAATAATTAATAGTAAAATTTTTGCAATGCGAAACAAAATAAAAAATAGTAAATTTGCTTATTTGGAATAATCAGTAAACTGTTAGTTCTATATATCCGTCAATTTCTTTTAATTTTATTTCTTTTTTATCTATTTCTTCCTTCAAAACTAAATCGCTAATTTTGTCTTCAATTAAATACCTTATAGTCCTCTTTATTGGTCTCGCGCCATATTCAGGATTATATCCTTCTAAAGTTATCAAATTTACGACACTTTCATCCCAAGAAAGATTAATATTCATCTCATTCAATCTTGTTCTAAGCTCTTCTAACTGAAGTTCTGTTATCAACTTGATGTTATTTTTAGTTAATTTTGTAAAAATCAAAATTTCATCTAATCTATTTATAAATTCAGCTCTCAAAAAAGTTTTAATAGAGCCCATTATATTATTTTTTAATAATTTTGTACTTTCATTTTCTTCAGAGGTATTTTGCCAATCGTTAAAATAATTTGACCCCAAATTGCTGGTTAATATAATTATTGTATTTCTAAAATCAACTAATCTACCTTGACTGTCGGTTAACCTTCCGTCGTCAAGAACTTGAAGTAGGATATTCAATATCTCAGGATGAGCTTTTTCAATCTCATCAAATAATATTACTTTAAATGGTCTTCGTCTAACGCTTTCAGTTAAAATTCCCCCATCTTCGTGCCCAACATAACCTGGAGGAGCTCCAATTAACCTAGATACAGAATGTTTTTCCATAAATTCAGACATATCGACTCTTAACAGAGACTTCTCGTTATCAAACAAAAAAGAGGCAAGTGATTTGGCTGTTTCTGTTTTGCCTACGCCAGTAGGGCCTAAAAATAAAAAAGAACCTAATGGTCTTTTGGGATCACTCAATCCAGATCTAGCTCGTCTTAATGCATTTGATATTTTTTTAATTGATTCCTCTTGACCAATAATTTTGTCATTTAACCAAGTTTCAATCTGAAGAAATCTATTTTTTTCGTCTTCTAACATCTTTGACACTGGTATCCCAGTCCATCTTGAGATAACGTTTGCTATGTCTTCATCGTATATGGTGTTTTCAATAAGGTTTTTTTCATCAATCTTATTTTTTTTATTTGATTTTTCTAAAGTCTCAACAAGTGTAGGTATTGTTTGATATGATAGTTCTCCTGCTTTTTCCCAATTGCCATTTCTTTTCGCAATAGTGAGTTCATTTTTAGCATTTTCTAATTGAAATTTAATGTTTTGAATGTTCTCAATTTGTTTTTTTTTCAAATTCCATTCTTGTGTAAATTCATAAGATTTTTGTTCTAAATCTCTTAATTCTGCATTTACTAGTTCAAGACGTTTTAGTGAATCAGTATCTTTTTCTTTTAATAAAACTTTTTTTTCAATATTGAGTTGCATTATTTTTCTGTCTAATTCATCCAAATTATCAGGTTTAGAATCAAGTTCTATTCTTTTTTTGCTGGCAGCTTCATCAATTAAATCGATTGCCTTATCAGGCAAAAATCTCTCTGTTATATATCTAGAGGAGAGCTTCGTAGCAGATATTAAAGCTTTATCACTTATTGAAATACCATGATGCACCTCATACTTCTCTTTCAATCCACGGAGTATAGATACGGTATTATCTAAACTTGGTTCATCTACATATAACTGCTGAAATCTTCTTGCTAAAGCAGTATCTTTTTCAATGTAATTTCTATATTCATTCAAAGTAGTAGCGCCAATACAATGCAACTCCCCTCTTGCTAAACTTGGTTTAAGCATATTTGAAGCATCAATGGCTCCTTCTGAAGCTCCAGCACCAACTAACGTATGTAATTCATCAATAAATAAAATAACTTCGTTAGTTTTTTTTGTAATCTCGTTTAAAACATTCTTAAGTCTTTCTTCGAAATCTCCTCTAAATTTTGAACCCGCCACTAAGCTTGATATATCTAATGAAAATATTTTTTTACATTTTATGCTATCTGGAACGTCTTCGTTAACAATCCGTTGAGCTAAACCTTCAACGATTGCTGTCTTACCTACACCGGGCTCACCAATTAATACGGGATTATTTTTTGTTCTTCTTGATAAAATTTGAATGGCTCTTCGAATTTCATCGTCTCTTCCAATTACAGGATCAATTAACCCCTGAGATGCTTTTTGAGTAAGATCAACTGCATACCTATTTAAAGCATCAAAGTTATTTTCTGCTGTATTAGTCATGGCCTTTTTACCTCTTCTTAACTGATCTATAACAATTTTTAATTTTTCTTTATTTATTTTTTGACTTTTAAAAATATTAGATAAGTTATTTTTTTCTGATATTAATGCTAAAAGCAAATAATCCTCAGCTACTAACTCATCACCGTTTTCATTAG
>QCNM01000078.1 GCA_003210115.1 SAR116 cluster bacterium AG-426-A06 | reverse complement strand
TACCACTTACAGCTTTCACATCTAGAGAATTCTCAAAAACTTTAAGAGTTGGTGATGCATTATAATAACTGTGGAGTAAAAACTTTGTTTCGTCAGTAACTGCATTTTCATCTGTTAAATCTGTTGCAGGTTGTTTATATTTAAAACTCAATACTTCCGTTTCTTCAACAATTGAAGACAACTTTAAACCTGTCCCCCTTGCAAACAATGCAGAGCTTACACCATATGTAGATGCATTATTTGTAGCACCATCTGAAGAAACTGCAGCTCTGTTTAAAGCATCATTAATTCTTAATTGTGCATGAGCTAAAAATTCTTGTCTTTCAAAATTTGGAGAGGCGACATTTTCAATTCCACTTGTAGAACTGAACAAATCATCAGTCACAAAACTATCTTTCATTAAATCGACATTTATGGCCGATAATGTTTGAAGTTCATCATTATTATCTAATTGGTTAAATTGTATTGAAAAATTTCCATCAGTAACTGGGTCTATTGACAATTTTGAATCGTCACCCAAACCAGCATTTATAGCTCTTTGAACTTCCTGCGCGAGAGATGCTGCAGTATATGTTCCAGGTCTAATATCTATGCTTTTAAAAGCCGCACTACCAGTTGTATCATCAACTCTAATTGTAAGAAAATCTTTTCCCCAATATGTTGATTTGTTTAAAGTTGGATTATCGTCATATGTTGTATTATATTGAAGAGGATCTGTTACTATAGTAATAGATGGCGCTGTTGTAGTGAATGCTGCATCTTCTAGAATTTCGTTTGTAACAGTTGCTGCTTTTGATACTGTTTTGTTTGCTAAGTCATCTAAGAAAAACAAGGGTTGTGTTTGAGCAACAGAAATAATTTGTGGTTTTTCATCTATTGGTATGATTTGTCCAAATCTATCTACAACTAGTGTCTGACCAGTTGGAGATATTGCCTCTGTTAAAGATGGTTCAACTTCTCTTCCGTCAACAATAAATTTTGTTTGATATTTATGAGTAACATTATCACCAGATGCAGCTTGAGTTTTTATAAAAAATGCTGTTGCAATCACAGGATTACCTAAGTTATCAAATATTGTAACAGATGTTGACGAATTAAAGGTTTCTGGGTTTGTAGGATCAAAGTCGTCAGCATTATCAAAAACTGAAGATGAAGCTGGTAAATTAACAGAAAGTGCTAAATTTTTTGTGGCTTTTGCTTCACCTGCCTCTAATTCTAATTTAAGTGGAGTAGCATCTGAGATTTCTCCTCCCTGAACGGATCCGTCGTTTGATACAGGAAGAGCAAGTACAAATTGTCCAGCAGAATCAACAACAAATCTATCATTATTTACTGAAAAAGAACCATTTCTAGTGTAAACAGTTTGGTTAGTAGTAAGTGAAGGTCTTAGAGCAAAGAAACCCTGACCAGATATCGCTAAATCAAGTGCATTAAGTGAGGATGTAACGTTACCTTGAGTAAATTGCTGTTTAATACCTTTTAAAATAGTACCAGAACCAATTGAAGAAGATGCATTTTGGAGTGGTGATGTTGCGAAAATATCACCAAATTCAGCTTTACTTCTCTTATAACCTGTAGTCGCAACGTTTGCTATGTTGTTAGAGGTTGCTGAGATATCAGCCTGGGATCCATTCAAACCTGTTAAAGCGGTATAAAACGACATTTTTGTTTCTCCTTAAACTATAAATTAATTCTTAAATCTTACTACTTGTGATGGATCAACTGATCCATAATCTTCTACTTCAAGCATATATCCATTTTCAGTTTTGGAAGTGCCTTCAACTTTGGCAAATACTTTCGTTGATAATTGATCTGCATCACCTTGATTACCAGTAAAAGCTTTGATTAATATTTGATTTTTACTTTCAATCATATCTTTTGGCAGATCTTTCCATTGAAAACCAACTAATCCAGCAACTTGTGGACCTAAATTTTCTTCATGAAGAACTTCACCATCCTTGCTTTCAAAAATAATATTTAAGTTTGATGCTGTTTTAGGTAAATCTACAACACCGCTAATAACCCCTTCTTGATTTGGCCTTGCTAATTTTCCAGGGACTAATACTGAGTGTCCCATTAATTGGGTTGCTGAAGCAATTCTCAATTCAGATAATTGATTATTTACGTTTTTCATAGTTTCACCCATCTGGGTAATACCTGTAACAGTAGAAAATTGTGCCATTTGAGCAATAAAGTCAGCATTATCTACTGGAGCAAATGGATCTTGGTTCTGAAGTTGAACAGTCATCAACTTCAAAAAATCTTCTTGACCTAACTGATCTTTTACTTCTCTAGGTGCAAATTTTTCTTTTGTTTTATTAATACCTAATTGGTCTAATATTTTATTTAATGATTGATTTGAAGAAATTTCAGACATTTTTCACCCTTTTATTTTCCTAAATTTATTGTCTTTAAAGTTAATGCTTTTAGTGTTGTTACTACCTCAATATTGTTTTGATATTGTCTAGAAGCATCCATCATATCGACCATTTCTTCCTCGACATTTATTGGTGCTTTATAAATATATCCATCTCCATCAGCTAATGGATGATTAGGATCAAAAATCTTAAAAGGTTCTTTTTGAAGTTCAACTACTTTAGATACATTAACAGTTGATATACCGTTCTTTTTGACATTTTCGCTATACTGAGTTTTAAACTCTGGTTTTAGGGGTTTATACACTGTTTCTGGATCTCCAGTAGTAGCTCCAGCATTAGCTAAATTAGATGATATGGTATTTAATCTTACCATCTGTGCTGCCATTGCCCTACCTGCAATATCAAATATATTTTTAATCTTCATTATTCACCTCTTATCGCAGATATCATTTTAGTAATTTTACCATTTAGAAATTTTAATGTGGTTTGATATTTCATGGTATTTTCAGCAAACTGCATTTGTTCAACTGACAATTCTACGGTATTTCCATCTAAAGAAGCTATGACAGGATCTCTATAAAATGCTTTACCAGATATATTATAATTTTTTGTAGGTATATGATTAGAGTGAGTTATTTTAATTTCACCAGTATTAGTTATTTTTTTAAATTCATCTAAAAAATTAATGTCTCTTGCTTTATAATTTGGGGTAGCAGCGTTAGCTA
>QCNM01000077.1 GCA_003210115.1 SAR116 cluster bacterium AG-426-A06 | reverse complement strand
TTAATAGCTGGAAACTGGAAAATGAATTTAAAATATGAGGATATAAAAAATTTTAGAGAAATGCTTTTTGATTTTAAACTAGATAATCACGTTGAAATGGCTATATTCCCTCAATTCCCTTTATTATATTCTGCGAAAAAAAAATTATCAAATTGTAGTATTGAAGTTGGTGCTCAAACTTGTTCATCTGAATTATATGGTGCTTATACAGGTGATGTTTCAGTTGATATTATTTCTGATATTGGATGTAAATATTGTATAGTTGGTCATTCAGAAAGAAGAGAATTTCATAATGAAAGTAATGATTTTGTAAAAAAAGCATCAACTTTGTTATTATCTAAAAATATTATTCCTATAATTTGTGTTGGAGAATCTTTAGATATTAAAAATAAAAATGTTACTAATCAATTTATTAAAGGTCAGATTAAAGAGTGTGTACCAGATAATATAAGTTCAAACTTAATTATAGCTTACGAACCTTTATGGGCTATTGGCACTGGTATAATTCCAAAATATGAAGAAATATTTAATATTCACAATGTTATCATTGATGAGCTGCCTCACATTGAAAATTTAAAGGTTATTTATGGAGGATCTGTAAATATAGAAAATTGTTCTAAAATATTTGAATTAGATTCTGTCCATGGCGCATTAATAGGGGGTTCAAGTTTAAAATTCAAAGATTTTCTTGCAATTTATAAAAGTGCGGTTAAACAGATAATATAATATAATATTATTCAAAAGACTTGTTATGGAAAATACAGTTTTAATTATTCATGTTGTTTTAGCATTGCTAATAATTATTTTAGTGTTGCTACAAAAAAGTGAAGGTGGCGGTTTAGGTATAGGTGGAAGTCAAAGTGGAGGATTTATGACTTCTAGAGGAACTGCTAATACATTAACAAAAATAACAACTATGGTAGGTTCCTTATTTTTTATTACATCTATACTTCTAGCTATATTATCGGGTAGTAGTCATACACCTTCGATCTCTCAAGAGATTAAAAATGATTCAATAAATGATAATAACGATCCTAAAGTTCCCACTGATAATTGAAAATTATTTTATTTGATATACCTTTATAGTCATGGAAAAAAATACACCTAAATTTATTTTCATTACAGGTGGTGTAGTTTCTTCACTTGGTAAAGGCCTTGCCTCAGCTAGTTTAGCATCATTGTTTATTTCTAGAGGTTTTAAGGTTAGATTAAGGAAATTAGATCCTTATTTGAATGTTGACCCAGGTACAATGAGTCCATATCAGCATGGAGAATGTTTTGTTACTGATGATGGTGCAGAAACAGATTTAGATTTAGGACATTATGAGAGGTTTACAGGAGTTAATTCCAGAAAATCTGATAACGTCACTACTGGTAAAATTTATTCTCAAGTTTTAAAAAAAGAAAGAAGAGGAGATTATCTTGGTGCCACTATTCAAGTTATACCACATGTAACAGATGCTATTAAAAATTTTATTTTATCAGATATCAGTGACGAAGATTTTATGTTTTGTGAAATTGGAGGAACTGTTGGAGACATTGAATCCTTGCCATTTATTGAAGCAATTAGACAATTAAGAAATGACCTTGGTAGAGAAAATACTTGCTTCGTTCATGTTACATTATTACCATTTATAAATGCAGCTAAAGAATTGAAGACTAAACCTACTCAGCATTCAGTTAAAGAATTACAAGGCATGGGAATTCAGCCAGATATTTTGTTATGTAGAACAGAGTTAAACATTCCTGTTGATCAAAAAAAGAAAATTGCACAATTTTGTAATGTTAAAGAGGAATCTGTAATTGAGGCAATTGATGTTAACTCAATTTATGAAGTGCCTATAGCTTATAACGAAGCTGGATTTGATAAAGAAATTCTTGAATATTTTAATTTATATAATGAAAAATCTCCAGATTTAAGTGTATGGAAAAATATTATTTCAATACAAAAATCCTCTGAAGGTGAAGTTAATATTGGAATTGTAGGAAAATATACATCTATCATTGACTCTTATAAATCTCTGATTGAAGCAATTACTCATGGTGGCATAGCTAACAAGACAAAGATTAATTTTGTCTGGATTGACTCCCAAAATATTGACAATGATTTTAATTGTTTTAAAGATATTAATGGAATAATTGTGCCAGGTGGTTTTGGTGAAAGAGGGTCTGAGGGGAAAATTTTAGCAATTAACTTTGCAAGGTTGAATAAAATCCCTTTTTTCGGAATTTGTTTGGGAATGCAATTGGCTGTAATAGAATTTGCAAGAAACGTTATGAATTATAAAAATGCTTCTTCAACTGAGTTTGGTAGAACTAACTTTCCAATTATATCTCTATTAACTGAATGGCAAACCAAAAAAGGAAAAGAAAAGCGAGATATACTCAGTGAATATGGGGGCACGATGAGACTTGGTTCTTATGAATGTCATTTAAAACAAAATTCAAAAATATATAAAATATATAAAAATAAGATTATACATGAAAGACATAGGCATAGATATGAAGTAAACTTAGATTTATGTTGCAAGTTTTCTGAAAAAGGTATGTCTTTTGCTGGAATGTCTCCAGATAATATACTCCCCGAAACTTTAGAATTAAATGATCATCCTTGGTTTATTGCTGTTCAGTTTCATCCAGAACTTAAATCAAGGCCTTTTCAGCCGCATCCTCTTTTTGTTTCATTTATAAATGCATCATTAAATCAATCAAGATTGTTATAGAGTGCAAAAATTATGATTAAAAAAATTAAAATTGGAGGATTTGAAGTTAAGAATGATAACAAATTATTTTTAATTGCTGGCCCTTGTGTGATTGAAAGTAGAGATCATGCATTATATCACGCTAAAGAGATTAAAAAAATATGTAACGAAGTTGCAATAGATTTTGTATTTAAATCATCTTTTGATAAAGCGAACAGAACTAACATTAACTCTAGTAGAGGTGTGGGAATTGATAAAGGTCTAGAAATATTAAGTGAAATTAAAAATAGTTTAAATGTTCCTGTTTTGACTGATATTCATGAAGGTTGTCAATGTGATCTTGTTAAAGAAGTTGTTGATATTATTCAAATACCTGCATTTTTATGCAGACAGACAGATTTATTATTAAATGCATCTAATACT
>QCNM01000076.1 GCA_003210115.1 SAR116 cluster bacterium AG-426-A06 | reverse complement strand
ACTTCTCATCATTAAATGGAACATTAAACCATATTAAGGTCTCTGATGTAATTATTGGTTCTTCCCAGACTGTTATTGAAGAAGAGATAAGTATAACCACGACGCCGACAGCATGGAGTGTATCGATTGCTGATTTGGAGATTGTAGCAGAAGGTCAGTTAACGAATAGCTTGGTTGATTTGGAGACTAATGAAGGTAATTACACAATTGACAAATTATCCTTAAAGGCTGGAGAGAGTGGAAGCAGGCAAGATCTGATTGTTGCAGAACAACCAACAACCTTACCTACTGAGTATAGTGATTTAACAGGTGATGATGCCATACTTGATTTAAGTGGGGTTCAAGGTTCTGTAGAGTTTTATACAGACGATCATGCGATTGGAACAAGTCATAATGATATTATTATAACTGACTCTGCAGATGTTATTGTCAGTGGTGGTGATGGTGATGATATCATTGGCTTTACCCAAAACTGGAAAGATGGATCTTTTAATCCTGACTTTGGAAAGTTTTACGGTGGTGCGGGCGAAGATACATTTTATATGGGTTTAACCTCTTATGGTCACACTGTTAGTTTGCCAGATTTTAATCCTGCTGAGGATAATATCATATTAAGTTCAAGTAATGTTGGTAGGGGCTTAACTGGATATGCGATTAATGGTAATGAGTTAACGCTTACTTATCACAACACGACTTATCCTGGCAATGAAAGTAAGATTATCTTACCTGATAGTTTAGATTTAACTGCTGTTCAAGATGCGATAACAATAGATGATCCATTGCCTGATTGGATGGAAGCTTACCCAACTATTACTCATGTGGATGAGTATGAGCAGAACTGGCACTATGGAGCAGATCAAATCTCAGATGCGAATGTTATTTATGACACCAGATGGGATGATCATATAAAAGGCAGTGATAATGATCAGCATATTTATCTAACTCATGGTTCTGACATCATTGATGGAGCAGGGGGAAGTGATACTGTTTATATTGATGAACTATCAACAGATTTTGATTTAACGAGATATACAAACTCATTATTGATACAAAATAAAGCCAATGCATTTGAAAAAATTATAACTGTTAACACTGAATTTATTCAGTTTAGTAATAGTCTTATCGACGTAAGCTCTCTAGAAGAAACAAGTGTTTTAGATTTATCTAATATTGTACAACACGATACTTTTGAAAAGATTGGTGATGGAAATACGAATGGATTTATTACGTCAAATGGAAAGTATGTATTTAAACAAGAATACACTTTTAATGATTCTCATTGGTATCGTGTTGATTTAGAAACGAATGAAAAAATTATTGTTGATGCAGATGCCAATGGGACACCTTCGACTGGTGATAGTCAACAAGTTCTGGCAGCGTCTGCTGATGGAAGATATGCTTTATTCACACTTGATGAATATGGAACGACTGATTTGGTTCCTGGCGATCAATCTAGTCCAGTTCCTTTATACAGAAAAGATTTATTAACTGGAGAGATCGTAAGGGTTGATAGTCTTTCGGATGGGTCAACATTTAGTGCAAATTGGGGAATCTGGAATGCAACCTTATCTCTTGATGGTACTGTTGCTGTCTTCGAATCTTCAGATAGTCGTTTTAAAGGAGAAGATCCAGTTCCTGGAGGTGAACGTCATCTTTATCATAAAAATTTAGTTACAGGTGAACTCAAACTAGTTGATGATTGGTCGTCAACTTCGAGTAGTACAGGTGGATATGAAACCACAATATCTGCGGATGGAAATATTGTAGGTGTAAATCTTCATCAAGAAGGCATCTATATAAAAAATATGCTTACTGGAAATGTTCAGAGAGTTGACGTAACTGCAGATGGACAAACATCATCTGATACTGGAAACTGGGGGACATCAATTATAGTCTCACCAGATGGTAATTATGTAGCTTTTACAGGAAGCAATGATCTTGTTCCTGGCCAACCTTCTGGCGGCCCACAACTTTTTGTTAAAAATTTATTAACAGGTGATTTAGTTGTTGCAAGTAGTGACGTTAATGGTCAATTAGGTAACGGTTATTCTGGTACTACGGCTTATTTTTCTGCTGATAGCAGATTTGTTGCATTTGATAGCTGGTCAAATAATCTTATCTCAAATGATATTAATGGTTATTATGATGTATATATTAAAGATCTTGTAACTGGTGATATTAAGCTTATTAGTGTTGATGAAAATAATAATCAACCTAATGATCATGCAAGGCTTTCTGGGATAACAGCCGACGGATCATCAGTATCATTTACAACTTATGCTTCTAATATAGATCCTGATGGTTATGATGGAATGTCATTATTTATTGCTCCAACAAATGTTAAAGGCATCACGATAACGAGTCCCGATAATGATAGTTTTTCAAGAATTTCATCGTCCATAGATACTGTTATATATGATGCAGACGCACTATCGACTGGTTTAGACGATTATCAAATAGAATTTTCATTAGCTGGCTTAGATGAATCATATTTCATTATAGATGTTGATGATGGAGAGATTAGATTTGCAAATGAAAATTACATAGATTTAAAATCCTCTTATAGTTTTGATGTTATTGCATCAGCTGGTTCTTCAAGTATTTCAAAAACTGTAACGGTAGATAATTCTGATCCATTAAATGTAAGTGTGAGTGACGAGGGATGGAATTTATATAAAGACATTTTATCAGATCAGTTTGCTCCGTCTCAGTGGTCGGGTATATTTGGCTCCAGTTTATCGGATAATATCAACCGTCTGATTAACTCCCAGAACTTAGAGTTAAGTGATCGTTGGGCAAGTGCCGAGATTAATCCACTTGATTATCTATCAAGTCAGTTATCTGTATTTAATGATACTCAGTCCTTGCAGGATGATCTGTCTTCTCGTTTTGGTTCTATTGTTGAGAGCAATACAGATTTAGTTATTAATCAAAATGGTTTTGTTCTTACTGACTCTGTTAATAATGTCAGTTTAACGCTTACTGCAGAAAATCTAAGCGGCGATCTTTTAGATATCATGAGTAATTATAATAGTGGGATGTCTATCTCAAATGTTTTGGCGTCTTCATTATCAGGCAAGCTCAATGCCCTCACTCTTGTTGATGGCACGTCAGGTAATACCAATACAGATTATACCGTATCGCTAACCTTTGAGAACTCAGATAATAATGCTAACGATGCGGAAGCATTAATCCTTGATATATCAGGAACATCTTTACGTATAGAAGGAAGTTTTCCAAGGGACATTGCCTCTGTTTTTGATTTAGTTAATAACAATCCTGATGTACCCCTCATTGACAAGCTTCAGAATGCTGGCCATGACATTACGGGAATT
>QCNM01000075.1 GCA_003210115.1 SAR116 cluster bacterium AG-426-A06 | reverse complement strand
GAACCCTTGAAAAAAGTTCTTTAAAGTTAGGTTGTTTTTGATTTTTTTTACTTGATTTTAAAATATCTTTAATATCATTCGAGCCAATGATTTCGATTTTTTCACCTATTTTTCTAGTAGATAAAATTACAGCTTCTTGTCCAAGGACTCTAGCAATTTCATCCATTGCAGTCATGCTATCATCTGATAAAACTTTATGTTGCGTCATTTTGATTTCTCCATAATTTAATTAGTATCTTCTTGATCAAGGTTAATAGTTGCTACTACATCAATCTTTTTATCATCTGGAAGTTCTGTGAAAGATAGTACATCTACATTATCTAAGTGCTGTCTTAACATTAAGGAAATATCTTTTCTAATTGCAGGAGCAGTTATTAAAACAGGTTTTTTGTTTTCATTTTGTAATTTTTCAATAGTATTATTTATTGAACCAACTATTTTTTGAATTAGACTTGGTTCTAATATCAAACCATTTTCTCCAGATTGATTCGCTATATTTAATATCATTTGTTCTAGATTTCCTGAAAATGTAATAATTGGCAATGCTTGATTTAATGGAGCTAATTGTTGAATTAACAAACCTACTACTGTTGGCCTTACAATTTCAGCTAGCTCATATGGTGACAAATTTTTATTATTTATTGTAGATAATTTTTCAAGAATTTTTCTTAAGTCACTAATAGGTATTCTCTCTGACAGTAAAGATTTGAGAATTGTAGTTAAAATATTTAAGGGAAAAATTTTTGGAACAGTTAAGGATACTAATTGAGGGGATGTTTTACTTAAATTATCAAGTAATGACTGCACATCATCCTGTCCAATTAACTCACTAGAATACTTATTTAGTATTTGATTTAAATGTGTTGCAATTACAGCTTCAGGCTCAACTACCATGTAACCTAGACTTTCTGCTTTTGAAACTTCATGTTTTTCTATCCAAGTAGAATCCATTTTAAAACTAGGGTCTTTAACATTAATACCTTCAATTTTAGTTTGTGAATTATCACTTGGAATGGCTAATAATAAATTTGGATAAATTTTATCTTCACCGACAATAGTTTGTCCAATTCTTATTCTATATGTATTAGAATCTAGGGTTAAATCATCTCTAACTCTCACTTGCGGAACTATAAAGCCAAGTTCCTTTGATAATTGTTTTCTAACTCCAGTTATTCTAGAAATCAGAGGTCCTTCATTATTGTCGTCAACTAATTGTATAAGTCCATATCCTAATTGCATAGAAATCTGAGAATTATCTGATATTTCATCAAGCTCAATATTATTATTATTATTATTATTTGTTTCAGATTGGTCTAAAACAGGTTTCCCATCAGCTGTTAAGACTTCACTTTCAGTCTTTTTATCTAATTTATTCTTATACAAATAATACCACATCAGTAGTGATAGAACCGAAGCAATTAAAAATAATAAGTTTGGCATTCCTGGGATCATACCAATTAAAAATAGAACTGCAGAACTTGGTAGCCAAGCCTCTTTAATACCTATTTGAGATCCTATTTGTTCTGACAAATCATGATTTGAGGATATTCTTGTAACAATTATTGCAGTTGATATCGCTAGCAACAGTGATGGAATTTGAGCAACTAAACCATCACCAACAGATAAAATTATATAATTTTCAGCAGCAGTTGATAATGGTAAATCATGTTGGGCCAAACCAATTGTGAGCCCCCCGATAATATTAATTAACAAAATTAAAATACCAGCTATTGCGTCTCCTTTAACAAATTTAGATGCACCGTCCATAGCACCATAAAAATCTGCTTCTTTTGCAATTTCTTCTCTTCTATTTTTTGCATCCTCACTCGTAAGCAAGCCAGCATTTAAATCTGCATCAATTGCCATTTGTTTTCCTGGCATGGCATCTAAAGTAAATCTTGCAGATACCTCAGAAACTCTTCCAGCACCTTTAGTAACAACAACTAGATTAATTATTATTAAAATAGCAAATACAAATATTCCAACAACATAATTTCCAGCTATAACAAATGATCCAAATGCCTCAATTACCTTTCCAGCAGCCTCTGGACCTGTATGACCTTGGCTTAAAACTATTCTTGTGGAAGCTACATTAAGGCCTAATCTTAATATGGTTGCAAATAATAAAACTGTTGGAAAACTTGAAAAATCTAATGGTCTAAATGTATGTAATGCAACCATTAAAATCAACAATGATAATAGTATGTTACTTGTAAAAAATACATCTAGAAGGTAAGACGGTAATGGTATTACCATCATAACAATTAGTACTAGAATACCTAAAGGTAATGCTAATGACTTTAATTTGTTAATTGCCAAAAATTGCTGTGATATACTTTGAGTTGTCAAATTCATGACACTTCCTGATTAAATTTATTCAATAAAAACATATATTTAATATCTCAATAATTTATAATTTCGAATTAATAAATGGTGAAGCAAGAATGATGCCAATTAAATCCAATAAAATTATTGTTTAAGTATATTTTGTAAATCGATATTGGCATAGAATATGCAAACTCTCCTCAAATTAGGAGATTATGATGAAGTTTTTTAAACATACCAAAATTTTAATTCCACTTTGTTTTATATCATTAACTAGTTGTATTCAAAGCTTTGATGATCTGAAAATGTCAAAAAACAATTCTATAAACATTGACAAGAATACAAGTGGAATAGTCGCTTTAAAAGAAGTATTTGATAGTTCAGTTGAAAAAATACCAACTTTAACTGCTGTAGGTTATGCTGTTGTTTCTAGTCAACCTGGGAGAACTCAGGCTCAAAAAAGATTAATGGCTATAAGGTCTTCAAGAATGTCAGCCATGAGAGAGTTAGCGGAACAAATACATGGTATTCAAGTAGACTCAAATACTACTGTTATCGACTTAATGGTTCAAAATGATACTTTTAGAGCCGTTGTTAAAGGTGTGATCAGGGGTGCAAAGACTGTTAGAATTAATCCAACTGGTAATGATACATATGAAACAGTTCTTGAAATTGATAGAGATATGATGATGGCTTTATTAAGAAATGCGAGAAGATCATAATTTATGAAAAAATTAATTATATTTTACTTTTATTTTCAACTGATATTGCTACCTTTTCACTCATTTGCTTATCAAGACTTTAATATACTAAAGGCAGAGGTTACAGGAAGATCTGTAATATTAGATAATAATGTTGAAAAGGCTAGAAGATTAGCACTTGAAGACGCCTTATATCTAGCATCATTAAAAGGCGGAGCTTTTGTTGATGGATTTTCAAGTGTATCAAAAAATACAATTTTAAATGATCAGTCAATAATTAAATCTGACTCCAAAATTCTAGATTTTAAGATTGTATCAGAAAATAAAAATAAAG
>QCNM01000074.1 GCA_003210115.1 SAR116 cluster bacterium AG-426-A06 | reverse complement strand
AGAAAATACTGCTATACTTACAGCTAATCCTGGATAGACAATCATCCATGCAGCTGTTCTATAATAATCACTGTTAACACCTGATAGCATTAAACCCCACGAAGGTGTTGGTTCGACAACTCCTAAACCAAGATAAGATAAACTGGCCTCAAGTAATATAGCTTGCCCTATAAATGCAGTAAGCATTATAAGATATGGTGCTGTAACGTTAGGTAATATATGTCTAAATATCGTTCTAGTTGCAGAGAAACCAGCAGATTTTGCTGCATCTACATATGGTAAAGTTACTATTGTTAAGGCTTGTGATCTTATAACTCTAGCAACTTTTGGTGTAAATGGTATTGCAATCGCAATGATAACGTTTATATCAATTCCGGCAACGACAGTCTTTGGGAAAACTGCGATTACAACAATTGCTAAAACAACGATAGGAAATGATAACATTAGATCTATTAGTCTTTGGATTATCAAGTCAATTTTACCTCCAAAATATGCAGATGTTGTTCCTATTATTGCTCCAACTGTACAGCCAATAAATGCTGACAAAAAGCCGATAGATAAAGCTGTCCTAGCGCCATATATTAATCTTGATAATATATCTCTTCCAAACGCATCAGCACCTAGTAAATGATCCCAAGATGGTTGACCACCTCCAAGTGCAGGAGAGGCTTCAAAATCAACATCTTCTGGATGGTATGGAGCAACTTCCGGTGAAAAAATAGCAGCAATTGACATTATTAATATTAAAATTAATCCTATAAAACCAAGTGGTTGTTGTTTAATAAAATCCCAAACTGTTCTTCTTTTTGGTTTTGCGATATTCATCGTACTCATGACTGATATCTTATCCTAGGATCTAATGCTGCATAAAAAAGATCTATTAATAAATTCACAACTACAAATGCAGTCGCAACTGTTAGTACTAATCCTTGTAAAAGATTTAAATCATTTCTGACAACACTATCTACAAAGAGTTTTCCAATACCATTTAAATTAAAAACTGACTCTGTAACTACTAATCCACCTAACAAAAAAGCAAATTCAAGACCTATTACTGTTACAGTAGGTAATAGGGCGTTTCTCATACCATGCTTTACTATAACTATTTTTTCATATAGACCTTTTGCCCTAGCTGTTCTGATATAATCTTCTGATAAAACCTCTAATATTGATGAACGAAGCATCCTTGCTACAACTGAACTATACCTATAACCAACTGAAATTGCAGGCCAGATCATCTGTTGTAAGTTTACTAATGGATCTGCAAATAGACTTACAGTTCCTAATGGTGGTAATGTTCCTATGGTGGCAAGAACTAACATAATTAATAACATTCCTAGCCAAAAAGAAGGGACAGCAATTCCACCAATAGTTAAAATCCTTATTATATAATCTAATATCGTTCCTCTAAATAGGGCAGATAGAGTGCCTAAAGGAAATGCTATTATAACTGCTAATATAGTTGATAATAAAGCTAGCTCGAAAGATAGACCAATTCGTGCAGCGATTTCTGCTGAGACAGGCTCTTCAGTCCATAATGATATGCCCAAATCGCCACGAGGCAGTCCGCTCATATATTTTATAAATTGAACGTGAAGTGGATCATTTAAGCCTAATCTTGTTTTTTCAGCCTCTATTTGCTCTAGAGATACTTCTCCGCCTTCAGCAGTCAACTTTAATTCGACAATATCACCAGGAACAACTCTTAAAACTAAAAAGACTATAACAGCTACCGCTAAAAGGGTAGGGATCATTAATAAAATTCTTTTGATAGCGTATTTTAACATTAATCAATTCTTAAAAAAAAATAAAAGGGAAGGCAATCTAAAATATTACTAGATTGCCTTTATTTCATAAAGTTTAGTCTAAATAGACACCTCTCCAGGTGTTATTTAATATATGTGAGTTTGCAATCACATATCCTTTAACCTTACTATTTAGTGCTATTACACGATCTGTATAGGTAATTGGTAATACCCATGCATTTTCAAGTGCAGTTTTTTCAAAATCATGAACAAGAGCTTTTCTTTTATTCTTGTCAACTTCACCTTTTTGAGCATCAAAAATCTTATCTAATCCTCTATCTGTATTTTTAGAGTAGTTAGATGCTGTTCTATCAGCTGATATATATTTAAAATGCATTAATGTTGGATCTGGTAAAAATGATGGAGCCCAATCGATTGTAGCGTCGAAACCACCTTCTCTTCTAATTTTGACAAACTTTGAAGTTGGGTTAGTAATCATTTTTGGTTTTAATCCACATTTTTTCCACTCAGACATTAGCCAAATAGCAATATGATCATATGGATGAGATACAGCTCTATTACTGTATGTAAATTCTAAGCCTTCAGCACCAGCTTCTTTAAGCATTTGCATCGCTTTTTTTCTACTAGCAGCAATATCTTTTTGAAAACCAGGAATTTTATATAATTCTTCATCTGGTAATGCATAAAATGTATCATATAGTAGATAACCAGAAGGTCTTGGAGCTGTAAAAGTAATCTTAGCTAACTTTTTTAATCCTGTGTGTCTATCAATACACATATTGATCGCTTGTCTTACTTTCTTGTTCTGGAAAGCTTTAGTTTTACTGTTTAAACTTACCACCCATAGTGTCATCAATGTTTTAGCCTGAAATGAGACATTATCACCCATTTCTTTTTTCAATAACACTCTTTCAGGTGGTGCAGTTCCTCTCCACTCAGCCATGATTTGTCCACCAATTAATGGTTCAGCAACTTTTTTAATTCTAAAAGATTCTGTTCCATCTAAGCAGTTATCTCCATGATGGAAATCAGCAAATTTCTCAGCTTTCCAACTTTCACCTTTTTTGTGAGCAACAAACTTATATGGTCCAGTACCATTAATATTTTTTAGGTGCCACTTTGGATCTTTTGCAATGTCTTTTGCTGAGTAAATCGCATTAAATGGTGATGCAAATCCATCAAGCATAAATGCATCTGGAGAACTTAATTTAAACACAACTGTATTATCGTCAGGTGTAGTAATTCCTGAGATCGATGAAAAGAGTGCTTTTCTAACTGAAATAACACCTTCAGGTGGGTTTCTTAACCTATCATAAGTTGCTTTAACATCTTTTGATGTTAATGGAGTACCATCATGGAACTTTATACCTTTCTTTATTTTAAAAGTATAAGTCAATCCATCGGATGAGACGTTCCAACTATCTGCAACATCACCTTCAAGTTTTGGAAATTTATTCCAATCAAATGTTAATAGTGTTGAGTAATGCTGTGCAACGAAGTGCATAACTGCGTATGAATTCGTTCCATGCATGTCGTAAGTTGGCGGTTCAGCTTTAACACCATATTTTAAAATTCCACCTGATTTGGGGCAAGATGCACTATTCGCAATACC
>QCNM01000073.1 GCA_003210115.1 SAR116 cluster bacterium AG-426-A06 | reverse complement strand
TTTGGAAAAATACCAAATAAAATAATAAAAGTTGCTAAAGGAATAAGTATAATAAATTCTCTAACATTCACATCATGAATTTCAAACTTATCTTGGCTTTCTGATATACCAAAAGAAATTTTTCTATAAAACCTTAACATGTAAACCGCACCAAGGATTAAGCTTGAACCTGAGATAATTGCAACTAAAGGGCTTACTTTCCAAGAACCTAATAAAACCAAAACCTCGCCTATAAAACCACTTGTTCCTGGCAAACCTACTGAACCTAGCGTAAAAAACATCAGAAAAACAGAATACTTAGGCATAGTTGTAGCAAAGTCTCCTAACTTATTAATATCTCTAGTATGTGTCCTTTCATAAATAACACCTATTGCTAAAAATAATGCTCCAGAGATAAGACCATGTGACACCATTTGAAAAACAGCTCCATCTAATCCTTGCGTATTAAAGCAAAATATACCTATAGTAACAAAACCCATATGAGCAACTGAAGAGTATGCTATTAACTTTTTAATGTCCTGTTGAGCAAAAGCAACCAAAGAAGTATATATGATTGCAACACAAGATAGAAAAAAAATGTATGGTTGGTAAAACAAACTCGCGTCAGGAAATAAAGGTAATGAAAATCTTAAAAAACCATATCCGCCCATTTTGAGAAGTATTCCAGCAAGAATTATTGAACCTGCGGTTGGTGCCTGCACATGAGCATCTGGAAGCCAAGTGTGAAATGGCCACATTGGGACTTTTACAGCAAAAGAAAAGAAAAAACCTAAGAATAATAATAATTGTTCTGTTTCTGAAAATTTATAATCTAAAACCTGTATCAAATCAGAAGTTCCAGTTGCACCTATTATATATATAATCGCAATCAACATCAAAACAGATCCTAGTAAAGTATATAAAAAAAATTTGAATGAAGCATAAATTCTTTCAACACCTCCCCATATTCCAATAATTAAAAACATTGGAATTAAAACAGCTTCAAAAAAAATATAAAATACAACAATATCTAATGCAGAGAACATACCTATAATAAAAGCTTCTAAAATTAAGAACGATATCATAAATTCCTTTATCTTGTGCTGTATAGTATTCCAACTGCATAAAATGCATACAGGTATTAGAAAAGCTGTGAGCACCACAAACGGAAGCGATAAACCGTCTAATCCAATTCTGTAGACTATACCAAGTGAAGGAACCCACTCGGAAAATTCTAAGAATTGATATTGTTTTTGATTATAATCAAACTTTAAAGACAAAAGTAATGTCATAAGAAAAGTCATTATACTTGTCCATAAAGATACTAACTTAATGTTAGTAATTGAATTTTTTAAAATTTTACCTTCTTGGTCTATCTTGTAAGGAATTAAAAGAACTAAAAAAGCACCGAATACTGGAAGAAAAATTAGAATACTTAATATTGGCCAATTTTCAATCATTTTAGTTTACTTGTAAATTATATAAAAGAGTTAATGTTAATAATACCAATCCTAAAAACATACTAAATGAATAGTGGTAGACATAACCAGTATGAATTTTTGAACTAATCTTAGATAGAGAAAATATTTTTGAACTAATACCATTGGGACCAAAGCCATCAATGATTTTTTTATCAATTATATTCCAAAAAAATATACTTATAATTTTTACTGGCTTTACAAACAAATAATTATAGATTTCATCAAAGAACCACTTGTTATAGAATAAAGTATAAAACACCCTAAAAGTGCTCGAAACTTTACTTGGTAGATCTGGAATTAAAACATAAAAAACTGTTGCAATTGAAATTCCAATAATTGCCAAGACTATTGGTAGTAATTTTACCCATTTTGGAACATTGTTAGCATTATAAATTGCATCATTTCCAGTTAAGATGAATATAGAATTTGACCAAAAGTAATCAAAATTAATTCCAACAAACATTTCTTTAAAAAACCAACCTGAAAATACGGCTCCAAATGCAAGTATAAATAATGGTATAAGCATTACTGAAGGGCTTTCATGAATCTTTTCAAATGAAGATTTATTTCCTTTAAAATCGCCGTGAAAAGTTAAATAAATAAGTCTCCATGAATAAAAAGCAGTTAAAATAGCTGCTAAACAACCGCATACAAAAGCAAAATAACCGATTGATGTTTCTGATGCAAAAGCAACTTCTAATATCATATCTTTTGAATAATAACCTGCAAAAAAAGGTATGCCAGCCAATGCAAGAGAACCTATCCAAATCATAATATAAGTAACAGGTAATTTTTTAAAGCAACCACCCATTTTTCTCATATCTTGCTCATTTGATAAGCCGTGAATGACTGAACCTGCTCCTAAAAATAAAAGTGCTTTGAAAAATGCGTGTGTAGTCAAATGAAACATAGCAGCAGGATATGCTGATACACCAACGGCAAAGAACATATAACCTAATTGAGAACACGTTGAATATGCAATAACTCTTTTTATATCAAATTGAGTTAAAGCAATTGTAGACGCAAACAAAGCTGTCAAAGCTCCAATTAGGGTAATGAAAGTAAGTACATTTGGCGCGTATTCAAAAAGTGGTGATAATTTACAGACCATAAAAACACCGGCTGTAACCATTGTTGCAGCATGTATTAATGCAGAAACTGGAGTTGGGCCTTCCATAGCATCAGGCAACCATGTGTGTAAAAAAAGTTGAGCAGACTTACCCATTGCTCCAATGAAAAGTAAAAAACATGATAATTCAATAACGTTTAATTTTTTTTCGAAGACTGAGATGTTGACATCTATCATTGAGGGAGCTAACTCAAATATTCTTTCAAACATTATTGAGTCAAAATAAGTATAAACAAAAATCAAGCCCAAAATAAACCCTAAGTCTCCTACTCTATTTACTAAGAAAGCTTTTACTGCTGCTGAGGTAGCGCTTTTTTTATTGTACCAAAATCCTATAAGTAAATATGATGCAACACCAACACCCTCCCAACCAAAAAATAATTGTAAAAGATTGTTTGATGAAACAAGCATTAACATTGCAAATGTAAAAAATGATAAATATGCCATAAACCTAGCCTTGGATTTATCATGCGACATATAACCAACAGAATATAAATGAACCATTGCTGAAACAGTGTTAACAACTAAAAACATAACACAACTTAAAGTATCAAAATTAAATTCCCATAAAGCTGAAAAATCTCCAGAATTAATCCATGGAACACTTGTACCTTCAAAATTATTTTTTAAAATAGCAATATCATAAAAGGCAATCCAAGATATTATCATTGATAAAATTAGACAAGAAATTGAAACTATATATGTAGGTATTGAAGAAAATCTATTACCTAGAATCCAGGAAAAGATAGCTCCAATTAAAGGAAGGAATATAATTAAATTATACATATCATCCTTTCAAAACGTTAACA
>QCNM01000072.1 GCA_003210115.1 SAR116 cluster bacterium AG-426-A06 | reverse complement strand
TGCTGCAAATTAAAACCTTGCAATGGAAACCCAGTAAATAAAATACCATTTACCAAATAAGCTTTTGGATTGATTACCTGTAAAAATATTGCCTCAAAGAAAGTAGGTTTTTTTTTTGATTGTTTAAATTTTATTTCGTTTCCTGCAGTAGCTATCCTCCAAGCTATCCAAGTCAAATATGATAAAGATATTATTAAAAACACAGGTTCAACCCATGGGATTTTAAATAAGAAACCTTTAAAACCTGTTACGACAAGAACTAAAACTGTATTTGTTCCAATAAATAACCCAGCTAAATATAATGTACCGGTTTTCCATCCAAAACCTGAACCTGTTGCTGCTAAAGATAAAACCCCAGGCCCAGGCGTTATTATCATTAAAAAGATTGCAATTGTAAAAGCTAACATTTTTTTTGATTATTTTAGATAAACAGTTTTCCAGGATTCATAATCAAATTTGGATCAAAAGATTTTTTTATTGCCTCCATGACATCAACTGAATTACCTAATTCATTATACATATATTTTCTTTTACCTTGCCCAATTCCATGTTCTCCTGTACAAGTTCCATCCATTTTAATGGCTCTATCAGATAACCTGTCTAAGAAAGGTGCTAATTTAGAAACTTCGTTTTCGTTATTTGTATCTAGCATTACAGCAACATGAAAATTTCCGTCACCAGCATGACTTGCTATGGGACCAATTAAATCATTATCTTTTAAGTCTTTTACTGTTTCAACAATGCATTCTGATAGTCTAGATATTGGTACACAAACATCAGTAGAATACATTTCTGTACCAGGCATATAAGATCTTGCAGCCCAATAAGCATCATGTCTAGCTTTCCATAATTTATTTCTTTCCTCATTATTTGAAGTCCATTCATAATTATTGCCTCCAAACTCAAGAGCAATTTCACCAAAAAGCTCTGACTGTTCATCAACAGATTTTTTGCTTCCATGCAATTCCAAAAGTAGTAATGGTTCTTCTGGCAAACTTAATTTTGAATACAAATTACAAGCTTTAACCTGTATCGCATCTAAAAGTTCAATTCTTGCTACAGGGATACCAGATTGAATTGTAGTTATAACTGTATCTGCTGCATCTTTTATAGATGTAAATGATACTCGGCCACCAGCTATAACTTCTGGTATGCCATAAAGCTTTAATGTAATTTCTGTAATTATGCCTAAAGTTCCTTCAGAACCAACTAAAAGTCTAGTTAAATCATAACCTGCAGAACTTTTTTTTGCTTTATTTGAAGTTTTAATTATTTCTCCATTTGGCATTACTGCCTCTATCGAAACAACATTATCCTTCATTGTTCCATATCTAACCGCATTTGTTCCAGATGCTCTTGTTGAAGACATACCTCCAATGGATGCATTTGCACCAGGATCAATTGGAAAAAATAGACCTGTATCTCTGAGATAAGTATTAAGTTGTTCCCTTGTAACTCCTGGTTGAACCGTAACTAATAAATCATCCTGATATACATTAAGTATTTCATTCATATTATTCAAATCAATAGATAAACCACCAAATGGAGCATTAACATGCCCTTCAAAAGAAGACCCGACACCAAAAGGAATAATAGGACATCTGAAATCATTACAAATTTTTACTGCATCTGATACGTCATTTTTATTTGATGCGAATAAAACTCCATCTGGTAATTCAGATTCGTGAATAGTCATTGTATGTGAATGTTGTTCTCTAATACTTTTAGAATCGGAAAATTGCTGGCCAAATTTATCTTTTATTTTAGAAATACATTCTTGAATATTTTTTTTATTATATGTTTTTCCTAACCATTGGCTTTCATTATTTAACATAATAAGCCTTAAAATATTTTTCCTGGATTCATAATATTAAATGGGTCTAAAGCCTTTTTAATATTTTTCATAAAATCAACTGAACCACCTAATTCTTCTACTAGATACTGTTTTTTTCCTTGCCCTATTCCATGTTCACCAGTGCATGTTCCATCAAGTAAGATTGCTCTTTTTGACAAATCGTCAAGAAATTTATTTAAATTATTAATTTCAATGTCATTTTTAGGATCTACCATTAATTGAACATGAAAATTTCCGTCCCCAACATGTCCAACAATATGACCAAATAAATCATATTTTGTTAAATCGTTTTGTGTTTTTTCAATGCATTCTGACAACTTTGAAATTGGTACACACACATCTGTTGCAATGTATTCATGATCAGGCTTACAAGATTTAGTTGCATAATAGGCGTCATGTCTTGCTTTCCAAAGTTTATTTCTTTCTTCATTATTAGAAGTTGATTCAAAATTGTTTCCTCCAAAATCTTCTACAATTTCTGAAAAGAACTCAGATTGCTCCTTTACAGACGATTCACTTCCATGAAATTCAAGAAGTAATAGTGGTTCTTCTGGCAAATTTAGTTTAGAGTAGTTATTACAAGCCTTAACCTGTTCTTGATCTAATAATTCAATTCTTGCGACAGGAATACCAGCCTGAATTACCATAATTACTGCTTCAGTAGCGTCTTTTATTGATGGAAAAGTTACTCTACCTCCTGCTATAACTTCAGGAATGCCATATAATTTAATCGTAATTTCTGTAATAATACCAAGGGTGCCCTCAGACCCAACAATTAGTCTTGTTAAATCATAACCAGCCGAACTTTTTTTTGCTCTATTGGATGTTTTAACTATTTCACCATTTGGCATTACACATTTTAAAGAAATAACATTATCTTTCATTGTTCCATATCGTACTGCATTAGTGCCAGAAGCATTTGTGCTTGCCATACCACCTAGAGATGCATTTGCACCTGGGTCAATTGGGAAAAAAAGTCCTGTATCCCTTAGGTACACATTCAACTGCTCTCTTGTAACACCTGGTTGCACTACTGCATAACCATCTTCGGGGGAAACATGTAAAATTTTATTCATGTTATTAAGATCAATTGATATGCCTCCATATAAAGCATTAACATGCCCTTCTAGCGACGATCCAACTCCAAAAGGAATTATAGGACATTTGTATTTTTGACAAATTTCAACTGTTTTTTTTACATCTATTTCATTTTCTGCAAAAACAACTCCGTCAGGTAACTTTGAGGTATGTATCGTAGTCGTATCAGTGTGTTGTTCCCTTACACTTTTTGATATAGAAAATTGCTGACCGAATTCTTTTGTCAATTCTATAACAGCATCTTTTTTATTAAAATCAAAATTTAAATCAGATACTTCAAGATCTTTTTCTAATACACTCACTTTTGATCCCTATTAAAATTAATATACTTATGATATTACTACATTAAATATAATAATTTTAAATGAAAAAAAATATTAAAAATTCAATTTTTGCTGGTGAATGCATGATCGAAGTCAGTGGCAATACTGATAATTTAGATAAAAAGCAAATTAAAATGAATTTAAATTTTGGTG
>QCNM01000071.1 GCA_003210115.1 SAR116 cluster bacterium AG-426-A06 | reverse complement strand
TTTGCTGTTCTAACAAATGCTGAAATAATTTTGTCAAGTTCCGATGGAGAACGAATTGTATCAGCAAAAGAGTTTTATAAAGGATTGTTTGAAACTGCAATTAATTCAGATGAAATTTTAACTTCTGTCAAATATCCAATTAATCAAAATGACACTAAATTATTTTTTGATGAAGTTACAAGACGTCACGGAGATTACGCTATGGCAGGCCTTATAGGTTCAATTAAACAAAATAATAAAATTAATGAAGAGATTAATTTAGTTTTTTTTGGAACTGGTGATAGACCTAATGAAGCACCAAAAACTTGTGAGTATCTTCTAAAGAATGAATATAATTATTCTGACATTAAAGATATATTAAAAAATGATATAGATTTTGCGTCCGATATCTCCAGTTCATCAGATATGAAAGCTCACTTATCAGCAATTTTAGTTGGAAGAATGATGAAGGAATTAAATTAATGTCTTATTTAAACAAAACTACAATATCAATGGTTATTAATAATGAAAATTATGATGATTTAACTGTAGAAACTCGTCAACATCTAGGTGATTTTTTAAGAGAACTTGGTTTTAAAGGAACGCATTTAGGTTGTGAACAAGGTGCTTGTGGTGCTTGTAATGTACTTGTTGATGATGAATCAGTTAGATCTTGTCTTATGCTAGCGGTTCAAGCAAATGGTAAAAAAATCACAACTGTTGAAGGTCTTAACTCTTCAGAAATGGAAATTGTTAAAGATTGTTTTGTAAAGAATAATGCTATGCAATGTGGTTTTTGTAGTTCAGGAATGTTAATGACTACCTATGAAATTATTAAATCTAAAAGAAAATATTCTCGCGAAGAAATTAGAGAAATCATTTCAGGTAACTACTGTCGTTGTACAGGTTATCAAGCAATTGTTGATGCAGTTGAAGATTCACTTAATAAAATAAACGTAGGGACGTAATATGGATGATTTAAATCAAAACCCTAAATTAGGTTCAGCAGATAGACCTAATTCTTATATTGGACGAAGTGTACCAAGAGAAAGAGCCAAAAAACTTTTAGAAGGTAAAGGTAAATACGTAGATGACATACTTTTACCTAGAATGGTTCATTTAAGTTATGTTAGATCACCTCTTGCACATGCAAAAATAAAATCTATTAACATAGAGAATGCTAAAAAAATTCCTGGTGTATTAAATGTTTTTACAATTGATGATATTGAAAAAGTTTGTTCTCCTTGGCAAGGTGTCCTTGGTCATTTAGGTGAAATGCGTTCCCCAACTCAATACCCTCTCGCAAAAGATGTTGTTAGATGGCAGGGTGAACCTGTTGCTGTAGTAGTTGCTAATAAAAGAGCAGTAGCAGAAGATGCTTCAGAACTAGTTGAGATAGATTATGAAGATCTTGATGCTCAATTAGATATGGAAACTGCAATGGATAAATCAACAAAAGTTATCCATGATGATCTAGGAAATAATCTTTTTTGGACCAGAACTGTTAATCAAGGTGATGTTAGCGAAGCATTTAAAAAGTCTCATATTTTAGAGGAGGTAACTCTTGATTTTGCTAGACATACAGGAGTTACATTAGAAACAAGAGCAATTGTAGCAGACTGGGACTCTTCGGAAGAAAGAATGACTATTTATCATAATGGTCAAGCACCTCATATGATGCAGTCGATAATAGCAAAGCATTTAAATATATCTGAAGGATTAGTACGAATTATTAGTTGTGACGTAGGAGGTTCATTTGGTATAAAGGTTCATGTTTACCCAGATGAAATGGTTACAGTTGCAGTTTCTAAACTCTTAAAAAGACCTGTGAAATTTGTTGCTGATAGACTAGAGAGTTATTCAACTGATATTCATTCAAGATGCCACAAGATTTCAGGTAAAATAGGAGTAGATGACAAAGGTAAAATACTTGCATTTGAAATAGATGATTTATCTGGAATTGGACCTTTTAGTGTTTACCCAAGAACATCAGCTATTGAAACAAATCAAGTTTTAAATCTTTCTGCAGCTTCTTATGTTGTTCCAAACTATAAGGCAAAAGGTACAGTAGTATTTCAGAATAAAACGCCAATGTGTCAATATAGAGCAGTAGGTCATCCTATTGCAGTTGCAATCACTGAAGCATTAGTTGATAAAGCTGCTAACGCACTAGGCATAGATCGTTACGAATTTAGAAAGAAAAATTTAATACCTGATAATTCTTACCCTACGAAAACACCATCAGGAGTGCCCTTAGAAGATTTGTCACATCAAGCTTGTATAGAAAAACTTAAAGATATGATGAATATTTCTAAATTAGAGAAATATAAAAAAGAATCATTAGCAATTGGGAAATATAAAGGTTTTTCAATCATTAACATGGTAGAGGTAACAAATCCTAGCCCTGCATTTTATGGTGTAGGTGGCGCACCAATTTCATCTCAAGACGGAGCATCAATTAGATTAGAAGGATCTGGGGCAGTTCATATATCAACTTCTATAACTGAACAAGGTCAGGGCACTGAAGCAGTAATGCAACAAATTGCCGCCGATCAACTTGGTGTAAAGATAGATACTGTAAGAGTTACTCATGGTGACACTGATGCCACTCCTTATGGTGGTGGAACATGGGCTTCTAGAGGTGCAGGAATTGGTGGCGAAGCTGTTTTAAAAGCTTCTAGAAAATTAAAAGAAAATATTTTGAACATTGCTGCAGTTATTATGCAAAGTGAAGTAAATAATCTCGATGTTCAAAATGATCAAGTTATTAGGAAAGATGGTGGTGAAGGTATATCCTTAAAAGATTTAGCACAAATTGTGTATTATAGGGGACATGAATTACCTCCTGGGACAAACGCAGAACTGATAGCAACAGCTTCATTTTCTATTGAAGGAGTGCCATTTGTTTTTACAAATAGTGCCATGGGTTGTTTAGTAGATGTTGATGTTGATACAGGGTTAACAAAAATAGAAAAGTTTTGGGCTGTTGAAGATTGTGGAACACAAATAAACCCTAAGCTTGTTGAAGAACAAATAAGGGGCGGGGTTGTTCAAGGTATTGGTGGTGCTCTTTATGAAGAGTGCATTTATGATGATATGGGAAATTTAACGAATGGAAATATGGCAGATTATCTTGTGCCAATGGCTTATGAAATGCCAGACATTATTGTAGATCATGTGACAACTAATTCTGGTAGAAGTATTCTTGGTGCAAAAGGTGCAGGAGAAGCTGGAACAGGTGGCGCTCCTGGGGCTATAATGAATGCAATTAATGATGCATTAATTCCTTTAAATACTGAAGTTACCTCTCAACCAATCACACCTGAAAAAATTTTAAAAGCTTTAGGAAAAATATAATTATTTCAATAAGTTATAAATTTAATTGAATAAATTAATTTTATTTGGATAATCCTTTATATTTTTAATACTAACTGCTGTTTCATTAAGAACTATTTCATCTTGTGGCATAATTATTGATTCATCTTTTTTAATATAAAAACCCATTTCTCTACTTCTTTTTACAAGGAACATTCCTTCTTTAATTCTTTTTTGTTCCCATGATTTTAGAGCGTTATTTAAATTTTCTAATTTAACATTTTCTAAAGATTTCATTAAG
>QCNM01000070.1 GCA_003210115.1 SAR116 cluster bacterium AG-426-A06 | reverse complement strand
CCCAGGAAATGCTGTAGCAGCCCAGTTAGCGTTAGACGTTTTAAGTAAAGCTTGTATTATAATTAAAATTAAAATGGGTAATGAAAAACAAATTAATAAAAATTCATTTTTACTATAAGATTTAATTTTTGTTATTTTTAATAGATAGGCAATTACAATAAACGGGCCACAAATTACTAATTGTGAACCCATAAATATTATTGGTTCTAAATAATTTAAAGAGACTGTATCTAAATTAGCATTGTATGCTGTGTGACTAAAAGTAGAGAGATCATTCACATAATTCCAATAGAGATTCGGAGCACATGCAAGTAAAAAAACACAAATTGTTAGAATAAATTTTAATACATTCTTTTTAAATCTTTGGTTAAAAATTGTTAAACAAATTAAAATTACAATAAAATATAAAGCGGCATATTTCGTTAAGAAAGCTAACCCAATCGATATTCCAAGTAAAATTGGCCAAATAATTTTATTACTTTCTAGTGTTTTAAGAAGAGTAAATAAACTCATACACCAAAATAGTAATAAAGGAGTATCAGTTGATATTATAAGACTTCCAAAACTAGTTAAAGGCAATGTTGCCCATACTAATGTAATAAAGTTTGCGACTTTAATATTATAAACATTCTTGGAAATAAGCCATATCACAATTGTTATCAAAAGATGGATAATAGGGGATGAAAGTCTTATAGACCATTCTGCAATTCCAAAAAAATAAGTTGTAGAAGCTATTATCCAAGCAATAAAAGGTGGTTTAGAGAAATACCCAAAATCCAAATTATTTGACCAATCCCAATATTGTGCTTCATCAACTGAAAGACTTAGTGGAGAATTTAAAATAGATAGTACTTTGATGATAAATATAGTAAGTAAAAACAAAAATGTCTTTTGAACGTTTAATTCAAAAATATTTTTTTTTCTAAAATAAATCAAAATTATTCAACATCTTTAATTAATATGAAGTTATTGATTTTTAAATTAACGTAATTACTTCATATTAGTATTAACAATTAGAGGTCTGATTTTGAGTGAAGTAGATGAAATAATCAAGGATTTTGAATTTTTAGACTCTTGGGAAGATAAATATCAAATGATAATTGACATGGGTAAATCTCTTCCAGAACTAGATGATATGTATATGAATGACAATTATAGATTAAAGGGATGTCAATCTACGGTTTATTTTGTTTCTAAGTTAAATAAAGATAAAACTCTTTCATTTAAAGCAAATAGCGATGCTTTTATTGTTAAAGGTTTAATAGCATTAATATTAAAAGTTTTTAATAATAAAAGTCCATCAGATATACTGACTACAGATCTTGATTTTTTAAAAACAATTGGTTTAGATCAACACTTATCTGTAACTAGAAAAAATGGACTATCTTCAATGATAGATAGAATAAAATTAGAAGCTAAAAAAAATAAGTAATTGAGGCAATAATTTGTTAGGAAAAATCCTAAATATTACAAGTTTACAAAACCCTATTATCAAAGATCTAACTAAAATCATACGCGGTAATAATAAAAATGAAATAAAATCATTTATTTGCGAAGGTAATTTTTTTTTAAAATCAGCATTTGAAAATAAATGGGAAATACAAACACTAGTAATGAATTCTAATATTAGTTACAGCACAGAAATAACTAAAATTATTAATGATTGTATATTAAAAAATGTTAAAGTTATTAGTGTAGACAAGAAAATACTATCAAAATTATCTAACAATAATAACGCTCAAAATATTATATTTAAGGTAAAAAAAAAGAAATTTTTATTTAGTGATTTAAATATTAATGATGTGCATGTTGCTATTGACGGCATTACAGATCCTGGTAATTTGGGAACTATTTTAAGAACAATAAACGCTTTTGGAATTAATAATCTTATCTTAGTAGGTGATACAGTTAATCAATTTAAAAAGGAAGCTGTTAGATCCAGCATGGCATCATTATTTAATCTTAAAATAATCAATACGAATTTTATCAATTTTAAAAATTGGGTTAATAAAAATTCGATCAAATTATATGGAACTGATCTGAGAAGTGAAAATAATTATTTAAACGAGAATTGGATATTTCCTTTATGTTTAGTTTTAGGTAATGAGAAAAATGGAATAAGTGAAGAAATAAAAAGACTTTGTAATAAACTTATTTTTATTAAAACCAAAAATGATGAAAGTTTAAATCTATCAGTCGCAAATGGAATAATTTTGAGTGAAATACTTAGGAAATATCCTAAATAATTTGTTAGAGTTTTTTAAATATTTGCTTTCCTAATTCAACACCATATTGATCAAAAGGATTTATCCCAGAAAAAGAAGCTTCAAATAGTGTTTTATATTCATAAATGCAAAGCAATTGTCCAAGTGTATATTCGTTTAATTTATTGAACATAAAAAGGTCAACAGGTTTATTTCCTTTAACGTGTTGGTGAACACTTCCAATGGTTTTATTAGATCCATTTTTAAAAGCAAGGTACTGGGATATAGCAAAATTTTGTAAATCTCTTGAATTATTTTTGTCATAATCATCAAAAATACAAAATTCAGAATCTAAGTTATGAGAAAAACTAATTAAATCCGCAGTAAAAGATAAAGTTGACTGGTGTAAGGCTTGAAAAAAACTGTGCTGTGCATCTGTGCCAACTTCACCAAAAATGAATGAACAAGGTGAATTTGAAATATTTTCATTAAAAGAATTTACAGATTTTCCATTACTCTCCATAACAAGTTGCTGCAAGTAAGAGGGTAATAAGGAAAGTTGGTCTGAATATGGGATTACAATGTGATTGTAAATAGAATGGTATTTTCGAAAATAAAAGCTTTTAAGAGCTAAAATATATGGTAGAGATTTTTCAAAATTATTAACTATAAGGTCATCAATACTTTTACCACCATTAAGAAAATTGGTAAAAAATTCTTTACCAAATATAATAGCATTAACTAAGTTTGAAGAAGACCATATAGAAAAACGACCACCAATTGATGTGTCTAATCTAATAATATTTGAAGAGGACACCCCATATTTAATGGCCTTTTCAGGAAAAGAGGTAATAAAAAATAAATTATTATAAAATAATTCTTCAGATCTAGACTTTAAAAACCAGGCCCGTATTTTTTTTAAATTTTCTTGAGTTTCATAAGTACTAAAAGACTTGGAAACACAAATGATGAGTGTGTTAGAGGGATTTAATTTCAAAACCTTTTTATTTAAAGATAAAGGGTCTAAATTAGAGATAAAATGAACATTTGGACCATTTGATAAATGTGAAAAAGAATTATAAACTAATTTAGGACCAAGGTTAGATCCTCCAGAGCCAAGATGAATTATATCAGTTATATTTGAATACTTAGAAGAATTTATATAATCAGCAGTTTTAAACATGGTATCTAAATCATTAAAAATGTTTGGATATTTAGATGACATATCTTTTTCACCATAAAATCTTGGGACAAAGTGAAGTGCTGATTTGTTTTCAGTAAAATTTATTTTAGAGTTGTTAAATAAAGAAGTAACAAACGTATTAGCTTTAGAAAAAAGAGATAATTTCTCATCATTATTAAAATTTTCATTAGATAAAAGTGAAAAAGAATAAAAATTTAATCTATCTAAGGATTGTACTAAATCAGGTTTTAGTTTTAAATTATTCATA
>QCNM01000069.1 GCA_003210115.1 SAR116 cluster bacterium AG-426-A06 | reverse complement strand
TAAAATTCTTTCTGGAACTGGTTCACTAAGTAATTTTTCTAATTCTTCTGATGTGTTATTACTTATTTGATCTAATCCTGAATAATCATTTTCAAGAGATCTTAGTCCTTTTTGAAGCGATTCTTGGAAAGATCTACCAATTGACATGGCTTCTCCAACAGATTTCATTGAAGTTGTTAAATATTTTTTTGAGCCTGGAAATTTTTCAAAGGTAAATTTTGGAATTTTCGTTACCACATAATCTATCGTTGGCTCAAAGCTAGCAGGCGTATTTTTTGTAATATCGTTAATTAATTCATCTAAATGGTAACCTATGGCAAGTTTTGCAGCTATTTTTGCTATTGGAAAACCTGTTGCTTTTGAAGCAAGTGCAGAAGATCTACTGACTCTTGGGTTCATTTCAATAACAATTTGTCTGCCATCTTTAGGGTTGACCGCAAACTGAACATTTGATCCACCTGTATCAACCCCAATTTCTCTAAGGATATTAATACTCGCTAATCGCATTTTTTGATATTCTTTATCTGTAAGAGTTAAAGCAGGAGCAACTGTTATAGAATCTCCAGTGTGAACTCCCATAGGGTCAACATTTTCAATGGAACAAATTATTATACAATTATCAAATTTATCTCTTACTACCTCCATTTCAAACTCTTTCCAACCAATAAGTGATTCTTCAATTAAAACTTCACTAACAGGACTTAATTTTAACCCTTGTTCTACAATTGAAATGAATTCTTCTTTATTATAAGCAACTCCACCACCTTCTCCACCAAGGGTAAAGGAAGGTCTAATAATGCATGGTAATCCAACAAAATCTAATGATTTTAACGCATCATTCATATTTTTCACAATTTTCGCTCTTGCTGAAGATAGACCAATTTTATCCATTGATTTTTTAAATAAACTTCTATCTTCAGCTTTTTTTATTGAATCTGGTTTAGCTCCAATAATTTCAATATTTTCTTTTTCTAATATTCCGTCTTTGTGTAATTCTAATGTAACATTTAGTGCGGTTTGTCCCCCCATAGTTGGCAAGATTGCATCAGGTTTTTCTTTTTTTATTATTTTATGAATTACATCTTTTTGGATTGGCTCAATATATGTAGCATCTGCCATAATTGGATCTGTCATTATAGTCGCAGGATTAGAATTTACTAAAATAACTCTTATACCTTCTTCTTTAAGAGCTTTGCATGCTTGAGCTCCTGAATAATCAAATTCACAAGCTTGGCCAATTATTATTGGACCTGCGCCTATGATTAAAATCGAGTTTAAATCAGTTCTTTTTGGCATTACTGTAATCTAGACAAAGATTATAAAATTTATCAAACAAATATGATGTATCTGTAGGTCCTGGGGACGCTTCAGGATGAAATTGAACTGAAAAAATTGGAAGTTCTTTATGTCTAAGGCCTTCAATTGATTGATCAAATAAAGAAATATGAGTTATTTGAAGATCACTTGGAAGACTTTGTTTGTCAACAATAAATCCGTGATTTTGACTTGTTATTTCTACATTATTTGTTTCTAAATTCTTGACTGGATGATTTGCGCCTCTATGACCTTGTTTCATTTTAGATGTTTTGGCACCCAATGTTAAAGCTATAAGTTGATGACCAATACAAATGCCAAATATTGGAATTTTGAAACTTATTAAATTTTTTAATAATTTAAAAACATCTGGATCTGATGCTTTGGGATCACCTGGTCCATTAGATAAAAATATACCATCTGGATTTTTTGAAATAATTTTCTCAATTGTTGTGGTGTAAGGAAGTACGGATACTTGAAAATTTCTTTCATATAAGTTTCGTAAAATATTTGATTTTACCCCGTAGTCAAAGGCAATTATTTTTAATTGCTTATTATTTTGTTTTTTTGTTGGTTTTATTAATTCATGCAAATTTTCTTTCCAAAGATATTCTTTTTTAGTAGAAATTTTACTAAACAACTCAAGACCATTCATAGATGGATGTTTTTGTAAAATTTCGTTAATTTCGCTTAAGCTGACAGTTTTGTCAATTTTAGCAATTATTGCATTAATTGATTTCTTGTTACGAATAATTTTGGTTAATTTTCTTGTATCAATTCCAGCAATTCCAGGTATTGACAAATCTTTTAACCATTCAGAAAAATTTTTATTACTTCTCCAGTTTGATTCTTTAGATGGTAGTTGTCTTGTTATTACCCCAGAAACATTAGATTTACCCTCATAATCGTTAAAGTTTGTGCCTACGTTTCCTATGTGTGGAAAAGTAAAGCTTATAATTTGATTAGTATATGATGGATCAGTGATAATTTCCTGATATCCAGTCATAGAAGTGTTAAAGCATAATTCACCAATTCCTAATTTTTCTGATCCGAAAGAATATCCAAAAAACTTTTCACCAGTTTCTAATATTAATATTGAATTTTTTGGTAAAATGTTTTGGTTTAAAAAATTAAAGGGTATATAAGAATTCAGGTTGGAAATTTTAAAATCGTGCATACATATACTCAAATAAATAATATCAAAGATATTTATATACTAATTAAAATGGTTTACATTTAAGGTCAATAAAATTAAATAAAAGAACATTTAACATAGGTGTTTTATGAGAGAACAATTAAATTCTGAATTAAAAAAATCAGTTATTAATAAAGATTTAGTAGCAACAAAAACAATCAGACTCATAATTGCAGCTATTAAGGATAGAGATATTGTTGTTAGAACAGAAGGAAATCAAAATGGCATAAGTGAGGCTGATATAATTTCTTTACTAAAAAAGATGCAAAAACAAAGGGAAGAATCAATTCAACTTTATACAAAAGGCAATAGAATGGATTTAGTTCAAAGTGAGGAAGACGAGATTAAAATAATTAAACAATTTTTGCCAAAACAAATGAATGATGATGAAATTAAGAACCTTGTTCAAGAAGCCATAGAAATAAACAATGCAAAGTCTATTAGAGATATGGGTAAAGTTATGAGTCACCTAAAAGAAAAGTATTCTACAAACATGGATTTTAGTAAAGCTAGTAAATTTTTAAAAGAGACATTAATTTAACTCATAATGAATAATGATGATTTAAAAGAAGAGATAAAAAACCGAATAAAATTATCTGAAATAATTTCAAAAAAAGTTATCTTAAAGAAAAAAAGTGAAAATAGTTTTATAGGTCTATGTCCTTTTCATTCTGAAAAAACACCATCATTCCATGTTCATGATGAAAAACAGTTTTATCACTGTTTTGGATGTGAGAAACATGGAGATATTTTTTCTTTCACTATGGAAGTTGATAATATAGATTTTTATAGTGCCCTTAAGCATTTAGCAAGTTTAATTGGTTTAACAGTACACAATAAAAGCCATCAAAACATTTCATTTCAAAACAAATATAAAACTCTTGAGTTATCTTCAAAATTTTTTGTAGAGACTCTAAATAATAATAAAAACAAAAATGTTTTGGATTACTTAAATAAAAGAGGTTTAAATAGAGAAATATGTCAGGAGTTTTTAATAGGTTTTGCGCCATCAAAAAATTATAATTCCCAATTAATTGATTTTTTAAAGTCAAAAAACATTAATGAAGAAGAATTAATAGAAATTGGTTTAGCAAAAAAAAAATACAATAATCTATATAGTTATTTCTATGATAGAATAATGATTCCTATAATCTCAACTAATGGAAGGATTATAGCCTTCGGGGGAAGATCAACTAATTCTT
>QCNM01000068.1 GCA_003210115.1 SAR116 cluster bacterium AG-426-A06 | reverse complement strand
TCCCATTGATTAATATATTTTTTTGAATTTTCTAAAAGTAAAAGAAATAACTTTAATTTATTTTTAGATAAAGTTTTTTGATCTAATGCAATTTTAATCAAAGTTTGTTTAGTATCTATCCACTTATGAATCAATTTTGGATGATTTACTACAAAAGGAGCCATTCCTAGGCCTGTTGCGTTTCCAGTACCTAGAAAATCAGATATATTATCATTTAATTTAGTATAATTTATAGATTTATTTTTTGCTAAGAAATTAATATATTCTATAGAAAAAATTTTTAACATATAAACTGTTAACATTTCTGCCCAAAAACCATTTTTTAATATTTTAGAATCTGATTTAAAATTATAATCACCAATACCAAATTTGCCATTTCCATAAACTGCAGTTGTACGCAATAAATAACCAATTTTTTTTACTTGTTCGAATTCAGGTTGTAATCCTTGAGATAGGTTTGTTAAAAAATGATTAAATAACCTTGTGGATTTGTTAGCTCTGCTTAAAGTTAATTGTTTTTTTAAGTGATTACCATTTTCTTGTAGGGGAAGATTTTTTTTTAAATGTTTTAGTTCTTTCTCATTTGGCAATCCCATAAAAAGACTAAATGTAAAGTCCCATTTATCAGCAATAACTCTATCGCTTCTTTCTTCATCTTTTATCAAGTGTGAAAATATAATTAATGAAAAAACATCCTTTTTATTTTTTGTAGAAATAATACAATAACCTTTTCCATGTTTGTTAATCTTCCAATCTTGAAATTTAAAAATCCATCTTTCTCTTATTAATGTAATTATTAATTGTCTTGAAAAAGATAATCGGGTAGGATGATAAGAACCTAAATTTTTAAGTTTCATTATATCTTTAACATATTGTAAATGTTGCATAATTTATCTAAAGCCCTTTGTTTTTTTCAAAAAATTAAACCAATTTAAACCTTTTATTTTATCAATTTCTTCTTGTTTTAATCCCAATTCTTGAAGCTTATTTAATATATTTTTCCAATCTTTATTTCCTTTAAACCATGAAGGCATTTTAGGAAACCCTGAATTAGAAGCTGAACCTTCACCATAATCTATTTTCTTAGTCCATCTTCCAACTCTCATCCACTCAACAACACTATCTGGTTGATCTTGGCATAAATCAGAACCAAATCCTATGTGATCAATCCCAATAAGTTCTATTAAATCAATTATCATTTTACAAAAACTATCTAATGTACAATTCGAGTTATTTTTTAAATGATGTGGGTATAAAGAAAGTCCTAAAATACCACCTTTAGAGGCAAGTAATTTTAAAATCTCATTTGATTTGTTTCTTTTTGCATTATGCCAAAAACTTGGATTAGCATGACTTATTGTTATTGGTAATTTTGAATGTTCAATAGCTTCAATAGTTGATTTTTCACCTGAGTGTGACATGTCGATTATCAAACCAACTCTATTCATTTCTTCAATAACTTCCTTTCCCATTCTAGATAGACCATTATCTTTTTCTTCATAACATCCAGATGCCAGCAATGATTGGTTGTTATAAGTTAGTTGCATAAACCTACCACCTAATCTATAAAGTATTTTGATTAAGCCTATATCGTCTTCAATAGGCGAGGGATTTTGAAATCCAAAAATCACAGCTGTTTTCTTATTAGCTTTTGCATATTCTATATCTGATATTGTATAAGCTGGCATGATAAGATTAGAAAAATTTTCAAAATATACATTCCATTTTTCAAAATTTGAAACGGTTTCTCTAAATTGTTCATGATAAGAAATAGTAACGTGAACTGCAGTTAAATTGGCTGATCTCCAATCTTCAAAAATTTTATTTGACCAATTACAATATTGCAAACCATCAATAAACATTTTTTAATTACTTTAACATATTTGAAAAATCATTTATTTCAGGTAAAGGCCAGTCTAGTGTATCATTTGGTACTTTAAAAACATTTAAAGTCATAGATATCAAACTGTAATATCCACATATTCCTACTATATCAATAACTCTTGTTTGACCCAATTTTTCAATAGCTATAGCAAAAGTGTCATCTTTTACATTTTTTAAAATATTGCTTTCAGCAGCAAAATCAAAAACAATTTGTTCAATTTGATTATCAAAAATTGGTCTTTTTGCTTTTGCAATTGTGTTTACATATTCTTCATTGATTCCAGCTTTTATTGCTAATGGTGCGTGGTGTTCCCATTCAAATTTGGATGACCATACACGTCCAGTTGTAATTATAGCTAACTCTGACAAAGAGTTATCCAAGCTAGTACCGTATCGTGCATACGCTCCAACTTGTTGTGCAACTTTAGCAAGCTTTGGATTATTCAGCCATATTCTCAAAGGTCCAACAACTTTTCCTCTTGGACCATTTACTATTTCATCATGAATTCTTTTTTGTTCATCATTTAAATCCTCAACTGTCCAATCTTTTAATCTTTGCATGTTTCCTCCTAAAATAAGTTTAAATTATTTAATATAATCTCATCTGCGTTTTTATTTCCAAGAACAGATAATCCAATTGGACCAGTGCTGCCATTAAACATCGGAATATTTATTTGAGGCCTTGATAATAAACCTCCTATGCAGGTAAATTCCATAACTTTTTTTCTTAACTCTGATAAATCATCAGCAGATTGTCCTGTAATGGGAGCTGAAAATGGTGTTGTTGGAAATATTAAAATTGTTTCTTTTGGTATATTTTGATCAATTTCTGAGATGAATTCTTTTCTTATATTTAAAGCATCATCATACATGAATTTTGTAATATTTTTTGCCATCTCAAATCTAGAATTTATTTCAGCAGAAATTTTTGGCTTATATTTTTTTATCCATGGTAAAATATTTAGCTTTATTTCATATCCTTGTATCACTCTAAAACAATCTGCCAATTCTGATTTTTTTAAACTAGACAGTTGTACTTTTTTTAAATTTTTAAATTTATATTCACAATAATTATAAAATTGAGATTTAATGTTTTGATTTAAATCATCTACAATATCAATGGGAATTAAAATATTTTTTTGTTCCATTTCAATTTCTTTAAAATTATCAAAAAATATTTTCCCTATTTTTAGCATGTTTGATTTACTGTTAGAAAACCATCCCAATGTATCAAAGCTCTCTGACATTGGATAAACCCTTTTAAGATTAATTCTGCCATGAGTAGGTCTAAATCCAAAAACTCCACAAAAAGATGCAGGAACTCTTACTGACCCACCAGTATCAGTTCCTATTGTAAAATCATAATCCATTTGAGTTAGAGCTGCAGCCGAACCAGAGCTGGATCCACCTGGTACACAATTGGGTGCATTTTTATTAATTGGTGTCCCATAATGAATATTCTCTCCAATAATAGAGTAAAAAAATTCATCACAAATCGTTATACCTTCTAGAATTGCACCTTCATTCAATATTTTCTGTAAAAAAGGTGCGTTTTCAATTGCCTCTGTAGAATGTTTATAAAAATCGGGATTTCCACATGATGTTTTAAAACCTTTTATGTGGCACATGTCTTTACATAAAAATTTCATGTTTAGAAGGCTGCCTTTATGTGTGGTTTGTATCTTATCATTAGGTGTATGTGGAGCGAGAAAATTCATGAATTATTTAAATATAATGTTATATATATATATTATGAGCAATATAAATCTTTATGACTTTATTGATGAAATCCAAGATTTTCCAAAAAAAGGAATTTTGTTTAGAGATATAAGTCCTCTTTTAGAAGATAAAGACGCCTTTAAATTACTTATATTAAAAATGATCCATCAAATTAATAATTATAAAATTGATTTGATAGCTGGTATAGAATCAAG
>QCNM01000067.1 GCA_003210115.1 SAR116 cluster bacterium AG-426-A06 | reverse complement strand
TAGTTAAATGATCTTCTTTTAAAAATTTTTTAACAAATTCAAAATGATTTTTTGCAATTTCAAATTTTTTTAAATGATCGTAGGCCAGACCTAAGTGTAAATTCCACCAAACAAAATTCTTATGTTGCAAAGGCTCTAAAACATCAACTACTTTTTCTCGTTCTTCACTTGTTTGATAACATTGGGCAAGGAGATAATTATCCCAAGTTGCGTAATTACCAGTATCTAATGAATATGCTTTTTTTCCAATTTCCCAACAACCCCTTTGAAACTGACACCTATTATTTTTTACAGATTTCAATTCATCTGTACTTTTATAAATATCTTCTTTTTCGCATTGTCCACCATATGCTAAACTATATCCAATTTTACCAAGCAAATGAGGTCTTTCTCCTGCAAGAGAATAGGCTTTCTCAGCAACATTAAACATTTCTTGCCAGTTGTTTTTATAAAATTCAATCTGTAGTTTTGTCGAATAGCCAAAAGCATGTTCAGGATCCAATATTAATCCTCTATCAATTTCTTTTGATGCTTCTTCTAACATGTACTTGAATTCATTTGTCATAGAAAAAGAAGAATGTTGTGCTCTTTTTCTATCAGCAAGCCAAATCCATGCGTCGGCATAATTAGGATCTTTTTTTATTGACTTTTCAAGACATTCAATTGCTTTTGGATTTAAGGAAGGAGTAACTGCACCTCTAGCAAAATTAATACATTCATAAATAGAAATATCACTTGTAGACGTTGAAGCTATTTTTTTATTAATATCTTTAGAGAGTACTGCTCCAGCTCCAACTAATTCATTAATAATTTTTTTAATTATTTCATCTTGCAAGGCAAAAATATTTTTACCTGTCAAATCCCTATCATATGTTTCAGACCATATATTAGATATGTTCTTTCCATCAATCAAATCAACCTTGACTCTAAGCATGTTATCAATTTGCATGATGTTACCATCTACCAAATAAGAAGCGTTTGTTTTTTTTGATACTTCACTTAAATCTTTTGGAATTTTTTTTAAATTCAATATATTCAATGATTTAGAGGACTTTGTTAGTTTTGACCCTAAGTCTTGAGATATACCAAGAGCTAAAAGTTTTTCTTTTTTTGTGTCACTTAAACTTTTAAAAGGAAGTACAACAATTTTACTGGTATCAAGTTTTTTCTCAGTTTCGAAAATTCCAGTAAAAAATAATCCTATAAACACTGCAGCTACAGCACCCCCTACTAATCCAATTAGTTTTACTTTTGATGATTGAGTTTTTAATTTTCTTTTTTGTGAAGAGTCTAGTAACAAGTCATATGCATGAAATGTATTTTCTTTGACCTTCTGCTCACCAAGATCATTAAATTCATACTTTGTTTTCTTAGCAACCAAGTCATAAACATTCTTTGCTATTGTTATCCCACCAGGCTGTGCCAAGGCCTCTAAACGAGCGGCAATGTTTACACCATCGCCCATAAGATTCTTGTCCCCTTGTTTCACAACATCACCCATGTTTATACCTATACGGTATTCTAATTTGACCTGTGTGGTATCTTTGGCATTACGCTCTTTAATTTTCTTTTGGAACTCTACAGCCATATTGATAGCTGCTACAGCGCTTGGAAATTCTGCAAAGACAGAGTCTCCACCTGTATTAAATATTCTACCCTTCTGCTTTTTTATGATGGGCTCAATTATTTTATTACACTCATTGAGACTTGCTAAAGTAGCATCTTCGTCTTTTTCCATATGTTTACTGTAACCAACAACATCAGTGGCAAATATAACAGCAATTTTACGGTCGGTATCTTGAGTGGACATAAGTAATTAAATTAAACATATTTTAGCAAAATTATAAATAAGTAATTTAATCTATTAATTTGATACCTCCACCCTCTTCAGAACTTTGAGAATGAATCCTTAATGTATTAAAAATATTTCTTCCAAAAGATTGGTTCTTTTTCATATCATTTAAAAGTGAATTTTTTCGTTTACTTATGTCAGTTAAAATATTTAATTTACCATTATTTGCATCTATTTCGATTTCATCGTCATCTTCAATTTTTCCTATAACACCATTATCAATTGCTTCAGGAGTTACATGGATCGCAGCAAGAATTTTACCTGAAGCACCAGACATTCTTCCATCTGTTAATAACGCAACTTTAAATCCTAAATCTTGAACATTTGATAACATCGGTGTTAATGAATGTAATTCTGGCATTCCGTTAGCTTTAGGTCCTTGATTACGAACAACTATAATAACATTTCTATTTAATTTTCCTTTTTCATAAGCTTTTTTTACTTCTTCTTGATCGTTAAACACCAATGTTTTTGCCTTAATGTATCTAAACTCTTCTTTAACAGCTGAAATTTTTGCAACACATTTACCAATATTTCCATTTAACATTTTTAAACCACCATCATTTTGATGTGGTTTTTTTACATATCTAAGAATATCTAAATCAAAAGACTTAACCTGACTTTTTTTCCAATCTATTTTAGAGTTTATTAGTGTTGGTTCAGATACATAATCAAATAAATTTTCTCCCCAAATTGTTTGGGCAGATCCGTCTAATAATCCATTATTTAACAATTCACCAATTATAAAACTAACACCACCAGCTGCATGAAATTGATTTATATCAGCAGTACCATTTGGGTAAACTCTTGATAATAATGGTATAATTTTTGATAAATCGTCAAAATCTTCCCATAAAAGCTTTATGCCAGCCGCCGCTGCCATTGCTGGAAGGTGTAAGGTATGATTTGTCGACCCACCAGTAGCAAGCAAACCTATTATTGCATTAACAAAACTTCTTTCATCAATTATTTTTCCTATTGGCCTAACATCTCTTCCTTTACTATTTATTTTAACAGCTTGTTCAACGGCAAGAACATTATAGGCATGTCTTAAATCACTGTTTGGATGAACAAATGCCGCCCCTGGAATGTGAACACCCATGATTTCCATAATGATTTGATTAGAGTTAGCTGTTCCATAAAATGTACAAGTTCCTTCACCATGATATGCTTTGCTTTCAGCTTTTATTAATTCTTCTCTACTAACCTCACCTTTTGCAAATGCCTTTCTTACATTTGCTTTTTCTTCATTTGGAAGTCCGCTTGACATTGGGCCCGCTGGCATGAATATAACTGGCAAATATCCAAAAGATAAAGTTCCTATAAAAAGTCCTGGGATTATTTTATCACAAATTCCCAAACAAATTGCCGAATCATAAACACCATGACTTAATGCTATAGCAGTTGACATTGCAATAACATCTCTTGACATTAAAGATAACTCCATACCTACTCTACCTTGAGTAATTCCATCACACATAGCGGGGACGCCTCCAGCCATTTGAGCTGTTGCTCCAAATTGATTAGCTATTGATTTAATAATACTTGGATAATTTTCATAAGGCTTATGAGCGGATAACATGTCATTATATGAAGAAACAATCCCTATATTTGGCTTTTTATTCATTAATATATTTAATTGATCACTCTTCGGTGAAGAGGCTGCTACATGTGCCATGTTTGAGCAAGAAATTGTATTTCTATCAATTTCACTACTATTTTCCATATCATTAATACTATCTAAATATTTTTTTCTAGTATCTTGACTTCGGTCAATAATTCTTTCTAACACTTTCTTTATTTCTGGATGCAATTCATTCATTTAATAACTCAATATGAAGGTTGTTTTTTCTATTTTTCAATAGATAATACAATGGTATATTTTTATTAGTATAAGCATCTCTTAAAACTTCTTGTTTCATTTTTCCTTTAATTATAAGTATGATTAATTTAGATGATAATATTAACGGCAAGTTCATTGAAATTCTTGGAAGAAAGGGATCACCGTTAGCTTTAATTTCATTAATATTTAATTTAGATTTAGGA
>QCNM01000066.1 GCA_003210115.1 SAR116 cluster bacterium AG-426-A06 | reverse complement strand
GTGATATCTACAATTATTGAATCCATTGTAATAGATCCAATGATACGACAAGGTTTTCCATTAATAACTAAACTTATATTATTATTTAAAATTTTTAAAATACCATCAGCATATCCTATGCCAACAGTTGCTAGCTTGCTATCTCGATTAAGTGTTTCTGTTCTACCATAAGAAACTTTATCACCTTTTTTAGCAAACCTTATTTGAAGAATGGGAACTTTTAATTTGGCAGGAAAATTTAAATTTTTCTTATTAAGTATTATATTTCTACCATTGGCATCATAGCCATAAATTCCAATGCCTGGTCTAGTTTGATCAAGTATAAATTTTTTATCTATTAAAATACCACCAGTATTTGATAAACTAATTTTTTTATTTTTAAAATATGAGCTTATTTTTAATATTTTTTCATATTGTGTGTAATTAAAATTATCATCTTTATTATTAGAGTTTGAAAAATGCGTCATAATAAATTCAAAATTGACTGAAGAAATTTGAGAAATATTTTCTAGAATATGGTCAAGTTCATTTGTATCTAATCCTAATCTATTCATACCTGTATCTATGTGCAAAATACCTCTTATTTGTGGAGATAATTTTTTATAATTAACAAAATTATTCAATTGATTGAGATTATTAATTACAGGTATTAAATTATCTTTTTTATATTCTTCTGGGTGATAAAGCATACCTTCTAGAACACCTATTTTAATTTTATCAGATTTTAATCGATTTCTTAATTTAATACCTTCTTCAATCTGAGCAACATAGAAAAAGTTACAACCTGAATAGTTTAAAGCCATAGCAATTTCTTCTAGCCCAAAACCATATGCATTAGCTTTTACAACAGCTGAAGCTTTAAAATTTGAGTGTATATTAATTTTTTCCCAATTAGATTTAATTTTTTTGAGAGATATTTCTAAAATACATTGCATTTTCAATAATCTTTAGAAGGTCTTTCATTGTCTTGAATTAAATCTAAAAATCTTGTGAACTGAGATTCAAATTGAATTTGTATATTTCCAGTTGGACCATGTCTTTGTTTTGATACAATTATTTCAGCTTTTCCATGAGCTAATTCACATCTTTCTTCCCAACGTTTAAATCTTTCAGAAAAAGTTTCTCTATTTTCATTTTCTTTTTGGACTGGTTGAGCTTTATCTAAATAATATTCTTCTCTGTAGACAAACATGACCACATCTGCATCTTGTTCTATAGAACCAGATTCTCTTAAATCCGCTAATATAGGTCTCTTGTCTTCTCGTTGTTCTACAGCTCTACTTAATTGTGATAGAGCAAGAATTGGAATATTTAATTCTTTTGCAAGACCTTTAAGTTGTCTTGTTATTGCAGAAACTTCTTGCACTCGGAACTCAGGTCCCCGAGGATTTTTAGATTGAATAAGTTGTATATAATCTATGACTATTAATTTTAATCCCTCAGTTCTTTTTAATCTTCTCGCCCTTGAAGCCATCTGACTAACTGATAAAGAAGGTGTGTCATCAATATAAAATGGTGTTTCTTGAATAAGGTTTTGAGTTTTAACTATATTAGAAAATTCATTCTCATTTATCTCACCTTTCCTAATCCTGTGAGAATCAATTCCAGATTGTTCTGACAAAATTCTTTGAGCTAATTGTTCAGATGACATTTCTAATGAGAAAAACAAAACAGGTTCCTTGTTCTCTAAACTTGATTTTGCTGCTTTAAAGGCAATATTAGTTGCAAGTGCAGTTTTTCCCATAGAAGGTCTACCTGCCAAAACAATTAAATCAGATTTGTTTAATCCTCCTAAAAATCCATTTAATCTTTTAAAGCCAGTATCTACACCTGGCAATTCTGAACCTCTCATATAAGCGTCATTTATTAACTCTGTAGCTAATTTTAGAGTAACTTGAAATTTTTGAGGTCCATTATCAACTTTATCTTTTTCAGCTAAATTGAATAAACTTTCTTCTGCTTTTTCAATCAAATCTTCAGGAGAAGCATCTATTTTTATATTTAGAGAATTCTCCTTAATATCATCAGAAATTCTTACTAAGCATCTTCTTAGATAGCAATTTTTAATCTCGTTAGCATAAGAATTAATATTTGAAATTGATAATACACTACCTTTTAGTTTGTTTAAATAATCAAATATATCAATTTTTCTATTAGGATTTTTATCTCTAAGATAACCTTTTAAAGTAGTTGGTTCTGCGAGTTTATTATTATCAAAAAGTATCAAACATGCTTGATATATTTCTTGGTGTAATGGTTCGTAGAGATGATAATCTTTTATCAAATCCATTGTTTTTTCAAGAGTAGTGTTGTCAAAAAGGATTGCGCCTAGTAGACTCTGCTCTGCTTCCAAATTATAGGGCATGGAGGTTTTATCATCAGAGTTGATTTTATTGTTATTATTTAAGTTAATTAAATTGAAAGAATTTTCTTCAACACTCATATTTAAATATTAACATAATAATTAATAATCTAAAGATTAAACGTTTCAAATTTATAATTTTTAGGTAATGATTGTGTAAATTAGTATTTCATACATCTAATTAAAAAATTTGTTCAGTTAAAGAAACTTTATTAACTAGTTGCATCAGTATCAGATGCTTCATTTTTATTATTTGAAGGTTCCGATACTTTTTTATTATCCTCTTCATTTACTAACTCAATTGTTTGAGGTCTTGTATTTTGTTTATCATTTGTTGATGTTTCATTTTGAACTGATAATTCTTCAATTAATTCTTTTTTATTATCTTCATCATCAGAATTTCCAGTAATAGCTTTACCAATTTTTTTTTGAGTAGATGCTTCTTCAGATGAACGTGCAACATTAAGTATTATTTCACAAGAAACTTCGGGATGAAGGTTTATAGTAACTTTTTCATATGTTAAATTTTTAATAGATTTATTTAAATCTATTTCATTTTTTAAAATTGAAATATTTTTTTCAGCCAAACTATTTACAATATCTTTGGTGCTAACTGACCCAAATAATTGACCAGTATCACTAGCTGCCCTTATTAATGTTACCTCTTGACCAGAAAGAGTTTTTAATTTTTTATTTGCATCTTTAATTAAATTCTCATTTTGAGTTTTAATATCAGTCTTTTTCTCTTCAAAATATTTTCTATTTTCTGATGTTGCATATAAAGCTTTTTTATTTGGAACCAAAAAATTTCTTGCATATCCTGATTTAACTGAAACTTCGTCACCAATGTCACCAAGTTTTTTTATTTTTTCTAATAATATTATATTCATATATTATTCCTTATTTAACAACGTATGGCATCAAACCAATATATCTTGCTCTCTTGATTGCTTTAGATAGTTCTCTTTGTTTTTTTGCTGAAACTGCAGATATTCTAGAAGGTATAATTTTACCTCTTTCTGAAACAAATTTTGTTAATGTTTTTATATCCTTATAGTCAATTTTATCTTTTGAACCAGAAAATGGACATGATTTTCGTTTCTTAAGAAAAGGTCTTCTAACCGCTTCTTTTGTAATTTTCAATTGTGTCATAGATCACCTAAAAAATAATAATTTAATTTTCATTGTCGATTGTCTCAACCATTTTTGACTTTTGACCATCAAATTTTTTAATTTTAATAGTCATGAAGCGAATAACGTCTTCATGAAGACGCAATTTTCTTTCATATTCATCTATTTTATCAGGATGAGTTTCAATTATAAGCATAGTGTAATGAGCTTTTTTATTTTTATTTATCTCGTAGGCTAGATTTTTTAAGCCCCAATATTCTTCAGCTAATAATTTTCCTTTTTCATTTTCGATATTTTTTTTAAATTCGGATATAATAATATCTAATTGATTTTTAGTAATATCTTGTCTACAGATAATTACACTCTCATACAAAGGCATAATATCTCCCTATGAATATACCAGTTAGTAAAG
>QCNM01000065.1 GCA_003210115.1 SAR116 cluster bacterium AG-426-A06 | reverse complement strand
AACATTTTTAAAATGTTTACAGAAATAGTTATTTTTTAAATTATCTGATAAAACTTTAGATTCATTTCCTAAAGTTATTAAAGTTTTTGGATTGAGTCTTTTTACAAAAGGCACAATTTTTTTATGATAGGAATAAGAATTTGGTCCTAATTCAAGCATATCACCTATAATTAGAACGTATTTATCTGAATTATTCTTAAATAGATTTGTTAGAGAAGTCTCTAAAGAGTGTGGACTTGAGTTGTAAGCATCATTGATCACAGTTATAGTTTTATTAACATCTATTCTTAATTTAAACTGGTTTCCTCTTCCATCTGAAGGTGAAAGATATTTAATTTTATTTGTTATTTTATTTAAATCAAGTTTCAAAAATTTTACAGCAGTTAATATACTTAAAAGGTTCAAAGCAAAATGATGTGGAAGGTGGTTAAGGTTAGTTTTGAAATTTTCTGATTTAATCAAAAAAGTGCCTTTTTCTCGAAAAATGGAGAAAATAGATTTTTTAATTCCAAATGGTATTATTTTATCTGTATAATTTAAGGCAATATTTTCAAGAAAGCTAAACCATTTATTGTCGTAATTGAGAATTATAGGGCCGTTTTTTTTTAATCCATGAAATATCTCACTTTTAGCTAACGCTATGTCCTCTTCTGATTTAAAATTTTCAAGATGATTATTTGAAACATTACTAATTATTATTAAATTGGGCTTTGCAATTGAAGACAGTTTTTTTAATTCATTTTTTTTGTTCATACCAAGTTCTAAAATACAATATTGAAAATTATATGGTAGTTTCATTAATGAGAGAGATAATCCAATAATATTATTATTGTTACCAGGAGTAGCAAAAGTCTTACCAAATTCACTAAAGATAATTTTTGCCATATCTTTAGTAGTTGTTTTTCCGTTTGAACCAGTAATGCCAACTATTTTCCCTCTAAATCTATTTCTACTAAACTCAGCAAAATTTATTAATGCTGCATGTGTATTTTTTACAAATAATCCATTATATTTTATGGCACTATCTTTGCATGATACAATAACCCCTGAAGCTCCTTTTTTTACTGCTAGTTCTAAGAAGTCATGCCCATCGTAATTTTTTCCTTTTATTGCTATAAATAAATCATTTAGTTCAATAGAACGTGTATCTATACTTATTCCAGTTATTTTTTTGTTATTTAAAAATTTTGCGGTTATATCTTTACCTTTAGAAGCATTCATTAATTCATGTTTTGTCCACAAAATTTCTTTTTTAATATTAGTACTCACGGATTAAGATTATCAAATGTATTTTTAACAACTGAAACATCGTCAAAGGGTAAAGTTTCAATTCCTATTGTTTGAGTTTGTTCATGACCTTTCCCAGCAATAATTAAAATATCATCATCTTTTAAAAAACTAATAGCTTTTTTAATTGCTACATCTCTTCCAGGAATTTCAATAGCTAATGGATTTTTATTTATAATTGATTTTCGAATTAATGATGGATCTTCTTCTCTAGGATTATCATCAGTAATTATAGTGAAATCAGAATTCTTAAAAGCTACTTCACCCATTTTTGATCTTTTTTCGTGGTCTCTTTCACCTCCACAACCAAATAATGTATAAATTTTTCCACTAACATTCATTTTTTTAACTGCTAATATTGTCTTTTCTAGAGCATCTGGGGTGTGAGCGTAATCAACAATTACTGTTGCTTTACATAATGGATGATTAACTATTTGCATTCTTCCTGGGACAGTTTGTAGATACGATAAAGATTTGAAAATAGAATCTTGTTCTAATCCTAGCCCTAAACAAATAGAAGCTGCAGCTAATGCATTATAAATTTGAAAATGTCCAACTAAACCAATGTCAATTTTATATAATTTGTTTTTATATAAAATTTCTAACTGCCAAATTTTTTTAATTTTTTTAATTTTAATTAATTTTAGTTCACTTTTTTCATTAAATCCAAAATTCATAAATTTTAAATTTTTATTTTTAATTTCATTGTATAGTTGCATACCATAGTGATCATCTAAGTTAATTGAAACACAACTTCCATCTTTTAAATGCTCAGTAAATAATTTTTTTTTAGCACTGAAATAGTGTTCCATATTTTTGTGAAAATCTAGATGATCATGGGAAAGATTTGTAAATATAGCTCCATTAAGGCTTATCCCATCTAAACGATTTTGAATTATTCCGTGAGAGGATGCCTCTAACGCAACGTATGATATTTGTTTATCACATAATTTAGATAATTGTCTGTTTAATTCACTTGAATCTAAAGTAGTAAGGTTTTCTCTAATCTTATGGTAATGTTTACTTGAGCTATCTCTTAGTCCTAAAGTACCAATAGATGCTGACTTTAAGCCGTAAAAATTCCATATTTGACGACAAAAATCTGTAACAGAAGTTTTACCATTTGTTCCTGTTACAGCAATTATATTTTTTGGTTTTTTATTGTAAAATGATGAGCACAAATGAGAGTAAACTATAGAGTAATCTTTACTTGATAAATTAATTACATCTTTACCTTCTTTTTCTTCAGATATTACAATTTTTGCTCCATTTTTTCTTGCTTCATTAATATACAAATTTCCGTTCGTTTTGTTTCCGCTAAATGTAAAAAATATAAAATTATTTTTAACATTCTTACTATTGTTTGTAATGCCATCAATCTCTACCTTTTTAAAATAATCTTCTATGTTTTCAAACTTTTCTTTTAAGAAATTACTTCTATTAATTAATTCCCAAAATTTCATTTAAAGAGTTGCTCCTCTTATTTTATATTTTTTTAAGCCTAAATCTGATGGATCTAAATTTAATGGCTCTATATTTAAAATAGGAGCAATCCTATTTACTAGTTTTCCAACCATCGGTGCAATTACCCACCCTGCGGTATTTCTATTAGCTGAGAATTTTTGAGGTTTAGGTCCGTCTATAACAATTGTAAAAACATATTTGGGTTTGTTTATGGGGAATCCTCCAGTAAAGGCAACAATATTTTCAGTTTCAGAATATCTTCCATCAATTAATTTCTTTGCAGTTCCAGTCTTTCCTCCTACTGGATAATAGTAACTTTTAGCTAATTTCCCAGTTCCATATTTGTCATTTACAACTAGATAAAGGATACTTCTTAATTTTCTTGAAGTTTCAGTCGAAAAAATCTTTTTATTGTGGTTTTTACTAATTTTTTTTTTTAATAAAGTAGGTGTAATTGAATTTCCGCCATTTAATGCAGCAGATGTTGCTTTAGCTAAATGAAGTGGTGATATTTGTATTCCATAACCAAATGATTTAGACATAAGTGAAGAAATATGAACTTGTTTATTAATACTTGGTAATGAAGTCTCTATGATTTCAATGTTGACTTTTTCAAGAAAACCTAACAAGTTAAAATATTTATCTTGGACCTCATGTCCTAAAAAGTTTGCTATTTTTGCAGTCCCAATATTACTAGAATGAACAATGATTTCTGGAAGATTTATAGGAAAGTTTATTTTTTTAATATCTCTAATTTTCTGAGTTTTGCTTAGTAATATTGGTGAAGAAACATCTATTAATTGATCATCTCTGAATTTTCCACTTTCAATCGCCATTGCTGCAGTAAAAATTTTTAGTGTAGAGCCTAACTCATAAAGTCCTTTAGTAGCATTATTAAAAATTTGTTTTGATGATAAATTATTAGTTTGATTATTATCATAATCGGGAAGCGAAACAATAGCTTTAATTTTTCCATTATTTGCATCCATAATTATCCCAGCACCTGCATTAGCTTTAAAATTCATGATTTGTCCTAATAGTAATTGCTTTAAAATATTTTGTATTCCGCTATCGATTGATAAGTGGATGTCTTTAGATGATGAAAGTTCATTATTAAGTTTTTTTTCAACTCCAGATATACCTTTTCCATCTATATCTACTTTTCCAATTATGTGAGCAGCTAATGATTTTCCGGGATATTTTCTAATGTAG
>QCNM01000064.1 GCA_003210115.1 SAR116 cluster bacterium AG-426-A06 | reverse complement strand
ACATATCTTGATTTGTCAGATATCCACTCTTCATTAATGCTTTCATTATTCTTAGGTAATATTCTTAAAACTTTTCCATCACGACTGTCAATTCTTATATTTGAACCTATAGCATCCATAACATCAACTGATTCTGTTTTTGTAAGTTCCCAAGGTCGAGCAACAAACTGATAAGGTTTAGAAGTTAAAGCACCAACTGGGCATAAATCAACCAAATTTCCTGACAATTCTGAGGTTACAGCCTTTTCTAAATATGTTGAAATTTCAACATTTTCTCCTCTACCAGTTGCTCCAAGATCTTCTACCCCTGCCACTTCATTAGCAAATCTTACACATCTTGTACAATGAATACACCTTGTCATTGTTGTTTTGATTAAAGGGCCCATATTTTTGTCAGATACTGCTCTTTTAGAATTTTCAAAACGAGTTTCACCTTTACCAAAATAGAGTGCTTGATCTTGAAGATCACACTCACCGCCTTGGTCACAAATAGGACAGTCTAGAGGATGGTTAATTAATAGAAATTCCATAACACCTTTTCTTGCCTTTTCAACCATCTCAGAAGATGTTTTAACAACCATTCCGTCAGAAGCTGGCATTGCACAAGAAGCTATAGGTTTTGGAGATTTTTCCATTTCTACCAAACACATTCTGCAATTTCCTGCTACAGATAATTTTTCATGATAACAAAATCTTGGAATTTCAGCACCTGCTGCTTCACATGCTTGTAAAACCGTAGATCCTTGAGGCACTGAAATTTCAATGCCATCAATAATGATCTTAATATTTCTCAATTCGTCCATATTTCTTCACATATATTTACTTATTCTGCTGCTATCTTTTTAAGTTTTAAACCCATTTCTATTTCATCTCTAAAATTTTTAAATAATCCTTGGATGGGCCAAGCTGCCGCATCACCGAGAGCACATATTGTATGACCTTCTACTTGTTTTGTAAGCTCTAAAAGATTATCAATATCTTTGGGGCTTGCATCTTTAGAAGCAATTTTTTTAAGTAGTCTCCACATCCAGCCAGTACCTTCTCTACATGGCGTACACTGTCCGCAACTCTCATGCTTATAAAAAAAAGCCAATCTAACTATTGCTTCAACAATATCCGTGGTCTTATTCATTACAATGACCCCGGCTGTTCCTAAACCAGTTCCAGCATTTTTAAGTGAATCAAAGTCCATTGTTATCGTATCGCAAGTTTGTTTAGGCAACATTGGTGTTGAACTACCACCAGGAATAATAGCCAGCAAATTATCCCAACTGCCAACAACACCTCCTGCATGTTTTTCAATGAGTTCTCTCAAGGGTATGCCCATTTCTTCTTCTACATTACATGGTTTATTGACATGACCTGAAATGCAGAATAGTTTTGTTCCAGTATTATTATCTTTACCTAATTTTGAGAACCAATATTCGCCTCTCCTGAGAATAGTTGGAACAACAGCAATTGATTCAACGTTATTTACGGTTGTTGGACAACCATAAAGTCCTACCCCAGCAGGAAAAGGTGGCTTTAATCTTGGTTGACCCTTTTTTCCCTCAAGTGATTCCAATAAAGCGGTTTCTTCTCCACAAATGTAAGCTCCTGCACCTCTATGAAGATATAAATCAAAATCCCATCCGCTTTTACAAGCATTTTTACCAATTAACTTATTTTCATATGCTTCATCTATTGCTGATTGTAAAATTTTAGCTTCATTTGCAAATTCACCTCTAATATAAATATAACACTTATGAGCCCTCATTGCATAAGATGCTATTAAGCATCCCTCTATCAATTTGTGTGGCTCATGCCTAATAATATCTCTATCTTTACATGTTCCAGGCTCTGATTCATCTGCATTTACTACTAAGTAATGAGGTCGCTCTCCAAGAGTTTTTGGCATAAATGACCATTTTAGGCCTGTTGAAAAACCAGCACCTCCCCTTCCACGTAAACCTGAATTTTTAATTTTCTCAATTATAACATCGTGATCTAAAGATAAAATTTTCTTTGTTTTATCCCAATCTCCTCTTTTTAAGGCATAAGAAAGTTTATTGCTTTGAAAGCCAAAAATATTATTAAAAATTTTATCTTTATTTTGTAACATTTTTATTCCCATTTTCTTCATATGGTTCAGATGATTTTCTTCCAATAACTGAACCAGGTTTAATAGTTTTCTTTGTTTTGATTTTATTTAATAACTCTTTTGTAGTTTTATAATCTAAATCTTCATAATAATCGTCATTAATTTGAAGTATTGGTGCATTTACACAGGCTCCAAGACATTCTACTTTCATTAGAGTAAACATATTATCATGAGTAGTCTCTCCATTTTTGATTTTGAGTGTATCAAATATTGATTTTTCTATCTGATCTGAACCTCTTAACCAACATGGTGTAGTGTGACATAGTTGAAGTAATTTTTGACCAACTGGCTTCAAATTAAACATTGTGTAAAAGGAAGCAACTTCATAAACCTTCATATATGGCATATCTAATATTTCAGCTACCCTTTCAAGTTCTGGTACTGGCAGCCAACCATCAGATTTTTTTTGAACATAATGAAGTAAAGGTATTACAGCACTTGCTTTTCTATTTGATGGGTATTTATCTAAAATTTCATTAACTTTAACTTGATCAATATTAGAAAGCTTGTAGTTATCATCTTTTAATTGTTTTTTTTTCATCTATCTATTTCACCAAAAACAATGTCTAATGATCCAATTATTGCCACAGAATCGGCAAGCATGTGCCCCTTAGAAAGATGATCTAACGCAGCTAGAGAGTAAAAACCTGGTGCTCTAATCTTACAACGATAAGGTTTATTTGAACCATCTGATTCTAATATTACCCCAAATTCACCTTTAGGAGCTTCTACACAAGTATATGTTCTACCCTTTGGAGGTCTAAAACCTTCAGTATAGAGCTTAAAATGATGAATTAGGGCTTCCATAGAGCCTTTCATTTCACTTCTTTTTGGTGGAGCAATTTTTTTATCCTCTGTGATATAATCTCCATTTGGAATTTTATTAACAACTTGCTTAATTAACTTTAATGATTGCCTCATTTCTTCCATTCTCACTAAATATCTAGCATAACAATCACCTGTTTTACCAATTGGAATGTCAAACTCTAATTTTTCATAAACCTCGTAAGGTTGAGATTTTCTTAAGTCCCATTTAACTCCAGAAGCTCTTAATAGAACTCCTGAAAAACCCAATGACAGAGCTTCATCCCTTGAAACAATTCCAATATCAACAGTTCTTTGTTTAAAAATTCTGTTCTCAGTCAATAAAGTCTCTACATCATCAATAAAATTAACAAATTGATCAGCCCAAACGTCTATATCTTCAAGCAATCCATCTGGAAGATCTTGGTGTACACCACCTGGTCTTATGTAAGAAGCGTGAAGTCTTGCACCTGAAACTCTTTCATAGAACTCCATGAGTTTTTCTCGCTCTTCAAAACCCCATAACAAAGGTGTCATAGCACCAACATCAATAGCAAAAGTAGTAATATTCAAAATGTGATTTAAAATTCTTCCAATTTCACAAAATAATACTCTTATATATTGCCCTCTAAGTGGTACCTTTACATTTAATAATTTTTCAATTGCTAAAGCATAAGCATGTTCTTGATTCATTGGAGATACATAGTCCAATCTATCAAAATAAGGTAAAGCCTGAACGTATGTTTTATTTTCTATAAGTTTTTCAGTACCTCTATGAAGTAATCCAATATGAGGATCTGCTCTTTTAATTATTTCTCCGTCCATTTCCATAACTAATCTTAATACACCATGAGCAGCAGGATGCTGAGGGCCAAAATTCATGGTGATTGGCTTTATCTTAGTATCAGTCATTATTTTTTTCATCCTCTATTGAATCTTCAGCACCCCATGGTGAATTAAAGTCAAAATCTCTATAGTCTTGAGTAAGTTTAACTTTATTATAAACTACTTTTCTACTATCTGTTTCGTAGGACACTTCATCAAATCCAGTTAGTGGGAAATCTTTTCTTAAAGGATGCCCTTGAAAACCGTAATCTGTCAGTATTCTCCTTAAATCAGGATGACCATCCACATAAATTCCAAAC
>QCNM01000063.1 GCA_003210115.1 SAR116 cluster bacterium AG-426-A06 | reverse complement strand
GGATAAACTTTACTTTTACAAGAGGTTATCATGCATCGCGAACTGGGGTTTATGAATATAAAGAAAATGATTTTGATATATCAGCATGTGTTTCGATATCAGATAGAAAAGTCATTTTTTCATATGGCGTTCAAAGATATTTAAGTTGGTCTAGAAAACAATTTAATCTACCTGGTGCAGAATTCGATTCATGGAACAATGCTTTTAATTTGCTTAAAAAAAAGAGGAGAATGTGATGAGATCAAAAATTATAGTTGATATAGAAACTGTTATTGATGATACAATTTTATCTAATCATTCAATAGAACATGACGGTTGGCCTGATCCAATAGCATGGAAAATTATTGCGATTGGTATAATTTCAGTAGAGAACTTAGAGTTAAATAGTCTAATTGTGCCAAGCATTAGGTATTTATGTTGTGGTACTGGTGACGAAAAACAATTGTTAGAAAAATTTTGGGAAATTATAGAAACAAAAAATCCTCAAATTATTACTTGGAACGGCAGGTCTTTTGATATGCAGGTTTTACTGCATAGAGCTTTTAAATTTAATATTCCTATAACAGCGTGGTTTCAAACTGGTGACAAATGGAATAGTTACAGACAAAGATATTCCGAAAACTGGCATTTAGATTTAATGGATGTTATGGCCGCATTTGGAGCTAGCGTCAGAAGTAAACAAGACTTAATTTCTAAAGCTATTGGTCTAGCTGGTAAAGTAGATGTTTCTGGTAAGGATGTAGACGAACTATATAAGGATGGTAAAATTAAAGAAATTGCGAATTATTGTGAAACGGATGTTTTGAATTTATATGCTATTTATCTAAGGTGGGCTTTTATAAGTGGTGCTATAACTAAGATTTCATATAAAGATAGCTGTGATCATTTTAAATTATTTTTAGAAAAAGAAAGTGAAAAAAAGCCACATCTTAGGGAGTTTTTGAATAAATCATCCTCATTCTTTGAAGATATAATGCTGGTACAGTGATATTATGAAAAAAACATATATATTTGATGTCGCATTTGTCAAAAAAGAAAATAACGATGATCCTTTTGAAGAAAAACCAAGAAATAATTTTTCGAACGATATTGTTATTATTTCAGGTCATTCATTAATTGAAAAAAAATATTTCAATGGAAAAAAAATATTTTATTTGGACTATCCTGAAATAAATGTCTACGAGCCCCATCTTAACAAAAACTTTATTTATGATCTTGGTTTACATTATTTTAATCAAAGCACTAAATTGGTAGTTGCGAATAAAGCTCAACTCAAAAAAAACATTAAAATTTGTGCTCTAGTTAATGGTGTGTTTCTATCTCAAAATGATAATATATTTGGTATATTGGATTATTTTGATATTGAAGAAGATAATACTCAAAATTTCATAAATTATATCAAAAATGATTTAGGTTTTGGTATGAATTTAAATTTTAGTCCTTTAAACCCTCAACAAAACTTTTATCAACAAAATGAAAAATGGAGATCAACTATGGAGGCTACTAATGTACTATTGTTTGTGATTTATTTAAGATATTGGTTGGTTGTAGGTTATATTGATGAGTATGAATTTAATACTAGTATTGATAATCTAGAGTCTTACGTAAGAGAGAGAGCTGAGTATAAAAGTTCAACTATAGCATTTTTGGATTATTGGGATGTTTCAAAAACATATTTAAATAATATTTACGATTTAAATGCTAATAAAAAAGGAATGATATAAATTTATTTAAAAAAATATTCATGAATTAAGTTAGAAAAAAAATGAATTTTTTATTATTAAAACAAATCTTAAATGTTCGTAAAGTATTTGTTTTATTTATACAGTTAGTATATTTACATCATGCTTATTACAAAAATTCTGTGTATTTTTATTAATATTCTTTTTAGTAATTAAATAACATTGTATAAATTCAGAAGTCTCCTCTTCTTCTTTTTCGTAGCACATTTGAAATTTAAATAATTTACATTTCACAGCTTGAATATATGCAACTTCATTTTCATCTGAACAAAAAATAACAATTTTTATTTCCCTACCAGGGCCAAAAAATATCAGGTCGGCCTCATCTCCTGTATCAAACACATAATTTATTTCATACCTATAACCTTCTCCTGCATCAATCAGATGTGGGTTTTCTATGATCATATTTAATAGATGATTATCTGAAGGTTTTTTAACATAATTCTCTGTTACTTTTCTTTTTTTGGGAACCGTATCAAAAGATAATTTATTGGTGGCAATGTTGGTTGAATTTCTTACAAAATTTTTAGTTGCAGCATTATAATCCCAGTTTTTTAATTTAAATTGAAACCATACTGGATACTCTTTAAAATTATCATGCGAAAGATAATTTAATTTTCCCATATAGGTATATGGTATACCTTTCTTTTCCCTAATAAATAAATAGATATTGTCATTGTAATTATTTTGATTGATCCATCTCAACACTCTTTTTTCATTTAAATGTTGTCTTGGTTGAGATTGCCAATTAAGTATGCCTTCTTTATTTATAGCTTCTTGGAAAATATGATTTCCTTGGGTTTGGCCATAAGTGACAAAAAAAACATAGTCATGATTTGTATTAGGAATATATACTGGCCCTTGCAACCCCCAAGTACCTGCATTAGGAGTGAATTTGCTATTAGGATCAAAATAATCATGAATTTCTTTACGATTATATTTTTCATATAAATTTAAATTTTTCATTTATTCATTCTCCAAAGCTTCGTTTATAGCTTTTGTAACAGAAGGTCTGGGATTTAAATTTAACTTCCATCTAATGATATCACCTAATCTTGGAAAAATGTCATTATGTCTATTTCCAAATCTGATCCAATTATTAGTAGTGTCATGTACACCAGCATCAAGGTTAGTTTCACTTGGAATGTAAACATAATTTTCTATGCCTTTAAATTTTTCAGCTCTTTCTTTATTTGTTTTCATAAACAAGGCAGTCCAAATTTTTTCATCGTGAGAAAAACTAATTTCATTATTTTTTAGACTTGTAATATATTTTTTGTAATGTTCTATATTTTGAATTGAAGTGTGACCAAAATATAAATCATAACAAAGTTTTGCCAAAGCTTTTAATACAACCGGCTGAGCTAGCAATGTATTTGATTTAGCATTTTCTTCTCCAAAATATGGCATATCCATTATTATTTTCCAAAAATTATCCATAATAGAAGTTCTGCTATTAATTTGTGCTGGAGTAGAGCCTATCGAATTTGATTTGCCTAAACAAAGTAAACAAGTGACAGAATTAATATCTTTTCTTGCCAAAGAGCCATCATCATTTTTCCAATCAGTTATATCTCTATCTTTTGGTTGAAAAGATAAAATTCCACCATTAATTAAACTGTAAGTTACATATTTATTTATTGGATCTGTGTGATCATATTGATGCGCAAGAGACTGGACAACTTTTTTTGTTTTGGAATTTAAATCAAAAAATAATTGTTGTTCCTCTTTTTCATTTAATCCCACATGACATTCAATAGCAATAGTAGATCTTCCTGTTGCTATTTCCTTAATAGCCAACCAAAAATCACTTATTTTTTCAGAAATTAATTCACCTTTACTATAGTTTTCTGGTTTATAAAGACCTTTTTCAGGATATCTATAAGTATTAGTAACTTTTTTTAGGAAGTCTAGAACCATATCAAATCCCTCTCTCCTATGTTGTCCGTCAACAACCCACAATAGATGTTTTTGAGAAAGTGTTACATTATAGACCCCAGTAGTAGTTCTAAAATCATCCCCAATGTCAGAAATTGGAATATCTTTTCCACCTGGCTCACAATTTCTTATATTGCAAACTATAGGCTGCAGAGAAGTATAAGCAGGATCTCCAAGTCCTTCTTTGATATCAAGTATTTCTTTATCAATAACAGAACCTTTTAAAAGTCTTGATTTGATTTCTGCCCTAACTAGACCCATTAATGTATATTTTGCTAGGCCAATAGCATGTTTCCTAATTAAATTTCTTTGAGCAAGAAATTCTCCTTTAATAGCTTCATTGTCATCAATATTTTTTTTATTACCTACAGCCGATATATTTATGAATTGAGATATTGGCATAGAGAATTTTAAAGTTAGATGTCCTAAATTTTCTCCAATTAGAGAAGGGTA
>QCNM01000062.1 GCA_003210115.1 SAR116 cluster bacterium AG-426-A06 | reverse complement strand
TCCGCAAGTTTAATTAAGGAGGCGTCAATTGACATAATTTTAGCCGCCATTATTTGATTTGACCTTCTTTCGGCTTCAGAACAGAAGGGTTTATCTGTCATTTCTTCAACTAGTTCAACAACATCGTGTCCAAATAAATCTTTAATTTCTTTTCTTGTTGCTTTGCGATCTTCAACAACATCGTGAAGGTAAGATGCTATAATGATCGAATCATTTTTTTTTGTTGATGAAATTTTTACAAGTGCTACAACCTCTTTAATATGTTCAAAATAAGGAATACCTTTATTTCCTTTTCTTACTTGACCATAGTGGCGTTCCTCTGCAAATGAATATGCTATTTTTATTAAGTTCTTTTTCACTAATTTTAACCTAAGATTTTAATTTAGTCTTATCAAATGATAAGCTTACTTTTGAACTTTTGATAAAATTTTAATTGATTGTAAATTTTTATAAAGATTTAATTGTAATGAAGATAGGATGTCAGATGAAATAATACGTAAGTTTTTAATTTCAATCAATAAATAGATAAATTATAATCTTGTCCCAAAAAATTTTTAAAGTGGGGGAGGTTACTGCACCCTTTTCCTAATCAACATTAATCAATGGTCAGGGGATGGCTGCCCATTGACCGTGGTCCATTGATCACTGACCAGGGTTCATTGATGGGTTGGTGCAATTAGTGTTTGGTAAATTTGTTTGAAATTAAAGGTAAACGTTTCTAAATAAAATGGTTAATATTTAAGCTGATTATACATGCAAATACAATAAACCTTGATTGTAACTTCAATTTATTATTGTGATTATTTAGTTATTATCCATTTTAGTCAAAGTATACATCTCATGTTCTAGTCCAAGTTTAGGCGCTATTTCTGGTATTCTTTCTGACATTATCTTTTCCATTTTTTCTGGGTCAGTTATCGTTGCCTTTATCATTGCAGTATTTTCGTCAACTTTTCCAACTATGTCATCTTTCATAAATTGTTTTCTTAGTTCTAAATCTCCATCATATACAGATTTCAATTCGTTATAACTACAAGTAAATTTTGCTACAAAAAAAACTTCCATTATCTTACTCCTTTAATATTTATTTAGTATGTTTATTATTTAAATTTTTTTAATACAGTAAATGTCTCACCTTATTGAGTGATAAATCATACCACCAGGACTAATAACTTTTCCATAATCGTGAAGTATATTACCAAAGTGTTCGAAATAATCATTCTTCATAGCATTTTCTATATGACGTTGAACACTTTCTAATGAAGTAAATCTCTCATTTATTGTGAAAACTATATTTCCAGTTTCACCCTTTGAGGGATCAGTTGGATCAACAAATTCAGGTGCTTTAGTGAAATAAGAATTTAAAAGGTGCTCCTGACCATCGTTATTTTCTGAATAAAACTCTTCCATCCAGGATGCGTGTTTTTTAAAAATACTTTCAACTTCTTCTGCACTTTCTTTCGGAACCACATATCCTAAATTAATACATCTTATTTCTTCTGACATTTAAGCTACTCCTTTTTTATTATGAGTTAACGTTATTCTTATTTAAAATAATAGTTTTTTGTTAAGATTTCATTACAATGATAGATTTTTGTGCATATTAAATTATTATGACTGTAGTCCATGAAGCATGGATAAGTGTATAATGATAAGTTGATGGAGTTGAAGTTTTATAGTTTTATTTAAATTTTATACTTTTGTTTAAATAACTTTTTCTGTTTTGAGTTAAAAATAAAAATTTTCAAAAAACAAAGATTTTTATTTGAATGGTATATGTATTATTTATCTTAAGGAGGAGTCAATGTGTCAATGCATATACCATTCAACATACAAAATCATAATTTGTCTATATTAAATTTTTATTTCAAAAATGTTAAATTTTTATAAACACTTAAATTCAGTCAATATAAGGCTAGAGTATAATTAGAAATTTTAAGTCTTTTGATTGGCAAGTCATCTTTAATGGATATTATTAAATAAAATTAATCCATGAATTACGACCCATAAAATTAATGTTAACATTACAGCAGCTGATCCATAATCTTTAGCTCTTTTAGATAAACCATGATAATCATATGATATTCTGTCAATTGCAGCTTCTATACTAGAATTTAATAATTCTATGATCAAGACAAGGGAAGTTGTGAAAATCATTAGCACGATTTCAATAGTACTAACTTCGGCAATCAATATTATAGATAATGAAATTATTGATAAAAACATTTCTTGTCTAAAAGCACTTTCTTCTCTCAAAGCAAAATTTAAACCTGACAACGAGTTTTTAGCCGCATGATATGCTCTTGTAATCCCAGTATTACCCTTATGAGGATTGTCTTCAATATTATACGTAGTGTCTTTTTTTCTTATGCTTACCAGATAAGACTCAAAGGTTTTACTTGTTGATACCCATGAAAATGTTTTAGCGTATTCTCTTGGCACTTTTCTTGGTATTAGCAAAGCCTTCTTACATGCTTCTTTTAGGTTAGAATCAAGAATACCTGCATTTGAGTTACCAATAACATCTAAAGGACCACTTATAGGGAAAGCCGCAACAGGCAAACCACATGCCATAGCCTCTAATAATACCAAGCCAAATGTGTCAGTTTTGCTTGGAAAAACAAATATATCCGCCTTGTTATAGTAGTATTCCAACTCTTCTTTACTCTTAGCGCCATGGAAAATAACCTTAGGGTATTTTTTTTTTAATTCTCTTAATGCAGGGCCGTCTCCTACAACCCATTTTTCATATGGCAGATCTATTTTTAAAAACTCTTCTAAATTTTTTTCTACAGATACTCTTCCTACATTTAACATAATAGGTTTTTGATTTTTTTTTCTGCCTCTTTTGGGCTTAAAAATCTCTAAATCTACACCTCTTGACCATATTTTAGGGTTGCTAATTTTGTGTTTTATTAAATCTTTTTTGACTTCTTCTGTAGGAACCATTACAAGATCAGAGCTATTATGAAACCATCTTAAGAATGAATAAGTAATTTTAAGTGGAAGTTTTGTCCTTGCATGAACATACTCTGGAAATCTCGTATGATAGGCTGATGTAAAAGCTAAACCATTTCTATTAGCATATCCACGCGCGGAAAGACCTAAAGGACCTTCAGTAGCAATATGTAAACGATCTGGATTAAATTCTCTGATCATAGATGAAACTCTAGCACCAGGGAAAAGAGATAATTTTATTTCAGGATAAGTTGGACATGGTATTGTTAAAAAACCCTCTGGTGTAATTAACTTTACCTCATGACCAAATTTCTTTAATTGCTTAGATGTCTCATCTAAAGTTCTTACTACCCCATTGACTTGAGGATACCAAGCGTCTGTTACAATTAAAATTTTCATGCTATTTTTTTAACTTTAGTTAGATCGTTTTGATATAAATGATCATGACTCAATTCAGCCCAATTAATAATTTCCAGTTCTCCATTTTGGTGTTCAACTAAAGCTGAAATAGATTCAACCCAATCACCATCATTTGCGTAAATTTTATTATTGATTGTTTTCAATTCAGGTTTATGTATATGACCACATACCACACCATCACATCCTCTTCTAGACGCCTCTTTTACCATAAGAGTTTCAAATGCATTTATAAAAGAAACTGCTTTTTTAACTTTTAATTTTAAATACTTGGATAGTGACCAATACGGTAATTTAAAAAAACGTCTTATTTTGTTAAACCACCTATTTAGCCATAATAGAAAAGTATATGCTGAGTCTCCTAAATATGCTAGCCATCTGGCATGTTGCATTACTTCGTCAAAAAGATCACCATGAACTATCCATAATTTTTCTTTCTTTGCAGTTATATGAAAAGCCTCATTTTTTATCTTAATATCACCAAATGCAATACCTAAAAAAGTTCTTGCCCCTTCATCGTGATTGCCTGGAATAAATGTAATTTTTGTGCCTTTTCTAGCTTTTCTTAAAATTTTTTGGATAACATCATTATGTGATTGAGGCCAATACCACTTTTTCATTAAACGCCACCCATCTATAATATCACCAACTAAATATAGATATTTACTTTCATTATATTTTAAAAATTCAACAAGATGTTCAGCTTGTGCACCAGTTGAACCTAAATGAATGTCAGAAATCCAAATAGCTCTATAATTTTTATTTTGATACTTATCCATATCTAAATAGAATTTTTTAGAATTAATTTAAAATCCTTATACATAGGTTTTATTACAGATTTATTTCTAAAAAATTAAATAAATAAAATTAAGCTTATAATAATTTTCATACATATAAATATACTTTTAT
>QCNM01000061.1 GCA_003210115.1 SAR116 cluster bacterium AG-426-A06 | reverse complement strand
TTAATTCCTTTATTGCTTCCAAGAGTAAATGAAGCATTACCTTTAAGAGTTCCTCCATTCAAAATAATGTTATCTGCATCAAAAGTTCCAGGATTTGCGCCTAGATTGTCACTGGAAGAAACACTTATTGTACCGGATGTAATAGTCGTTGACCCCAAATATGTACTAGTACCTGATAAAGTTAAAGTACTCGAACTTGAAGTTGATTTTGTTAGCGCTCCTGTTCCACTAATTACTCCTGATAATGTTTGATCCGAAGAAGAAGTATAATTTAGCAAACCTGAATTTGAAATATTACTTGCATAGGTTCCTGAGCCTAATTGACCTGATATATTTAATGTACCAGCATTAATTGCTGTAGTACCTGAGTAAGTATTTACCCCAGACAGAGTAAATGTTCCAGAACCTGCCTTTGCTAAATTACCAGAACCACTTATAACACCGGAAAATGTGTCATTTCCGCTATCACCGGTCGTCAAAGTAATACTATTTGCAAGCTCAACACTACCTGCTCCGCTTAAAGATTGAATGGTATCAGTAGCATCAACATCATAAATTGCCCCAGAAGTTACAGATACGTCGGTTGTATCAGCTAAAGTTCCTGTTATTTGCAGTGTTCCATCACTAATTATCGTATCTCCAGAGTAAGTATTTGCTCCAGACAGTAATAAAATACCGTCTCCTGACTTCGTTAGATTGTTAGAACCAGCAATGATACCGCCATAAGTTAAGGTTCTAGATCCATCAACATTTATCGTTCCGTGACTTGTACCAAGAGCAATTCCTCGGTTTGAATTAAGTGTAAAATTAGCAGAAGAGTGTAACGTTCCACCATTTAACGTTAAATGACCTGCTGTAGCTGAACCTGGAGCTGATCCTAGACCACTGTCAGCACTAATACTAACAGTTCCACCATTAATTGTTGTTGAGCCTGAGTAAGTGTTTACGCCTGAGAGGGTTAAAGTACCAGAATCTACTTTTGTTAACGTCCCTGAGCCAGCCATAATACCGCCATAGGTTAAGGTAGTACCTGAATTAACATCAATTATTCCATTACTTGCACCAAGAGCAATACCTCGATTTGAATTAAGCGTAAAGTCAGCTGTAGATTCTAAAGTTCCTCCATTTAATGTTAAATGACCTGCTGATGGCGAGCCTGGGGCTGCTCCTAAACCACTGTCAGCACTAATACTCAGCTTACCTGCAGAAATAGTGGTCAATCCAGTAAACGTATTTGTTCCAGATAATGTTAATGTTCCTGAACCAGCTTTAGTTAAGTTACCTGATCCACTTATAACACCTGAAACAGTATCATTTCCGTTATCACCCGTTGTTAATGTTGCACCATTTGCTAGTTCAACATTACCTGCTCCTTGTAGTGAGTTAATTGTATCCGTTGCATCAACATCATAAATTGCTCCTGAGGACACAGATACATCTGTTGTATCAGCTAAAGTTCCAGTTATCTGTAACGTGCCTGCATTGATTTTCGTGTCACCGGAGTAGCTACTTGCTCCTGATAGTAGGAAAGTTCCTAAACCTAATTTTGTTAGATCTCTGCTACCTGCAATAATACCGTCATAGCTTAATGTAATTGTATCAGCCACTTCTACATTGGAATTATTACTTAAATTTATTCCCCTATTGCTATTTAACGTAAATGTAGAATTTGCAAGTAAAGTACCACCATTTAAAATTAAGTGACCTGCTGTTGGTGAACCAGGCACAGTTCCAAGTTTATCGTCATTATCAATGCTTAAAGATCCGGAACTGATAGTGGTTGTGCCTGAATAATTATTTGATGTTGTTAATAACAATACCCCATTACCAGATTTAGTTAGATCACCACTTCCTCCAATATTGCCTGCATAGGTAAAAGTAGTTAACGAATTTGTTGAAATACTTCCATTGTTTGAGCCTAAGTTAATGCCTCTATTTGAATTTAAAGAAAAATCAGCTGTAGTTTGAAGCCCACCTCCATTCAAAACTAAATGCGAAGAAGATACAGTACCTGGAGCAGTCCCTAAATTATTGTCGGCGCTTATGCTGATCCAACCTTGTTTAATTGTTGTTGACCCAGTTATTGTATTAGCTCCAGATAAAGTTAAAATACCAGAACCATCTTTTATAAAAGAGCCGTCACCAGATAAATTTCCAGAAAATGTTGAGCTACTTCCGGCGTTTGAGGTTAATGTTATACCAGAGGGTACAGAAATATTTCCTGCTCCTGACAATGATCCAACTGTATCATCATTATTAAGTGTATAGGTTGCACCTGATGCGACTGAAATATTTGAATTATTGGATAAAGTACCTTGAACTGTTAGCGTTCCTTCGGAAACTGTTGTCGTACCAGAATAAGTGTTAGCATTATTCAAAGTAAAAGTACCTGAACCTAATTTAGTTAAACCACCTGAACCTGAAATAATACCGTTGAAAGTATTATTTCCTGAGGATCCAGTCGAGAGAGTACGACCAGATAAGATAATTACACTACCATCTCCAGTTAAAGATGCTATTCTATGACTATTTTGAACACGATAAATTCCAGACGAACCAACATTTACCTCTGAATTATCAGATAAAGACCCGTTTACTCTTAATGTTCCATTTTGTATATCTGTATCACCTGTGTATGTATTTGAGCCGTTTAAATTAACAATCCCTGAAGCTGTTTTTCTAAGATTTCCTGACCCAGAAATTACTCCCGAATAACTAGTCGTTCCAGTGCCAGTAAAATCAATATTACCAGAACCATTTAACTGAATATTATTACTAACATTAGCATTATTTGAAGTCGATATGCTGCTACCGGCTGATAATCTTATAGTTCCACTACCACTTACATCGTTGCCATCAGGCTCAAGTATTAACCCACCACTTCCTGTTCTTGTTATATCTGCATTTAAAATAATATCATTTGAAGCATCTAAGGTTAAATCATTCGAACTACTTGATGATATTGTGCTTTGAATTGTAATATCACCATTTTGAAAACTCGAACCACCAGTTTGAACAGTTACATTACTTGAAGATAATGCTGTTTCTAATGTTGAGACATTAATAAAAGCATTATCTCCATCAGACGCAAAATTTGGACTCGATCCAGAGTTTAAATCACTTCCAGATCCAATTGTTATATTAAAAGGATCAATAAGCCACTGACCATTTTTTCCTGTATTAGATTTTGTAGAAATTTTTATACTATCTATATCTAGAGAATAACCTGAAGTTTCAATTCCACCTCCATTTCCTTTAAATTTACCACCGTCAGCTTTCAAAGACCCTTTAACAATTGTTTTTGAGTTTGAATCATGAATATTTGACCAAACAACAATTTCACCACCATCTCCAAAATCATAAGCTGATGCATCTAATGATACACCTTCAGATATTGTTGTTTCAGTTGCTTGATAAACGTCTTTGTTGTTATTTTGCCAACTTCCTCCAATTTCAATTAATCCACCTGAATTTTGGCCAAGAGTTTCGATAGATGAATTATCATTGATTTCAATTTTTTCAGCAGTAACTCTAACTAAACCCCCTTTATTGTCATCAGAATTAGCTGCAATTGTCCCAGTATTTGTTATTTTTCCGTTTCTAGCGGTAAGAAAAATCTTACCACCTTGCTTGATTATACCATCAGCTCTTAATGTACCTGAGTTGTTAACAACTGCATTTTTAACTTCCTTTACTCCTTTTGCAGATAAAATTATTGTTCCATTATTAACTTTAATGGCCTGTTTATTATCAATTAGAGAGTTTAAAACCCCTCTTTCGATCGAATATTGGATTAAATTATTTCCATTTAGGCTTAAACTAACCCTTTCACCTGAAATTAAAGCTGCAGTTCCATTTGCTGTTTCAATTTTTCCTTTATTTTGTATCTGAGGAGCTATTAAAGCTATAGTTCCTCCTTCAAAAGCCTTAATTTCTCCATGATTATTTACAACACCAGATAACCCATTTTTTTGAAAAACAAATTTATCATTGATAAAATCTCCATCCTTCAAATTTAATGTTGAGGCAATTATTGATCCCACATCTACTTTTGATCCATTGTGAAATAAAACGCCACTTGGATTAATCAAGACAAGCTGACCATTTGATTTCAAACTTCCATAAATATGAGTTGGATCACTAGATTGAACCCTATTTAGGGCAGTAGAAATAGAACTTGGTTGTTTAAATTCAACTTGATTTGCCTTTCCAATATTGAATGATGACCAATTTGTTATAAGTTTTTGAGTGCTTTGATTAATCGTCAGATTATTACCAACTTTTTCAAAAGAAGCATTACCGTGAGTAACAGAGGGGTTTTCAGGAAGTTCTTGAGAATTACCATCAAAAATAAAACATGAAAATACTATAGAATTTATAGCAATTAGTTTACATATTTTGCCCTTGAAAAAGGTCATTTTTAAAACCTAAAAATAACCTGAAACCAGGCGCGAGAAGATCCTCCTCTACCATCACTGTTATTGCCAGCAGCTGATTGTCCGTCATTATCTCCAATTGCTTGAGCCCAACCAAAGTTTAA
>QCNM01000060.1 GCA_003210115.1 SAR116 cluster bacterium AG-426-A06 | reverse complement strand
ATTGGAAATTGATATAAATAGTATTGGGGAATTACCAAGATATTTTATACCACCACCTTTTACAGAAAAGTGAAGATTACATGGATCTTCTTTATATCACTTTTCCAGAAGAGTTATCTGAGTTTAGTATTATTTTTCTTATTTTCTCAAGTATGTTCACTTCTTTTATATCTGCAGCATTTGGTATAGGAGGAGGGGCTGTGTTTTTAGGTTTGTTAGCAATATTCCTAAATCCAATAGCTTTACTGCCTGTTCATGGTTCTGTTCAAATTGCTTCAAATTTTGGAAGAATGCTTCTTATGATTAAAGATGTTTACAAAAAACCAATTTTACCTTTTTTTATTGGAACTATTATAGGGAGTTTATTTGGAGGCTATACTTTCATTCAGTTTCCAGGTTGGTTTATTCAGTTGATTGTAGGTTTTTTTATTTTGTGGACAGTCTATGGAAAGATACCTGCAATTAAATCAAGATACATTATTATAGGAGGTATTTTTTCAAGTTTTTTAACTATGTTTTTTGGAGCTACTGGTCCTTTTATTGCTGGTATGGTTAAGACGATGAAATTAAATCCACTAAGTCATACAGCTACTCATGCAGCGTTGATGTCAATGCAGCATGCTATAAAAGTTTTAGTATTTGGATTTATGGGATTTAGTTTCTCAGATTACTTTCATATCATTTTATTGATGATAATTGCAGGTTTCATAGGTACATATATAGGTAAAAAAGTTTTAATTAAATTTGGTCAAAAGTACTTTAAGATATTTCTCAACTCAATTTTAACAATTATTTCAATATACTTAATACTAAATGGATTTTTAAATTATGATTTTACTTTCTCTTCATAATTAATGAATATATGTATGGTCCGCATAATCCCAAAAATGCAAAAATTAAAAACATAAGTGCAAGAGGTTGAGTAAAGATCATCCACCATGCTCCATCAAACATTTTAAGAGAATGTTGTAAATTAGTTTCAACCATTTCGCCAAGAATTAAACCTACTGCTATTGGAGCCACAGAGAAACCATGTCTTCGAGCAAAAAAACCAATTACTCCAAAAATTAAAGCAAGCCAAACATCTAAGAGTTGGCCTTGGAAAGCATATGCACCAATAACGGAAAGACCAAAAACAATTGGCCATAATATAGCTGTAGGTACAAGTGAAACCCTGGCAAATAACCTGGCAGCATATAGACCCATTAACATAAACATAATATTTGCAAAAAACATTGAACCAAATATTTGATAAACTTTTTCAACTTGTTCTGTAAACAAGTACACGCCTGGTCTTAAGCCATGCACCATTAACCCAACTAATATGATTGCAGTAGTTCCACTGCCAGGAATGCCTAAAACCATTGTTGGTACCATCGCACCACCAGTTGCAGAATTATTTGCTGCTTCAGCACCTGCTATACCTTCAATAGAACCTTTACCAAATTCTTCTTTATTTTTTGACCATCTTCTTGCTTCGGAATATCCAATCATTGATGCAACAGTGGCACCTTCTGCTGGTAAAACACCTATAAAAGTCCCAATTCCACAAGATCTCAAAATTGTCTTCCAAATTTTCTTATAATCTTCTTTTGTTGGTAGTTTGACAGCTTTCATACTTACAGTATTTACAATTTTATTAACAGTTTTTGATTGAACTAAAAGTTCTGAAATAGCAAAAAGTCCAATAAAAATTGGAACAAAATGAATACCCTCATAGAGTTCATAGTTACCAAACATAAATCGTTCAATTCCTGTAACTCGTTCTGCTCCAATTGTTGATAACCAAACTCCAAATATTCCACCTATTAAATTTTTAACTGCTCCACCAGCACTAATACTCGCAAGCATTGATAATCCAAAAACTGTTAAGGCAAAATATTCAGGTGATCGAAATTCGTACGCTACTCTAGCTAACAAAGGTGCTGCAAAACATAAAACTATTACAGAAAATACCCCACCAACGGTACTTGAAATCACAGCAATACCCAACGCTCTTCCCGCTTCGCCTTTTTGAGCAAGAGGATATCCATCAAATGTTGTTGCCGCAGCCGCAGAAGTTCCGGGTGTATTAATTAAGATAGCAGTTATTGATCCAGCAAAAGTTGCTGAGACATAAATTGTTGCAAGGACTGCTATAGCGTGAACGGGGTCCATAGTTAGAGTAAAAGGTAATAAGAGTGCAGCCCCAGTAGTCGCACCTAAACCTGGCAATACTCCAATTACAACTCCTAAAATTGTTGTAACAAAAATTAAAAAAAGCAAATAAGGATCAGTTGCAACTGATAGCATTGCCATTAACCCTTGTTCAAACATTTGAAAATTTCCTAACCATAATACATGTCCATAAGAATTCCTCTTGGAAATCTAATTTTTAATACGAAATCAAACAATAAAAAAATTAATAAGGGGGTCAAAGTTGCAGTTAAAAAAGAAAGCCAAATTCTCTTTTCACCCCATAATAAACCCATCAATAACATCACTACAAAAATTCCAATAAACATATCTGTATAAACTGTTAATAAATAAAAAATTAAAAATAAGCCCATACTTCCCCAAGTTGGAAATTTTTCTAATTTTATTGGCTCGGGATTATTTGTTTTATATTGTAATGTTAATACAGCTATTAAAACAAGCATTAGGACCATTAAAAAAATTGGAAAAGATCTAGCTTGCATACTATCACCAACAATCATTTCAGGCGAAGTATCTAACTGTAAAGATATTCCAATTACAATTATTGAGAATATTGTAAGGAATAAAGGAACTGTATAAAATTTATTAGACATAATGTTTATTTTAATGCCCCCTTATATGAAAGAGGGCATTAATGAATATTTACTTCATTAAGCCCATTTCTTTTAGAGCTGGTCCAAATTCACCAACCATGAAGGCAATTTGCTTTCCCCAAGGCCCTGAAGGTTGAGGTGAAGTATTGTCTAGTCCAGAATTTGCTAAATAAGCTTGATACATTGAATGTTTCATTGCTTTAGCCATACCTTTTTCAAGTGCTGCAACTCTAGCTTTGTCAACTCCAGCATGAGTTACGAAACCTCTTGTTGTTGAAAGAACAAGATCAATTCCAAGAGATTTAGCTGTTTTAGCTTTTGGAATAGGAGCCATTGCGTTTTCACCTAATATTACAAGTGGACAAACATCTCCAGCTTCAACAGGTGCTGCTGCTTCAGATAAATTAAGTGTTCCTACATCTACTTCTCCTGCAACAAGTCTTGTAGCTAATTCTGCTCCACCCTTAAACGGGATATATTTAGGCATTTTTTGCCCTAGTTTTTTTGCCCATAAATAAACTGTAATATGGTCAATTGTACCAGTATGAGTTCCTCCAAATGTCATTTTGTCACCCTTTTTCATTCCAGCAACAAAATCTTCAGGTGTTTTGTAAGGACTTTTTTTACAATTTACCATAAGAATTTGGGGGTCATTAGTACCTCTTGCTATTGGAGCCATATCACTAACTTTTAACTTGGTTTTACCCATGGCCATTGTAATAGCGTGTCCTACTGTAAAAGTTAATATTGTATTTCCATCTGCTGGTCTTGTCATAAAATAGTTCATTGCGGCGGCACCACCTCCACCTCTTTTATTGACAACAACCATGTCTTGTTTCAGAGTTCTTCTTGATCTTAACATCATCATTCTTGAGTTAACATCTGTTCCGCCACCAGCACCAGCATGAGTAACTACTTCTATGGCTGGTTTTTTGTCAGCAAAACTTGGAGCAGTTGTAAAGGCTACTAAACCGGTAAGAATGGTTAAACCTGATCCAATGCTCAAAAGTGTTTTTTTATTAATCATTAATTCCTCCTCAGATTAATATGTATTAGTAACACTATTCAAAGTTAACTACTGAGAGTCAAGCAGCAATAAATTTCACTTGTTAATAATTTATAAAATTTGCTTTGAATATGTTGATATTTATAACCTCATCAATAGGTTTGTCTTGTCTTAAACGTTTAATTCTTGGGAAACGAAGCGCTACTCCAGATTTATGTCTTTTACTAAAATCAACAGAATCAAATGCTATTTCAACTACAAATTTTTTTTCAACTTCTCTTACAGGACCATATTTATTAATGGTGTTATTTCTAACAAACTTATCCAAGATTTCTAATTCTTCATTATTAAAGCCAAAATATGCTTTGCAAATAGGAACTATATTGTTTTTATCCCAAAGACCAAAAGTAAAATCTGAATAATATGAACTTCTTTTGCCATGTCCCCTTTGGGCATACATCATAACTGCATCTACAACTAAAGGTTCATTTTTCCATTTATACCAATAACCTTTTGGTCTTCCTGAAATGTAAGCACTATTTTTTCTTTTTATCATCAAACCTTCATGTTCGCTTTTATTTAGTTCATTTGACTTAATATTTGTGAGTTCTTCCCAAGTTTTAAATTTGAAAATTTCTGAAAGATCAAAAAATTTATTTTGCACTTTATCATGCCAATCGGATAAAATTTCTCGTCTTTTTGAAAAACCTAAGTTTCTTAAATCTTTATTTTTTAAAAATAAAATGTCAT
>QCNM01000059.1 GCA_003210115.1 SAR116 cluster bacterium AG-426-A06 | reverse complement strand
GATCACTCATCAAAGTTGGTTTAGATATTTGGCACCCAAATGAAATCGAAAAAATTCTTAAGCTTAAATCAAGGGATAAAGCTGGTGAAACTGCTCCAGCACAAGGCTTATTTTTGACAAAAGTTGAATACCCAAAAAATCTGTTAGAACCAAATTGGCCAATGAACCTTACTATATAAAAAGTTTTGATACTGACCTTGATATTAAGCCAATGCCTCCCTCAGTCAGAACAGACAAAATAATTAATCCAGCGGCTCCCCAGCCACTAAATCCAACTTCATCTTTTCCTAACCTCCATAAAGCAAATGTCACAAATATGACTAATGCAAAGCCAAAAAATAAAAATATAGAGGCAGGTAAAAATAATCCAAAAAAAGTAAATGATAACATAATAAAAGCTTGAAAAGCTTGTATCCAATTAAAAGGAATTATGAATTTAAAAAAAAGATTATCTTTGTTCAAGTTTTTAAAAATATAATAAATCAATATCGCAAATAGTGAGATATCTATAACTGTTATTAATAATAATTTTGGTAAGAGATTTGCCTTCATTGAAATATCAAATGACGCTTTAATGCCATATGAAGCTAAAACTGCTACTAGTGCATTAATAAAAAAAACAATCCAACAGCTTTGCCAAAATTTATCATTATCTAACTCAAATAAATTATCTACATTACTTTTTCTTCTAATAAAATCAAAAGAAGATTTAAAACCATTTTTTATATCAATAAAGGAGGGAGGTGGGCTTATCATATTACTTAGCAAAATATATTTCTAAAACGTTTTTATAAATTTTCTTTAAATTATTTATATCATCTATAGAAACTTTTTCATCAATTTTATGCATAAGCTTTCCTACTAAACCAAATTCTACAACAGGACAAATATCTCTAATAAACCTTGCATCCGAAGTACCTCCATTAGTAGATAAATTTGGAACAAGACCAGTTGTAGATTTTATTGCTCTTTTTAATGATTCTACTAAATGACCAGGATTTGTATAAAAAGGTTCAGCATTACAAAAATAATCAAATGAATAATTTGAAATATTAAAAGACTTAAATTTTTCAGTAAGCATTTTAGTTAAACTTTTTGAACTATGAAGATTATTAAACCTAATATTAAACTTAACGCTCACTTTTGCAGGAATGATATTATAGGAGGGATTTCCAACATCTATACTTGTAATCATAATAGTAGATGGTTCAAAATTTTCATTTCCTTTGTCTAACTCTATTTCAGAAAGTGGCTGAATTAATTTTAACATTGAGTTTATTGGATTTTTAGCTAGATGAGGATAACCAACGTGACCTTGTATACCATTAACAATTAAATTTCCTGAATAACTACCTCTTCTTCCAATCTTGATCATGTCACCTAACTTATCAGGGTTAGTAGGCTCACCTACAATACAATCATCGATGTTTTCTTTATTACTTTTTAACCATTCAACGACTTTTTTAGTCCCATTTATTGCTTTTCCTTCTTCATCCGAAGTAATAATAAAGGAGATGCTACCTAGACTTTCAAATTCATTATTTTCTTTTAAGAATTCTGTTGCTGATGAAATAAAAGTTGCAATAGATGATTTCATATCTACTGCACCTCTTCCACAAAGTTGATTGTTAATTATTTCACCTGAAAATGGTCCAAAGGACCAATCCTCGGAACTTCCTTCAGGCACCACATCAACATGGCCTGCAAAACATAAATTTGGAGATTTTTTTCCATATCTTGCGTATAAATTTACAACCTCATCTTCTCCCTCTCCAAAAGTTAGTATTTTACAATAAAAACCATGATTTTCTAAAATTAACTTGATGAGATTTATAGCCTCTTTCCCATGAGGCGTTATGCTTTTTATTTTTATTAAATCTGATGCCAGATTGACAGGATCTAAACTCATTAAATTAGTCTCTTAACAAATCATTTACTGATGTTTTTGATCTGGTTTTAGCATCAACTCTTTTTACTATTACCGCACAGTATAAATTAGGTGAATTGGATGTTTTATTATTTTTACTTCCAGCCATAGAGCCTGGAACAACCACTGAATATGAAGGTACTCTTCCCATATAAATTTCGCCAGTTGATCTATCAACAACTTTTGTTGAAGCACCTATATAAACTCCCATCGATAAAACAGACCCTTCTTCTATAATAACACCTTCTGCGACTTCAGAACGTGCACCAATAAAACAATTATCCTCTATAATTACTGGATCAGCTTGTAAAGGTTCTAGTACACCACCAATACCTGCACCCCCAGATAAATGAACATTTTTACCGATTTGTGCACAAGATCCAACAGTTGCCCACGTATCTATCATTGCACCCTCATCTACAAAAGCGCCCAAATTAACAAAAGATGGCATTAAAACAACATTTTTGTTAATAAAAGCTGAGTGTCTTACTATTGAACCTGGAACTGCTCTAAATCCTGCTTTTTTAAAATCATCAGATGACCAGTTTGAAAATTTTGATTTAACTTTATCCCACCAAACAGAAGGACCACAATCCCAACTTTCAGGCCCACCTTGAATTATTCCCATATCGTTTAGTCTAAATGAGAGTAAGACAGCTTTTTTAGACCACTGATTTACACGCCACTTACTAGAGCCAAGGGGGTCAGCTACTCTAAGCTTTCCTGAATCAAGTAAATTTAATGTTTCATCCACAGCGTCTCTTATCTCCCCTTTAGCATTTATACCTACATCTGAAATATTATCAAAAGCGTTATCTATAACATTTTTTAAATTATCTTGATCCATATTATCCTCTCATTTTTATTGTATCTAAAAACTCATTCAAATTATTAAAACTATAGTCTATGAAATTACAATTTTTCATAAAATCTTTTTCATTTATTGAATTTTTCATCCACACAGTCGTAATTCCAAGTTCTTTAGCTGGTACCAAATTTTTGACAGTATCCTCAAAAAAAAATTGTTTTATCTAAATTTTCTTTATTAAGATTTAAACATTCTAATAACTTTTTATATGATCTTTTGTCTGGTTTGGGAATATATTCTAAATCTTTAATATCAATAATTTGATCAAAATCATGTTCTAATTCTAATATATTTAAAATTTTTTTTGCATGTTTCGACGTAGCATTAGTAAAGATTATTTTCTTTCCTTCCAATATTCTTATCTTTGATATTAATTGATCATTTTTTTCTAATTCCGGATGTTCAACGTCATGAACATAATCAAGAAATTCTTCTGGCTCTAATTTTTTTTCGACAATTAAACCTCTTAAAGTTAAGCCATATTTCAAGTAATATTCTTTTTGAATTTTTTTAGCCTGATCAATATCTAAAGAATATTTAGACATTATAAAATCAGTTATTCTATTAGAAATTTTTTTAAATAGACCTAAATTAATATCATACATGGTATTGTCTAAATCAAAGATCCAATTTTGAAAACTATTTTGATAAATCATTTATATTCAACCATTGATTAAACTAATCTTTAATTAAAGTTCCAACACCGTCTTCAGTAAATAGTTCAACCAAAAGAGAATGTTTTTTTCTACCATCCATTATAACAGCTGCTTCAGCTCCGTCTTGAACTGTTTTAATACAAGTATTAATTTTAGGTATCATTCCTCCATGAATAACATTTTCTTTGATCAATTCCTTACATTTTCTAACAGATAACTCTGTAATAATTTGACCATTACTATCTAATACACCTTCTACGTCAGTTAACATCATCATTCGTATGGCTTTCATTGCCGAAGCAATTGCACCTGCTGCTGTATCCGCATTTATATTATATGATAGACCATTTTCACCAATGCCAACTGGTGCAATAACCGGAATCATTTTTTGATTTATCAAAGCTTGAATTACATCTATATTAATTTTATTAGGTTCTCCAACAAAACCTAAATCCACAACATTCTCAAGATTGGAATCAGAGTTTTTATCTATTACTGACAATCTCTTTGCGGAAATTAAATTCCCATCTTTACCAGATATCCCAACTGCATTAGCACCCTCATTTGATATTGCTGAGACAATACTTTTATTAATGATGCCACATAAAACCATTTCAACAACATCAATAGTTGCTGCATCAGTAACTCTTAAACCATTTATAAAATTACTTTCAATTTTTAATTTTTTAAGCATTTCTCCAATTTGGGGGCCACCACCATGGACTACTATTGGAAGTATTCCTACCTGTTGTAGTAGCGATACATCTTGAGCAAAAGTCTTTACGTATTCTTTTTTCCCCATAGCATGCCCACCAAATTTTATAACTATAACTTTGTTTGAATACCTCCTCATAAAAGGAAGTGTTTCCATTAGGATTTCAGCTTTATCGTTCAAATTATTTTGCATATCATCACTATATTCAGTTATTTTATCCTACATTATAAATAAATCTAATTTTTTGCAAACATTGCTATGTATGCTCTCAATTCTTCTAGCCCTGTTTTCTTTTCGCTAGATGTACAAAAGAGATGTGGATATAAGGTAATCTTATTTTTTAATACATTTTTTAAATTAATAATTTTTGAAGAAACTTCTGATTTTTTTATTTTATCGACTTTTGTCATGACACATGTCCATCCTAAGCCTTGGCTTTCAAAAAACTCTATCATCTTATTATCCTCTTTAGTTAATTCTCTTCTTGCATCTATCAATAAAAGTATTGTTCTTAAATTTTGTCTTGAAGAAATATAGTCAAAAATTAAATTTCTCCATTCTCTTTGCTCTGTTTTTGATACTTTTGCAAATCCATATCCTGGTAAATCAACAAAATTTAAACTATGTAACTTATTTTCAATTTTAAAAAAATTTAATTGCCTAGTTCTTCCTGGTGTTTTACTAAATTTAGCTAGTTTTTTTTTATTA
>QCNM01000058.1 GCA_003210115.1 SAR116 cluster bacterium AG-426-A06 | reverse complement strand
CAAATCCTAGACCAATATTACGTTTAATGAATGACACAAATGTCTTAGGAAACTTTATACCTGATTTTAAGAAAATTATTGGTTTAATACAACATGATATGTATCATCATTATACAGTTGATGAACATACTTTTTTTGCTATTAGTAATGCACATGAATTAAAAAATGAGCGTTTAAATCTAGGAAATAAATTAGCAAGTAAACTAATATTTGAAATAGATAGATTTGATTTGTTAACGGTTTCTCTATTTCTTCATGATATAGCAAAAGGGTTAGAAGGAGACCATTCTTTAAATGGTTCTATAATTGCAAAAAAATTATGTCCAAGGTTAGGTTTAAAAAATGATGATGCTGAAATTGTTTCGTGGTGCGTGCTTAATCACCTTTATCTAAGTGAAACAGCATTTAGATATGATTTAAATGATAAAAAAATTATTGAAAAAAGTACAAAAAAAATTAATACAATTAAAAAATTAAACTTACTTTTTGTTTTGACCATTTGTGATATAAATGCTGTTGGACCTGGAGTTTGGACTGATTGGAAAGAAAGTCTTCTTATCGAATTATATAATAAAATTAAGATAAATTTAGATTATAAAGAGGTAAAAAAATTACCTGAAAAAAAAGAAAAAAAATCAGACTATTTATTTAATAAAATAAAAAGTTTGAATATTTTAAAAGATGATGATGTTGAAAATTACATAAGAAACTTTCCAGATAATTATTGGCAGATGTATAATTTGAAACAAATGATAGACCAGGCAATATTATTCAAGAAAATGTTAGACTCAAAAGTAAAATTTAATTTTGAAATTTATAATAATTTAAATTCAAATGTATCAGAGTTGATCGTAATTGCTCCAGATAATTTTGGATTATTTTCTAAAATTTCAGGTATATTATCATCGAGTAACGTTAACATTATATCTGCTAAAATAATTACAAGATCTGATGGTTTTGCAATCGATTATTTTGTAATAAATAACAAAATGGATATGGCAATTTCTGAAAAGAATATTCAGCAAAAAATTTTTAGAAGACTTAAGGATGGTCTTGAGGGGGTTTATGATTTTGAAATAGAGTTAGAAAAAAGGTTTAATGAATCTCCTTCAAAAATTAAAAAAATTAAGGCTCCTATTAGAGTCTACGTAGATAATGATACTAGTGATGATTTTAGTATTTTAGAAGTAAATTGTAAAAATGCTCCAGGAGTTCTTTTTAAAATTACTCAAAGTATATCAAAGTTAAATTTACAGATATATAATGCTTCTATTTCTACTTATGGAACAAGAGTTACGGATATTTTTTATGTCAAAGATTTGTTTGGTCAAAAAATTATTGATGAAATAAAAATTAAACAAGTTAGAGATAATCTATTAGAAGTGCTAAGCAAAGGTTAATGATTAAGTAAAATAATAAAAGATGATAAAATTTCTTATAAAAGGTTTTAGAGTTAATGCCACATTAACAATTTTAAGCAGAATAACTGGATTTATAAGAGACATAATTTTAGCTTTTTTTTTAGGAGCTGGAATAGCTTCCGATATCTTTTTTATTTCGTCTAAATTACCAAACTTGTTTAGAAGAATTACAGCTGAAGGTGCAATGACCAGCTCATTTTTGCCAATATATTCTAAACTTTTACATCAGAGTAAATCAGAAAATGTACAAAAATTTTCTTCGATAATCTGTTTCTTTTTAATTATATTTTTAATAATTCTTGTACTTCTTTTTGAAATTTTTATGCCTTTTTTTATTAGAATAATTGCACCTGGAATCATAAATTATGAAAATTATTTTGATGATATTGTAACGCTTTCAAGGTTTACAATTATTTTTTTGCCATTTATTTCTATTACTGCATTTTTTGGAGCGATGTTGAATGCATCTGGTAGGTTTTTTTATTTTGCTTTTACACCAATTATTTATAATTTAAGTATAATTATTTCCTGCTTATATATTAATGAGGCTTTAAAAATAAAATCCTTACCACTGGCTGTAGCAATGCCAATTTCTGGTTTCATTCAACTATGTTTTATCTATTATTATGTTAGAAAATTTGATTTAGTCACTAAAGTTTTTTTTAAAATATCTAATTTAAAACAAAATAATTTAAGGAAATTTAAAAATAATATTTCCGATACTCTCAAAAGATTTTTCCCAGCATTACTTTCAGGTGGTATATTTCAAATTAATATATTAGTTGATACAATACTAGCAACATTTGTTGGTTTCGGCGCTGTTTCTTATTTATATTATTCAGACAGGATCATTCAATTACCTTTAGGAATAATTGGTGTATCTTTGGGCACTGTTTTATTATCATCAATCTCACATCCTAAAGTAGTTAACAACAATGAAAAAATTTCCGATCAATTAATGATAGCAATAAGAATTTCATTATATTTTGCAATACCATCAATGGTAACATTAATTTTTTTTTCGGAGTTTATAATCAGCAGTTTGTTTGAAAGAGGAAGCTTTGATAAATCATCTAGTGAATCAGTTGCATTAGCTCTATCTATGTATTCTCTAGGATTACCATTTGTTATGATCATAAAATGTTTTCAATCAGTTTTTATAGCAACTGGAAAGATGAAGAAAATTTTATATATTTCAGTTTCGCAATTAATTATTAATTTTACATTATCAATTATTCTAATGAAATATCTATCTCATGGAGGCATCGCTCTAGCAACATCAATTTCAACAATATTGTCATTTATAATCTATTCATTTTATATTTTAAAAGAAAAAAAATTGATTTTTGTATCAAAGAGTTCAAAAAATTACGCAAGTAAAAATAGTATCTTGGTTTATTTAATAAAAATATCAATTCTGTCAACTTTAATGATATTTTTCTTATACTTATTTCAAAATGGTACGGATTTTAATCCTGGCATAATATATCTTTCAATCTTTACAAGCATAGGCATTTCATTTTATATATTTATAACTTATGTTACTAAGCAAATTCCAAATGAATTATTTTCAAGATTAAAATTATAGATACTTATGTTAAAATCTAAACAACCTTCAAAAAGAATTTTTTCTGGAATACAACCTACAGGTAACCTGCATATCGGTAACTATTTAGGTGCTATAAAAAACTGGATTAAATTACAAGAAGAAGATGATTGTATTTATTCAATTGTAGATTTACATGCAATGACAGTTCCAAATAACTTACTAGATATTAAAAATTCAACATTAGAAGTAGCGGCTGCACTAATTGCTTCTGGAATTGATCCTAAAAAATCGATTCTTTTTAATCAATCAAATGTTCCACAACATACTGAGTTGGCATGGATTTTTAATTGTATTGCCAGAATAGGCTGGTTAAATAGAATGACACAGTTCAAAGAGAAAGCTGGCAAAAAAAAAGATAACGCTACTGTTGGTTTATTTAGTTATCCAGTACTTATGGCAGCTGACATATTATTGTATAAAGCCACACATGTTCCAGTTGGTGAGGATCAAAAACAACATTTGGAATTAACACGTGATATAGCAAGCTCTTTTAATACAATATTTAACAAATCTCTTAATAAAGATTTTTTTTATTTGCCAAAACCCATTATTTTAGGTCCTGCAAAAAGAATCATGAGTTTGAGAGATGGGAAAAGTAAAATGAGCAAGTCTGATATTTCTGATAGTTCTAGAATCAATTTAATGGATCATAAAGATCAAATTTATTTAAAAATTAAAAGAGCTAAAACAGATCAATTTCCTATTCCTGACAAACTTGATGATTTAGATGATAGACCAGAAGTACTTAACTTAATTAATATTTATGCTTCTTTCTCAAATAAAAGTGTGCTTGAAATACTTCAACAATTTGCAGGAAAAGGATTTTCTCAATTTAAAGAATCATTATCTGAACTAGTAATAACTGAAATAAGTCCAATTGCAAAAGAAATGAAGCATTTAATGAACAATAAAGATGAAATTATAAAAGTACTTGTTGATGGATCAAGTAAAGCTCAAATAATAGCAAATGAAGTATTAATGGACATAAAAAAAATTATTGGCATTAATTTTAAAGATTGAAAAATCAATTTTGAGCATATATATATAATATATGTTTATACAAACCGAAGATACACCAAATCCTAATACTTTAAAGTTTATACCTGGTGTCCAAGTTTTAGAAAAAGGTACAGTTGAATTTAAAGACAAATCATCAGCTAAATTCTCAAATTTAGCAAACTTAATATTTTTTATTAATGGCATTGAAAGAGTATTTTTAGCTACTGAATTTGTTTCTGTAACCAAAAATAATGAAACTAACTGGGAAATTTTAAAGCCATTAGTTTTAACAGCAATTATGGATCATTATGCTAGTGGTAAAAACGTAATTGAAAAAAATCAAAATTATATCGATAAATCTACCAATAAAGATACACCAGTTGTTAAACAAATTAAGGAGCTGATTGATCAAAGAGTGAGGCCAGCGGTTGCTATGGATGGAGGTGATATTTCTTTCTGTTCTTTCGAGGATGGTGTTGTCACACTTCAAATGAAAGGTGCTTGCGCTGGATGCCCGTCAAGTACGGCCACTTTGAAGATGGGAATTGAAAATATGTTGAGACATTATATACCAGAGGTTGTAGAAGTTAAAGCTGCAGAGCTGTGAGATTTAAAAATAGAACCTTATTAACATTTTCAGCGTTTTTACTATCTATATTAGGTTTAATAGGTCCTGGTTTTTGGGGTATTAAATCTCCAAATCCAACTAAGTTTCAAACAGACCAATTATCAAGAGCTACCTTAGGTTTAAGGTTTAATCCTAATGATATAGATTTAGATAATAAATTTAAAAATTCCAAAACGTCTTCTAGAAATTTTTTTGGAAAAGAAATTGCAATTGCATGGTCTAAAAATTTTATTGACCAAATAAAAGCAGAGCGAAGAGTCTCTAGAGTATATTTCACT
>QCNM01000057.1 GCA_003210115.1 SAR116 cluster bacterium AG-426-A06 | reverse complement strand
TTTTCTCGTTTATTTTCATTAACTAACTTTTATCATATTTTTTTTTAATTAATCAATATTTTTTGTTTTTATATCTCTACCTAAACCAAAGGCATCATGTAAAATTCTAACAGCCAATTCAGTATAATCAGAGGAAATAAGAACTGAAATTTTTATCTCACTTGTTGATATCACTTGAATATTAATGTTATTGTCTGATAGCGTCTTGAACATTGTCTTTGCCACTCCTGGCTTAGTCCTCATACCACTTCCTACGACTGATATCTTTGAAACTTTACTGTCCTCTACCATATTTTTGAATTTAATCGTATTCTTAAGATTTTCAATAATTTCTTTTGTATTTAATAAATCTGATTTTAATACCGTAAATGTTATATCTGTAGCCTCTCCATCTTTAGTTGAAGTTTGAACAATCATGTCCACATTAATTCCTTGATCCGCTAGAGCTCCAAAAATCATTGCAGCCTGACCAGGCTTGTCTATTACGTTGAATAAAGTTATTTTTGCTTCATTTGAAGTATATGTAATTCCACTAATTATTGTTTCTTCCATACTTTTTTGCCTCTCATTAATAATAAACGTACCTGTTTTATTTTCAAAACTACTCAAAACTTGTAGCTTTACATTATGGTTCATTGCTAAAGCAACAGAACGAGTTTGAAGAACTTTTGCACCCTGTGATGCTAATTCTAACATCTCTTCGAATGTTATTGTTTCTAATTTAAGAGCATTAGCTACAATTCTTGGATCAGCTGTATAAACTCCGTCAACATCTGTATATATATCGCATCTTTCAGCTCCAAAAGCTGCTGCTAATGCTACGGCTGATGTATCAGAACCTCCCCTTCCAAGAGTTGTTACTCTATTTTTATGCACACCTTGAAAACCTGGTACAACAATCACATAACCATCATTAAGGTCAAACAAAATTTTATCTTTTTTTATTTCTTTAATATTTGCCTTACTAAAGTTATTGTCTGTTTCAAATGGTATTTGCCAAGCTTGATAAGATTTTGATTTAATTCCTAACTCGTTTAAAGCTATTGCTAACAAACCGGATGTCACTTGTTCTCCAGAAGAAATTACTGTGTCATATTCACTTGTTCTATAATCATTTGTTAAACTTTCTACTAGCTTTATTAATCTGTTTGTTTCTCCCGCCATTGCAGATACTACAACGATTACATTATATCCATTATTAACTTCATTTTTTATTTTTGCAGCCACAGATTTAATTCTATCTATTGTCCCAACAGAAGTGCCACCAAATTTTGTAACAATTAATTTCAATTAAATCCTCTTTTGCTTATTTTTATAAAATCGTGTAACAAATGTTTATGAATACATCAACTTTAAATAATAAAAAAGATCCTTTCAAAGAATTGTCTAGTGAATGGTGGGATGAAAATGGTAAATTTCAATCTTTACATAAATTTACTGATATTAGAATTAAATATATTAATAGAGTGATTTCAAAATATAAAAAACAAGATAAAAAATATAGATTAGATAAACTTGAATGCCTAGATATAGGATGTGGTGGTGGATTATTGTCAGAAAGAATAGCTCGTCTAGGAGCATCAGTTACCGGCATAGATATTACTCAAAATTCAATTGATATTGCTAAAATTCACGCATTTAACTCTGGCTTAAATATCAATTATATAAATACTGATCTTTCGTTATTTATTAAAAATAATTCTTCAAAAAAATTTGATGTAGTTATTGCTTCAGAAGTAGTTGAACATTTGGATAATAGAATTTTGTTCTTCAAGGAAGCATCAAAATTGTTAAAAAATAAAGGTATCTTAATAATCACAACAATTAATAAAACTGCTTTAAGCCTATTATTTGCTAAATTCATGGCAGAAAATATTTTAAAACTTCTTCCAAAAGGAATTCACGAATTTGAAAAGTTTGTAAGTCCTGAAACCCTTATAGATGAAGCTAAACCGTACAAAATTTATCTTGATGAAATTGTAGGTTTTAAACCAATTATTGGAATCTCCAGTGAGTTCAAGCCAATTATAAAAGATTTCAAATTTACAAATTTTTTAAATGTTAATTATGGAATTTCTGGTATTAAAATTATTTAGTTATCGTCCTGTACCCAAGGAACATTGATAAAGTCAATATTTTTACTTTTTAATTCTTCTAAGTCTTTTGCGTCAGCTTGACCATAAATAGCTCTTTCTTTTGATTTTCCTTCGTGAATAGCTTTTGCCTCTTTTGTAAAATTCTTTCCAACAAACTCAGCATTTTTTTGAATTTCTTTTTTTAGATTTCTTAATATTACCATCATGTCAATTTGTTTGTTTGAATTTTTATTTAATTCATTATGTTTGACATATTTTGAAATCATTTTGGGGATTTTTTTCTTAGTACTTTTTACTGAAGGAGACATTAAGTTTTTTTTTATATTTAAACTTCCACAATATGGACAGGAAATATAACCAGCGTCAATTTGTTTATCAAAAGAAGCACTGTTTTGGAACCAACCATCGAAAGGTTCATTTTTAATACAATTTTCTTCAACACATTTAAGACTATATTTAATCATATAAAAATATTTGGTTATAACTTTCCACAGCAATGTTTAAATTTCTTGCCAGATCCACAAGGACATGGTTGATTTCTTGAAATCTTTCCAAAATTTTCTTTTGTTTTATTTGAAGGAGATTTATCTGATGCATTTTCTTCTCCAATTTCAACTTTAGCTAAAATTGATGTAATCATAAAACTTATTTTTGATAACATCATCTCGAAAAGTTGAAAAGCTTCTTTTTTATATTCATTTAATGGGTCTTTTTGACCATATGCTCGTAGACCAATAGATTGTCTAAGTTGGTCTAAGTATAAGAGGTGATCTTTCCAGCATTGGTCTAATACTTGTAACAAAATACTTTTTTCAGCTTCTCTAAAAACATTATTTCCAATTTTAGATACTTTTTGAGCCATAAAATGAGATGCATTTTTTTCAATTTTTTCAATTATTTCGTTTTCAACTATGCCATCTTCATTGACCCAATCCTTTGCAGGTATATCTATGTTCAAATTTGTTTCAACTTCCTTTTTTAATTTTTCGTGATTCCATTCGGAATAATAACTATTCTCAGGAATACAATCAGATACAATCTTTTGTATAACTTCTAGCCTCATATCTTTTATCATTATATTAATGTCATCTGAACTCATTATTTCTTTTCTTTGCTCAAATATTACCTTTCTTTGGTCATTCATAACATCATCATACTTGAGAAGTTGTTTTCTAATTTCAAAATTATGAGCTTCAACTTTTCCTTGAGCTTTTTCAACTGCTTTATTTATCCATGGATGAATTATAGCCTCACCTTTTTCAAGGCCTAGCTTATTCAGCATGTTTTCTAATTTTTCAGAACCAAAAATTCTCATCAAGTCATCTTGCAGTGATAATAAAAATTTAGACTTCCCTATGTCTCCTTGTCTCCCAGTTCTTCCTCTTAATTGATTATCAATTCGCCTACTTTCATGTCTTTCAGTTCCAATAACAAACAACCCTCCAGACTCTAGCGCGAGAGCTTTTTTTGTTGATATATCTTTTTGTAAATCAATAACCTTTTTGTCATCATCAGAAATTTCAGAAGGTATTTCTAGTTGTTTTCTGATTTCGAAGTTTCCTCCTAATTGAATGTCTGTCCCCCTTCCAGCCATATTTGTTGCAATAGTTACGGCACCAGGCATGCCAGCATAACCAATAATTTTTGCTTCTTGCTCATGAAATTTTGCATTCAATACTTCATGTTTTATACCTTTTTCTTTTAATAATTTTGAAATTTGTTCAGATTTACTAATAGATACTGTCCCAACTAAAACAGGTTGATTGTTTTCAGAAGAATTCTGAATTAATTTAATTACAGCTTCATCTCTTTCTTCGTTTGTCTTGTAAATTTCATCATCTTCATCAATGCGTTCAACTTTTTCATTTGTTGGTATCTCAATTACATCTAAACTATAAATCTCTGAAAACTCGCCTTCTTCGGTTAAAGCAGTACCTGTCATTCCTGACAATTTTGGATACATTCTAAAATAGTTTTGAAATGTGACACTAGCTAATGTTTGATTTTCTGGCTGAACAAATACGTTTTCTTTAGCCTCAATTGCTTGATGTTGGCCATCTCCAAATCTTCTACCTTCCATAGCTCTGCCAGTAAATTCGTCGATAATGACAACAGAATTATTTTTTACCATATAGTGAGTATTTTTTTTAAATAAAGTATGAGCTTTTAAAGCTTGATTTATATGATGCAGGAGATTTACATTATTTACGTCGTATAATGATCCATTTTCTATTAAATTATTATCAATGAGCAATTTTTCAATATTTAAAATTCCATTTTCAGTTAAATTACAAGTTCTTTGCTTTTCATCTAATTCATAATCATCTTTTGATAATTGAGGTATGATTTTATCAATTTTATTATACAAAACCGAAGAATCTTCTGCTTGTCCAGATATAATTAATGGCGTCCTTGCTTCGTCAATAAGTATTGAATCAACTTCATCAATTATAGCAAAATTAAATGGTCTTTGAACCATATCACTGATACCAAATTTCATATTATCTCTTAAATAATCAAAGCCAAACTCATTATTTGTACCATACGTAATATCACAATCATATGCTGATTTTCTTTCTGTATCATCTTTCTCATTAGTTATACAGCCTACAGAAACTTCTAAATATTTATAAATCTCTCCCATCCATTCAGAATCTCTTTTAGCAAGATAATCATTTACTGTAACAATATGGACTCCTTTTTTTTTCAAAGAGTTCAAATAACTTGGAAGAGTTGATACTAATGTTTTTCCCTCTCCGGTCTTCATTTCTGCAATTTTACCTTGATGAAGAACAATACCCCCCACCAATTGTACATCAAAATGTCTTTGTTTAAGCGTTCTCTTAGAAGCTTCTCTTACAACTGCAAAAGCTTCAGGAAGAATAGAGTCTAAATCTTCAC
>QCNM01000056.1 GCA_003210115.1 SAR116 cluster bacterium AG-426-A06 | reverse complement strand
CAAACCTTGAAATATGCAACAACAGTTACAAACTATTTTTGCTTCAGTTGCAAAATCTCCCGTAGGTATATTTAATAAAAATTTATATAAATTCAAATTATTTAAAAATTTAAAATTAAAATTCACGTGAAGTTTTTATTACTTTTTTCTTTAAAAAATAAATATGTTCCTCCAATGATGATTAATATTGAACCTGACAAACTTAAAAAATCAGGTAACTCATAAAAAAACAAATAATCATACAATAAAACAAATATTAATGTGCTATAAAAAAAGGGTAGAACAAAATTTAACTGATTACTTCTAAGTGCTTTTAAAAAACAAAATTGTGCACAAATCATAAGTACTCCAATTAAAATGCAAACCAAAAATTGTAAAAAATTTGGTGTAATCCAGTAAAAAAGAACTACAGATGAGGATAAAATCAATCCTATAAAATTATTTACTAATAAAATTTGAATGTCCCTCTCATATTTAGTCAAAAGTTTAATAAATATTGCCTCAAAACCTAAACAAATGGCTCCAAAAATTGAAATTAATGCTACAGGATCAAAGTATAATTCAGAAAAATTAGGTCTAATTAAATTTAATGCTCCTCCAAAAGTTAATATCATTGCAATCCATCTATATAAAAAATATTTTTCTTTCAATATTATTATTGAGAGTATCATTGCAAATACTGGATTTGAAAAATTAATTGCAACTGCGTCATTAACAGGAATTAGACTTGACGAACCAAATAAAATTGTTACACCAATCCATCCAAAAGAGATTCTTGCAAGATGAAGTTTAAAGTTTAAATTTTGAATTTTGAATTTTAAATTTATAAAATAAAGAAAAAAAAAGTAAAAAAATAAAACCATAAAGGAATCTAGAATGACTTATCTGAAAAGGAGATAAGGGTTCACCAATCAAATTTTTTCCTAATAATTTTGCAATAATTGCAGTTCCTCCAATAAATGCAGATGCAGCAAGCATAAAGAATATTCCTGATTTGATATTATTGCTATTGGTCATAAAAATTTAAGATTTAATTTGTATTTATTATATGATAATGATAATTATTATCAATATAATGTATAACCTATGAAATAATGAATATAAAAACAAACATCCTAGATATAATTTTTATTATAATGTTGCTTAGTGTTTTTTTCACTAATGGTATAATGAAAATATTAAATTTTGATCAAACTATCAAATGGGTTGAAAGTTATAATTATCCAAGTGAATTAGTCTATATCGGTATATTTGTAGAATTATTAGCACCTATGTTAATTCTTATAAATTTATATAGAAAATTAGCTATTTATAGTCTTATTATATTTTGCATAATGACAGCTATCATGTTTCACTCAAATGTAAGCAATCCGATGGAATTGACTCAATTTTTAAAAAATTTTGGCTTAGCTGCTGGTTTTTATTTTTTAGTTAAAAGTGAGCAACATAATTACTTTAGAACATAACTTAAAAAAAATTATATATAATTAAAACATGAATAATTCTTTTGAAAAATTTGATGTATTTATTGTTGGTGGAAACATAACGGGATTGATTTGCGCTATTGCGTTATCACAGAACAAAATTAAGGTTGGATGCTGTGACCCTAACATTGATATCAATAATTTTAATTCTGAAGATACTAGATCAACTGCTATTCTTCGCTCAGGAAAAAAGTTTTTAGAAAATCTTAATATTTGGACAAATTTAAAAAATTCTTGCCTACCACTAGATAAGATGGAAATTATTGATGATAACAAAATATTTAAAAAATTTTCACTTTTTGAGAATTACATCTTTGATTCACAAGAATTACTTGAAAAACCATTTGGCTGGAATGTCAAAAATAATGTTTTAAAAAGAACTTTAGTTGAACTGGTTAAAAAAAGTAAGAACATCAAATTTTTTTCAAACCAATCTTTTGAAAAATTATTAATTAAAAAACAGAAAATTACTATTAATTTATCTAAGGAAAAAATTGAAACAAATTTCTTAATAGGTGCAGATGGATTAAATTCAAAGGTAAAACAATCAATTAGGGTAAAACAGACACTATTAGATACGCGTCAAAAAGCTTTAAGTTTTCAAATTGAACATGAAAAATCTCATAAAAATATATCAACTGAAATTTATAAAGAAGGAGGACCTTTAACTTTTGTGCCAACAAAGGCTAAAGATAAAATGAATTATTCATCTGTGATATGGATGAACCATTCAAAAGAAAGTGAAAAATTATATAATTTACCGAAACATGAATTTGAAAAGCAATTAAATAAAAGATCACTCGGTATTTATGGAAAATTAAATTTAAAATCTAATATTAATTTATGGAATGTAAATACAATGTTTGTTGAAAATTTATGTTATAAAAATGTTATTTTGGTTGGGGAGGCTGCTCACGTTTTACCTCCTATAGGTGCGCAAGGTCTTAATACATCTTTAAAAGATATAAGTATCCTAATGGAAATTTTTCAAAATAAAAATAAATTATCATATCAAGAATTAGCTTTAAAATATGAAACCAAAAGGTTACCTGATATTAAAAAGAAAATGTTTTCTATATTGCTTCTTAATGAAGTTGTGAAATCAAATTCAATTCCTGTCATGTTTATAAGACGTTTTGGTATTGAAATGATATCTAAACTAGGATTTCTTAGAAAAAATATTATGCGATTTGGTTTAAGCTAAACAAAAATAGATTAAGTAAAGAAAAAAAGTTATAAATCACAATAATATTTTTTTGCCATAAAATCCCTTTTAAAAGCTATTCCTGTAATGTATTTTTTCCAGAAATTTTGATTATTTTCTGCCCATTGATTGAAACCAATTATTAACTCATTTTGATTTCTAACTAACTCGTTAGCATACCATGATGAAAGACCAGTTAACGCTTTTTTAGTTTTATCATTATCTGCAGATTTATAGTACCATCTTAGTGATTGGCACAAATTATATCCCGTATTGGCTATACCTATAAGAGTTGTTTTACAAAGCATAGCTTTTACTTGATTAGGTTTAGAAAGTTTTTCAAAATCAAAATTTGCTTTTTGATAAGGTTTGCATTGAGAGTATAAAGAACCTATCTCTAATGTCCATATATCTGCTTTAAGATTAAAATTGAAGAAAAATATTGATAGTATAATTAATAAATATTTCATTATTTTACCTGATATTTGAATTAAATGATTTATTTATTTGAAATAAAATTTTTTAATGAAATCAATTTGAAGCAAAAACTGTTCCCATATGGGAACTTAACATCGTGTTTTCAAATTCTTCGGATGCTTGCTCTCTAACTTGTGCAATTTTTTCAGCCGCTTCTTTTGCTTTATCTCCATCAGTCCATTCAGTTATTACCATAAATTTTAATTCATCAGTTTTACACATTTTTACAGATACTGCACCGAGAGACATTATCATGGGGACATACTTTTCTTTCGCTTTAATTTCATCTTCTGGATCCCATGAATTGGCTTCCCAATGTGAAACTGTATAAAAAGACATAAATAACTCCCTTAAATATATATTCAAAAGATTTCTCAAATAAAGTATAATAAAAATTTTTTTATAAATCACTAATAATAAATCAAATTTCTTTAATGATATTTGAAACTCCTATACCTGCAGCTTCATAGGCGTCATAAATCTCGTCAGCACCTGATTCTTTTAAAATTTTTATGCCATCTTTAGATCTAGTTGGTATGATGATCTTTCCAGAAAATCCAAATCTTCTGGCTTGTAGTGTAGACCAGTTTTGAGCATGAAATTCTGGTAATGCTAAAACTATAACTTTTAATTTTCCAAATCTTAATTTTGACCAAAAACCAGGATCTTCAGCATCAGCAAAAGCTACCCTATTACCCTCTGACAACTTTAAAAGAGCTAATTCTGTATCAGCATCAACTCCTACCACTTTCATTCCATTAAGAATTAAATTATTAAAAATTGAAGTACCAATTCTTCCCATTCCTATAATCATAATTTCGGCTTCACCAAAAGTGTGAGGCTGTTCATCTGGATGATGTTTTTTTCGTTCAAACTTAATTAAAAATTTCTCAAACTTTACAAATATTTCATGTACATATTTATTTAAAACTGATCCAATGATAAAACTCATACATACTGAAAAAACTAAAATTCCTAAAATTGTTTTGTCTATGAGATTGTTATCATACCATGATGATGCGACGATTAGAGCTAATTCAGAATATGTTAACAAAGAAATTGAAATCAGAAAAGATGAATAGGCTCTTAACTTAAAAAATATTAGTAAAAAAAATAAACTTAAAAATTTAATCACAAGCAAAAAAATTAAAAGTATTGAATTTAAAATTATTTCGTTATTAAGATCTAATTTCATTCCTAATGAAAGAAAAAATGCAACAAGCAAAATCTCCCTTAAACTCCATATCTTATCACCCAATTTACTAGCTGATTTGTAATTAGATAAAAGCATTCCCATGATTAAAGACCCAAGCTCACCTGATAATCCTAACTTATCAAAAAGGAAACCACCTATAAAAAGACCTATAATAACGGTTGCTAAAAGTTCTAATTCCTCATTAGACTTTAATGTTGTAAGTAAAATTTTTATTAACGGAACACAAAAAGGAATTAACAAAAGAAAAAAAGAATAGTAAGAAACATTATTTTCGTTTGTATAAAGCAATAAAAAAAGGGCAAGAATATCCTGAAAAATTAACACTAAAATTGAATTTCTACCATGAAACGAATTTATTTCTTTTCGATCCTCCAAAGATTTCGATGCGATTACTGTACTAGAAAAAGTTAAAATGACGCATAAAAGAATTTTTGTTTCTATTACTAAATTGATATTAGTTAATAAGAAAAAAATTGCAGTTACTATAATTGAATGTAAAAAGAAAACGTTTAAAAAACTTAAACTTAAAAATGACTTAGGTTTTACTTTTAGTCCAATAGAAAATAACAATAACTCCACACCTATTTTCGATGGTATGGTTAAGATATTATTCGTATCTGACAAATTAATATATG
>QCNM01000055.1 GCA_003210115.1 SAR116 cluster bacterium AG-426-A06 | reverse complement strand
TTTTAATAGCAATTGTTTTTATTTCATCATTTGCAAAATTTTGATTATATTTTTTTATATCTATTGGTTGAGAAATTATTTTTGATAAATGTGAAACTATACTTGTAAAAAGTTTATTTAAATCTCTATCTTCTCTGAAAACCGGAAGTTTGCTTATCTCAACTTTAGATGAGAAAAATCTTGCATCACTATCAGCAATTAAATTTCCTTTTGTGTTATAAAGTGTTGCTTTAAGTTGAAAATTTTGATCTCCAGATACAAGTAAAGTTTGAAGACCCACACCTGAAATTTTATTTTTTTCAATTAACCCATATTGATCTTCTGCCATTCCAATTGCTTTTGCAAAAGTTGTACCTTGCCTTTCCATAGCTAAGAACTCGGAATTAATTAATATTTCTTGATATTTATTAAAATATAAAATGATAAAAGGATAAAAAATTACCGGGAATATTATTATAATAAGAATTCTAACTTTTAATGGTAAAAATAAGTTTTTAAAAAAGTTTTTCACTTATTATCTCTATATCTATACCCAATTCCATAAAGTGTTTCAATATTATCAAATTCTTTGTCGCTTTGTTTAAATTTTCTTCTCATTCTCTTAATATGACTATCTATTGTTCTATCATCGACATAAATTGTTTCTCCATATGCAACATCCATAAGCTGATCTCTACTCTTAACTAATCCGGGCCTTGAAACTAAACTTTGTAAAATCAAAAATTCTGTGACTGTTAATCTTACATCTACATTTTTCCATGTAGATATATGTCTATCTATATCTAGCATTAAATCACCTCTTTGAATTATCTTTTCTGGATCAGTGGAGGTAGATAAAGATGATCTTCTTAAAACTGCTCTGATCCTTTCTATCAATAATTTTTGTGAAAAAGGTTTTGTGATATAATCGTCAGCCCCCATTCTTAAACCTAAAGCTTCATCAATTTCTTCATCTTTGCTTGTAAGAAAAATTACAGGAACATTTGAACTTATTCTCAATCTTTTTAACATCTCCATACCGTCAATTCGTGGCATTTTAATATCTAAGATAACAAGATCAGGTATATTTCTTTGTAAGGCAATCAATCCTTTTTCACCATCAGGATATGTTTCAACTTGCCAACCTTCATTTCTTAAAGCAACTGATACTGAAGTTAATATATGATTATCATCATCAACTAAAATAATTTTTTCATTCATGTTTTCACCTATTAAAAATAAAGTATTATAAGTTTATGTCTTAAATGTGAAAAATTAATGAGCATCTGCCCAATTTTTAGCGAACCCATAATCTACACTTAATTTTACATTTAATGGTTTTATAGGTAAATGTGCATTTTCCATTATAGGTTTTACCAAGGTAATTATTTCTTCAATATCTTTACTATTTACTTCAAATACAAGTTCATCATGAACTTGCAGTAAAATTTTAGAATCTGAATTCATATCTTTTAATTTATTCTGAACCTTAACCATTGCGAGTTTAATTATATCAGCGGCTGTCCCTTGTATTGGTGCATTAATAGCTTGTCTTTCAGAAAAAAGTTTTAGATTTTGATTACTATTTTTTTGAATATTAATATACATTCTTCTTCCAAATAAGGTTTCTACATATCCATCTGAGTAAAGTTTTCTTTTAATTTCGTCCATATAATTTCTTATATTTGGAAATCTCAAAAAATAAGCGTCAATAAACTCTTTTGCCTCAGAATTTGAGCATTTCAACTGTTTTGCCAAACCAAATGGTGAAATACCATAAATAATTCCAAAATTAATAGCTTTTGCACTTCTCCTTAACTCTGATGTAATTTCATTTTTACTTTTATTAAAAATTTTTGAAGCTGTATCTAGATGAATATCAACTCCATCGTTAAATGCAGAGAGCATACTTCTTTCTTCAGAAATATGTGCAATTAGTCTTAACTCAATTTGAGAATAATCCATTGAAAGAAGTGAATAATTAGGCTTTGATTCAAATGCAGTTCTAATCAATTTACCCTCATTAGTTTTTATTGGAATATTTTGAAGATTAGGATCCGATGAAGACAACCTTCCAGTACTAGTTCCAACCATTGAATAACTAGTATGTATTCTTTTTGTTTTAATATTTATCTGTTCAATTAAAGCTTTCGAGTAAGTACTTTTAAGTTTTGAAAAATGTCTCCAATCTAAAAGGAAATCTGCTATTTTGTGTCCTTTATTTGATAAATCCTCTAAAATTGACACACTGGTTTGCCAGGCACCAGTTTTTGATTTTTTACCCTTTTCTAATTTTAATTTATCAAAAAGTATTTCACCTAATTGCTTAGGAGAACCAATATTGAATTCTTCCTTAGTTATTGAAAAAATTTTCTTCTCTAATTCTATAATATTTTTTGTTAGTGTTTCTGAAAGTGAATTTAGTGTTTTTTCATTTACAATTATACCTTCATTTTCAATATCAGATAAAACTGATATTAATTCACGTTCTAATTTTTGATAAACAAAAATTTTTTGATCAGACATTAATCTTAACTTTAAATTTCGATAAAGAGCAAAGGTAACATCCGCATCTTCAGCTGCGTAGTTAAGAGCTTCAAGAGGATTGATTAAGTCAAAAGTTTTTTGATTTACTCCTTTCCCGCACAAATCCTCATATTTAATAGTTGTATAATTGAGCTCTGTTTGTGCGAGTGTATCTAATTTATGATTTTGCACCTTTCCAAGATTAATACAATAAGACATGCACATAGTATCATCAACTGGGAAAACTTTAATATTACCATTATGATTTTGTCTTAATACATTCATATCAAATTTAATATTATGCCCAATTTTCAAAACAGAAGGATCCTCTAAAATAGGTTTAATTAAATTTATTGCTTTTTTAAACTCAATTTGATCAGGAAAATCATCATTTATTTTATTTTCAAATAGGTCATTGTCATTATTAATATGCCTTAGTGGTATATATACTGCTTCACCTATATCAAATGCAATTGACAATCCAACAAGATTTCCACTTTTAAAATTTAAAGAATTTGTTTCACAATCAATTGCAATTTCTGATTTTTCATTACAAACTTCTATAACTTTTTTTAGTTCATTTTCAGATGTTACTAATTTATAATTAGCTTTACGTTTACTAAAATTATTAATTTCAGTGATATTATCTCTCGCCTCTGATTTTTCTAAATCAATATCATCACTTATTTTCTCAATAAGTCTTTTGAAAGAATGTTTTTGTAAAAAATTTGAGAATATTTCTTTATTTTTATTAAAATCAAATTTTAATTCAGTTAAATCTAATTTTATAGGGACGTCATTTTTTAATGTAACTAATTTTTTTGATATTAAAGCTAAATCTTTAAACTCTATAAGGTTTTCTCTCCTCTTGTTTTGTTTAATTTCATTACTTCTAGCTAAAAGATTTTCTAAATTGTTAAATTCGTTAATTAAATCTGCTGCTGTTTTTAATCCAATACCTGGCACACCAGGAATATTATCGCTACTATCACCAGCTAATGCTTGAACATCTATAACTTTATCAGGAGTAACACCAAATTTTTCTTTAACTTTATTTTCATCAATCCATAAATTTTTCATAGGATCCAACATTAATACATCAGTCTCTACTAATTGCATTAAATCTTTATCTGACGAGACTATAACAACTTCTTTATTAAGTATCTTAGCTTTTTTAACAAATGTAGCTATTAAGTCATCGGCTTCAAACCCTTCCATTTCTATTGTTGGTAACCCAATTGACTTAGATGCTTCTTTTATTAAATCAAATTGTGGTATCAAATCTTCAGGTGGTGACGTTCTGTTTGCTTTATAATTAGAATAAATATCATTTCTAAAAGTTTCTCTTCCAAAATCAAACAATACACATATATCTTGAGGATTAAAATCTTCTATTAGTTTTACCATCATATTTGTAAAACCATAAACTGCATTTATTGGAATGCCATCAGGATTATTCATTGGAGGTAAAGCGTAATAAGCTCTAAAAATATATCCAGAACCATCAACTAATATCAGTTTTTCATTAGCTTTTTTTTCTGATATGTTATTCAATTTTCTTCTAATAATTATTTTTTTAAAATAAAAATTTTAGAACAATATGGACAAACTTGTTTGCCATCCTTTGTTAGATTTAGATAAATTAAGGGATGCCCATAATCTTCGCCACCATCACAACCAATAATATTGTCTTTCACTCTAAATATCTGTTTAAGATCAGTTTTACTTTTTTTTATTTTTAAGTTTCTCATTGTTGTATTTATTCATAAATCTTATTATGTAATAATAAACTTTAATACAAATATATCAATCATCTATGCATAAAAAGTGGATTAAACCAAAAAATAATTTGGCTATTGAAATACAAAACTTAAATAAAACTTATAAAAGTTCTACAACAAATATTAACGCTTTATCAGAGATAAATTTAAATATCAAATGTGGAAGTTTTTATGGATTACTTGGTCCAAATGGGGCAGGTAAATCAACGATTATAAATATTTTAGGAGGTACAGTTGCTAAAGACAAAGGAGTTTTGAAAATTTGGGGACTTAATATTGATACACATCGTAAGCAATCCAAATTAGCAATTGGAATAGTGCCACAAGAATTAAATATAGATGCTTTTTTTACACCAAAGGATCAGCTTGATTTACAAGCTGGCTTGTTCAATGTACCAAAAAAAGAGAGAGTTACTGATTATATATTAGAGTTGATGGAGCTTACGGATAAAGCAAATGAGTACAGTAGAAAACTTTCTGGAGGAATGAGAAGAAGACTTTTAGTCGCAAAAGCAATGGTACATAATCCTCCAATAATAATTTTAGATGAACCAACTGCTGGCGTTGATATAGAATTACGTCAAAAGCTTTGGAATAATTTCAAAAAATTAAATAAACAAGGTGTAACAATTATTTTAACGACACATTATTTAGAAGAAGCTGAGACATTATGTGACGAGATTGCTATAATTCATAAAGGTAAAATAGTTGCAAATGATAATAAAAATAACTTACTTAAATTAATTGATAAAAAAATATTGATAATGAAATTTGAAGAATCTCCAAATAAAATATTAATTAATTCTCTTAGTAAATTTGGAGAAACAAA
>QCNM01000054.1 GCA_003210115.1 SAR116 cluster bacterium AG-426-A06 | reverse complement strand
TTATTTATCAATTGAATACATTTATAAATAGTATAATCTGTTAAATATTTTGATATAATTAAATTTTACAGGAGACATTATTAACGACTCTAATACACATTTTTGGGATTGGTGGAATGATGGCGAAAGTAAATTTAAAAAAATTACTTACCTATTTAATAACTGGTGGAATAATGGAAAATATAAACCCTTAAAAGCTATATCCGTCTCGATATTTTTACATATAATATTTGCGATATTTTACGGTATATATTGGGCTTTTGAAAATTTATTTTAAATAATACTTTGCTTAAGTTTCATTCATTTTAACACTATGATATAAATTTATGTTGAACTTATTTTCGATTTTTGAGAAAGTCTATAAATGGAGGATATTATATGAAAGATTACATGGTAGCTCATAAATTCAAAACAGAAGAATTAAGAGATCAATATTTTGAAATGTCTGCATCAATGACTGAAGACGATATTAGATCTAACATGAAAAATGAAAATGCAAGTTTTCAAATGAATTGGAATAACGAAAAAAATGATATGGTTATGTATTGCTGGTGGAAGGCTAATTCACCTGATGCAATAATAGAAACTCTTGGCGAAATGGCAAACATGTTTGAAAATGACATAAAAGAAATGCCCAATATTATGAATGTATCTGACTAAGAAAGAATTGTTATGAATACACTTATTATCGCAAAAATGACTAAAGTCACTTATGATGATTGGAAAATTAAATTTGATGAAGACGCAGAAGTACAATCAAAAATGATGAGAAATACTACTGTTGGAAAAGTTGATGATAATACTGCAATGGTATTAACTGAAGTATTCAATCCTGAAATGGTTCAAGAATTTATGAATTCAGATGATTTTAAAGATATGGAAACTAATCTTGGATTATCACATGAAGTCTATAAAATTGAAAAAATTAATTAAACTTGGTTTGATATAAATAATTTTAATTATTCTTGAAACTTTCTTGAAGATACATAAAAAGATAAAATCACTAATATAATATGTAATGCATAGATTATTACAGAAATGTTTACATCTCTAAAGAAATTTAAATAAATCAAATTTAATAAAACTATTGAAAATCCTAATCCACAACAAAATAAAAGTTTTTGGGCTGCTGACTTAGTTACACCTCTAGATAAAAAAAGTAACATACCTAAGAAAAACACCCCAGAAGCCATTGCGTACCTTAGACTGATGCCAAGAGATAATGCTTCAGGATTGTTTTTTGAAAAAGGAAACATAGTTTCTGTAATTTCTACTGCAAAAAAGATGAAACCTATGCTTTCTAACATCATTACAATACCAATTAATGCGAGCATAAATCTTGAATTGTTAAACAAAAGATAACCTTAACTAATTAAAAAATATATATGTAAAATTTTACATTATTTTATATGATTTATCAAATTAACGAGCTAAATTAGCATTTTGTTCAACAATTTTAATTACAGATGACGCATCTTTATGACCGAGGCCATTTGCGACTGCTGAATAATAATATTGTAAAGCGACTTGATAAATTGGTAATGCAACTAAATTTTCTCTAGATAATTCAGTTATAAATTTTGAATCTTTCATTGGTGTTGAAAAATTCATGCCTTCTTTTTCAAAATCTTGATCTACCATCAATTTGCCCCTATTTTCAAATACGCCTGATGATGAAAAAGTACCACTAATTGCTTTATGAATAACTTTGGGATTTAAACCAGCTTTCATACCCAAGGTCAAAACCTCTGCTGAGACTGCGTTATGGACTAAATTTAGGATATTTCCTATCAGCTTCATGACTATGCCATTGCCAAATTCACCGACATCAGTTACCTTTTGACAAAAAATATCAAGAATTTTCTTAGCAATAATTTTATCAGGTTCATCACCACTTAAATAGGCTGATAATCTTCCTTCAAGAGCAGCTAATCTGTTTCCAGATAATGGGGCATCAACAATTTTACAATTAGAGTTTTTTAATTGGTCTAATGCTTTTTTCTTACATTCGTGTGGCAATGTTGAAGTTTCAATAATTAAAACTTCTGATTTTAAATTTTCTGTAACATCTAAAAGGCTTTTTTCAGAGGGTAAACAAGTTAAAACTATATTACTTTCAGTGTATAGTTCTTCTATAGATGATGCGGAAGAAAAATATGATTTGTTTAGTTTTTTGTAAACTTTATCAGATAAATCGTAACCTATAATTCTAATTTTTTTATTTATAAAACATTCTGCTATTGCAGAGCCTAGGACACCAAGCCCAATTATCCCAATTTTATAGTTTAAAACATTATCTATTTTCATTAATATGAAGATTATAATATGAAAGCAGACTTTACAAATTATAAATCTTTAATGAATAAATTGCTTAATATTAGGCAAAAAGAAACTTGTTTGCTTACTGTTGACATGCAAAATGAGTATCTTGACCCAAAAGTTGGTACATCACCATTATCAAAATCAGATATTAATAGAATTTTAAAAAACACAAGTTTTTTATTAAACAAATTAAGAAAATTAAGTATTCCTATTGTACATTGTTATGTTGTAAGAAAAAAAGAAGAATTGAAGTATAACTTTTCGATAAGTCCTTACATTGATGTGAGTCAAAAAAATAATCTTTCACAAAACAAACAAGCTAGAGCAAGAAAAAAACCAGAGAGAGTTGAAGGCACCCTTTCTTGTGAATTGCCAAAAATACTTGTTAAAAAAAATGATATTCATATTACAAGCAAACGTAACTTTGATTGTTTCCAAGATACTGAACTAGATTTGCTTTTAAAAAGAACATTAAATGTTAAAAACATTATAATCTGTGGCGTCAACACAGATACTTGTGTTTATGGAACAACATTTGGTTCAAGTAATAGAGGTTACAATCCTATTGTTATTGAATGTTGCACAGGTTCTATGCGTGGTGAAGACCAACACCAAACAGCTCTCAAAATCATGTCGCAATCAATAGCCTGGGTTATGAAAAAAGAAGAGATTTTAAATAAATTAAATTAAAATTCCTGCTCTTCCTGTAATATCACCTTTTTCAATTTTATTATGCAATTCTTCAGCTCCATTAAAGTCTGTTTTGTGGGATACTAATGGTTTTATAAGACCTCTTGCATACAAATCTAAACTTTCTTTAAGTTCTTGTTTGGTACAATAACGAGAGCCAATAAGTTCTAATTCTTTAACGAGCATATCGGCTGAGTTTGCCAAAAATTGTTCTCCACTTCCACCAAGTGTAACTAATCTACCGCCTTTACCTAAAATTGAGGCGCCTAACTCAAGAGATGATTTACTTGAAACAAAGTCAATAACAACATCTAAATCATTGCCTTGTGTGTAATCATCTATTTTATTATTCAAATCATTCTCCATTGGTGAAACTGAAAATTCTGCTCCATTTTCGTTACAAATATCAAATTTTTCAGTTTTTGTGTCTATACCTATTGAAGCAATATTATTTAATTTTAACATTTTAATCATATGAATACCCAGACCACCACCTGCACCAATAACTCCAACTTTATCAAAAGATGATATCCTTGCTTTTTTTATGACTTTTAATGGTGTTGCTACTGCATCGCAAACTACTGCTGTTTCTAAAAGATTATTTTTATAATTAATTGGTTCAGGTATTTTTATAAAATTTTCAATTGGAAGTTTAATGTATTCTGCATAACCGCCATCAATTTCTCTTCCTATATAACCTCTAAAATTATCACATAAAGTTTCACGATCTATGTTACACCATTTGCAATGTCCACAAGTTAAATAAAAAAATGCTGTAACTGGAGTTCCAATTTCTAAATCACCTTTTTGTCCATTGATTTCAACTATCTCACCAATAATCTCATGGCCAATTATTCTTGGATAATTAACTGTAATCCTGCCTGCCTTAACATGCTGTATCGTTAAGCCAGACCCACATGCTAACAATTTTGCAACTGCATAACCTTTTTCTGGAGTGGGGTCTTCTATAGTTTCTATTGAAAAAGGTTTGCCTGGCCCATTTAAGAGTAATGCTTTCATATTATGAACTTTGTATTTTTAAAATTTCTGTCTCTATATCATCAGAAATATCGATTTTATTGTTTATTTTACTTGAAGCATCCATTGCCATTGTCATTACAAGATTTTTATGTCCATCTTCTGCGGATGCATGTGGAGTATCTGTACCAACATATAATCTTTGAAACCAAGAATTTGTTTCTTCTCTCATTGGACCCCATAGTTGATTATTGTAAATATCTCCTGGTGGATATGAAGTTAAAAAATCAACGTGTCTAATGTCAGAAGGAGTATAGCCAGAGGGGTTATAACCGTGGCCTTGAGGTTTCTCACTTGCAAGAACTAAATCTCTATGAGTATCTTCAATGTCTATAACTCCTTCTGTGCCAACTATACCTATTTCTAATCCATAAACTGACCCAGGCCATACTGTTGGAAGAGCCCAACTAATATTCATGCTAAAAATAGTATCATCATCCATTGTAAAAATTCCAAAAGTAGAATCTTTTGTGCCATGACTTTGTAATTTTTTATCTACTGATTGTGCAAAAACTGACCTTGGATATTTTTCCTCCATAAGCCAAAATGACATATCAAGACTATGAGTTCCTGATACAACCATGGGCGTAAGATTTTTTCTTTCATTTGTTCTTCTTACCGTAGCAATTGGAACCATACTATTCATAAAAGCTCTTGTTACAACTGATGTTACATGTCCAATTTTATTGTCCATTAATTTTTGCTTAACAGCTAAAAATCTTCGTCTAAATCTTTGCGTATACCCTAAGACAGCATCCACATTTGTTGATTTTATTTTGTTTAAAACATCTCGACTTTCTTGTAAATCGGTTGCAAGCGGTTTTTCTATAAAAAGTGAATTTTCTCTCTCAAGTGATGCCATTATTGGTCCATAATGATGGTTTTCATCTGTTGCAATTATTACTGCATTAACTTCAGACCTTTTTAAAAGTTGATTAAAATCAGTTGTAAAAAAGTCTGCTTCACAATCAATTTGTAATTTTTTGCCCAATTCTTCATTAATATCACACAAGCCTATCCAATTTATTCCAGGATAATCTTTTGCCATAATTGCTCTAATTCTACCTATTGTTCCACAACCAATTACAGCAAGACCAATTTCTTTTTTATTAGTCATAAACTATGCCTTTCTATCTTTATTACAAATTGATATGTTCTAATTTATTGTAATAATTGTTTTTTTATATTTTCTTTTGTAAATGGCATAATTTTAAGCCTTTCACCTAAAGATCTATATATTGCATTTGATAAAGCTCCACCAGTTGGTCCTGC
>QCNM01000053.1 GCA_003210115.1 SAR116 cluster bacterium AG-426-A06 | reverse complement strand
TTTTTGATAAATTTTTTCTTAATTTAGGATTAATTTTAGCATGTTCTGTTATTCTATAATATGTCTTTATACTGTTTGGAGAAAAAAGTATAATACTTAAGCCATGCTTACCTGCTCTGCCAGTTCTACCACTTCTATGAATAAGAGTCTCAGAATTTCTTGGAAGACTTGAATGAATAACGATATCCAAATCAATAATATCAATTCCTCTTGATGCTACATCAGTTGCTATACATACCTTACAGCTTCCGTTTTTAATACTTTGAAGTGCCTTAAATCTTTCCTCTTGTTTGAGTGCACCTGATAAAGCAACTGCATTAACTCCTCGATTATGTAATCTCGAATGAAATCTTGTAACCTCGTTTCTTGTAGAACAAAAAATAATTATTGTTTTATTTGAATAATACCTAATTAAATTAAATGTAAAATTTTCAATATCCCTACTATTAAGATAATAAGCATCGTATGAAATATCTTTGTGCTGAGATAATTTATTATCAATATTTATTTTAATTGGTTTTTTTTGATATTTGTTCGCTAGTTCAACAATTTTTTTTGGCAGAGTTGCTGAGAACATCGAAATTCTACTTGATTTAGAAATTTTAGAAAGTATTGAATTCAGATCTTCCTTAAAACCTAAATCTAAAATTTCGTCAGCTTCATCAAGTATTACTGTGGTAATATTTGATAATATTAGTTTATTTTTTCTTAGGTGATCATTAATTCTTCCTGGAGTACCGATTAATAATGAAAACTTTGTTAAAAGGTTTTTTCTTTCTTTTTTGATGTCCATTCCACCAATTGTGGTTACAACATTTATGTTTTCACTTTTAAAAACCCAAAGTGCTTCTTCATAAACTTGAATAGCCAACTCTCTAGTTGGCGCAATAATTAATACAGATGGTGAACTTTTTTCTTTAACTTTTTTTAATGAAATTTCATCTTGTATTGATAAAAAATAAGCAATGGTCTTACCTGAACCTGTTTGACTTGTCACTAACAAATCTTTTTTATTTTGATAAATATCTAATATTTTATTTTGTATATCTGATAATTCAGTAAATCCTCTGGATAAAAGATTGTTTGATATGAAAGAGTTTTTAATTTTTGATATTGACATAATAGCCTATAGAATTTGATTATTATTCAATCAAATTGATTGCTAAACTACTATATGAAATTTGAATGTTTGTAAATTTAATAATATTTAGTATTACATTTATCTTAAACTATAAATGTCAATGATATCTTTTCATATTTACCCAATTTCCAAGGTTGGTTTAACTACAATTAAAAATATGGTTTTAATATGTAAAACTTATAATTCTAAAAAAGCAAATAATACATTACTTAATTTTTGTTAAAAAAAAGTTTTGATTATCTCAATATATGCTAAAGACTAGAGTTATTAGGAAAGGATGTTTAATTAGTATTATTTTACTTTTATGTGGGACAATTTGTGGGACAAGATTATAAGAGCCCTATTTTATTGATTCAAATCAATAACTTAAAGTACACTCTCGCTGACACCCCATCCGCCATATAAATAAATTCCTTACCTTTTTAAATTTAAAATTTTTCTAAATTATATAATTACAAGTATTTATAACTTATATTTAATTAAATTCTATATTGCTGCCAGATTCAACCTGTGGAAAATTGTGGCACGGATTTTGAGAATTAAAAATTAATTAACTTATTTAAGTTTAAAAAAATGACACAATATGATTTTGGATTAGATCATTATCTTAAAATCATTATCCAAGCAGAATAATTATATTTTATAACCTTACTTATTATCCTTTTTGTCTATAATTGACTAAGTTTCTTTTGCAATTGTGTGAAAAATATTTTTGATACTGCTTCGCTACCTTTTTTGTTTAAATGGATATAATCTCTTTCTATAAAGTGATCGTCATCTAAGAGATTATAGTAATCAAAAAAATGAATATTAAGCTTACTGGCTAATTTTTTATAATAGCTACTGGCAATAAAAGAACCAGGAAATAATTGTCTTCTTACGGAACCTTGGGGCATCATAACAAACACAATATCAACGCCCAAATTTTTTAAGGCTTTTATATTTTCAGAAAACTCAAGATCAAAGGTTTCATCTACATTATAATGTTGGTTTGGTATAAATTCACTAATTAATGCATTCTTGTAGTCCTCTCTACTATTAGATTCAGGATTATTAGGGACAACCACTTTGAGAAATTTGTTTAATGTTCGATTATGCTTCGTTAAAAGACCAGATCTTAATTGAGAGGTAAATCTAATATAATGGCAGTAATGCCATTGTAAGCTAAATGTAATATCATCTAAAATTTTTTATGTTTTGAAATTGGGATTTAAAATATCTTCCATAAAGATATTTGTTCAAACAAATACAATTATAACATAGATACAACAAATTTTTTTCAAATATATTCTTTTTCCAATTCCAAAGTATTTTGTATGGGTGATTACATTCGTCACAGTAAGAATTTCTTTTAAACAACTCCGCACCCTTTTTTAGTACAATAATATTATATAAATAAAATTATAGAATACTTTTATCTATTAAATAAATTTAGTTTACAATCCAACAATTCAATTTTAAGTATTATATAAATGAAAGTTTTTCAAAAATTAGATGACTTTTTGGATTTTGGTTGGGCACAGATTTATCGAGGAAACGCTGACAAAAAATCACCTGCAAGGTATCCTACCTTTGTGACATCAGGTATTGATAATTTCCCTAACGCTCGTACTTTAGTAATGAGACGAAGTGACAGGAAAAATAACCAGATAGAGTTCCACACTGATAACGCATCTTCAAAAATGTTGGACCTCGAGAATAGTCCTCGTGCTGGAATTCACATTTGGCTACCAAAAGTCCAATTACAAATTCAAATGGACGTTGTTGTTGAAATCAAGGTTGGGGACACTATTATTCCAATTTGGAAAAATGTTCCAACTAACTCTAGAGTTGCTTATGGAACTATTCCTAAACCTGGTAGCGTCATTGAAAGTCCTTTTGCCTATAATCATGCCCCAGATCATAAACGTTTTGCCGTTTTGATATGTCATATAGAATCAATTCAGCTATTGCTTTTAGGGGTTAAACATATTCGTGCTAATTACAAAAAGAAAACTAATTGGCAAGGAGAATGGCTTTCCCCTTAGTTCGTATATATATTATTAATAATACCATAAACTTTTTTGCCTTTGATTTTCAAAATTTACTTGGAAAAATGTTAGAGTAAATCCTAATTTACAAATATTTTGTAGAACAAATTGTGAAAAAAATTATAGTGTTTTAATGTTAAACTTTTAGATATAAATAAGTTTTCATAAAATCTTGATGTAATTCTTAAAATTTAAACCTATTTATAAATTTTGTAAAAAATTTCAAAAAATATCTAAATTCTCCAAATATCATTGCGATAGTTAATAATGTTAATTGATAAACTAATATTAAAAAAATTATTTTAATAAACAAGTTTGCAATATACATATTAATAAAATTTTTTAAATTAATCGTATTATAAAAGAGTTCAGACAGATATAATGAAAGACTTCCAGCAATTCCAAAAATGAAAAAGATTTTTATTAAATGAATCAAGGATTTTGCTCTGAATATCAATATTAATTTTTTTAAAATTTTAGTCATATAATACATCTAATTTTTAATTGTCTTAACATTATTGTCGTTAAAGTAAAATTATTGATTAATTTTTTTGATTTTAGATATCTATAAACTTCTCTAATATAGCTGTATAGTGTTTTCTAGCAAATTTTAAATATATAATTTAATTTTTTGAATAAAGTTGTTGCAGTATCGATTAACAATTGAGCCATGATATCATTATCAGCTTTTGCCTAATAAATCGAAATGGTTTAACTACCATCTAAATCATCTGTAAATTTATCATCATTTATAGTATAATTCTTGTCCCTGATACGTGAACAATGGTATTAAATCATTTTAATTAATCAGTTTTTTTTGATATCAAATTGTCAAAATTAATATTATTCTCAATAATGTTTTCAATAAGGTCATTGCCCCTTAAATAATCTTCAATACTTTTGTTAGAAATAAAATCATCCCAAGCATTACATAGATTTTTTCTTTCTTCAAAAAAATCATATCCATTATAAATATTTGCAATTTTAGAATTATAATGTCCAAGCTGATAATTTGAATATTCTTGAGGTACATATCTATTATTACACCAATTTTTAAATGAATGTCTAATTCCTTGAGCTGTTGGAAATTTTGTGCTCTCCACTGCCTTAAATTCTTCTTCTTTTTTATTAATTATACTTCTTATGAGATCTCTAGGAGCATTTGTACTGATATTTTTATTTGAAGAATTAAAAACATAATCATTAAATTTATAATTTTTTAAATCATTTATTATTTCAAAAGACACTCTTGATAGAGGACATTTATGAAGTTTTTTATTTTTAGTTCTTTCAGGGGGTATAACCCAAACTCTATTAACTAAATCTAATTCTGACCATCTCATTCCACATACTTCCTCGACTGTCTTTACCGTCATTAATAAAATAATTGTTGCTAAAGATTGAGTTGTATTAATAGGTTCTAACAATCTAAATAATTCAGGCATTTTATTAATTTTAAAAAAACCTTGAGTTTCCTTCACATAATTATTTTTTTTTAAATAAAGATAACTAGAAATTTTTGGGGTTGGATTAAGTTTTACGAAACCTTTGTTAAGAGCAAAATCAAATATCATATTAATTTTGCCTATTAGTTTAATACCAGTTACGTATACTCTTGATAATACTTGATTAATCGCAAAAGATATTTCTATTGGAGAGATTTCATTAATAGGTTTATTTCCAAAGTATGGATAAATATACTTTTCAACATCTCTTTTAGATTGATATAAATGTGTCCTATTTTTCCATTGCTGCTTTTTCCAATGATGCCATTGACAATGTATTGATATAAAAGTTGGAATTTTTAAATCATGTTGTAAGGGTAAATTATTAACTTCTACAATATTAATAAAATGGGCTTTAAGCCTTTCATAATTTTCTGAATTTTTAACAATTTGTTTTATTTTATCTATACTGATTTTTCGATTTATTTTTGATTTTATTAACGTTGCAATTTCAATTGCTTGAGTTAAAGACATATCATTAATAAATTTACCTAAAGTTATCCAAATAATAGAATTTTTTTTCTTATATTTATACACAAATGTTTTTGATTTAGGGTGCACTCTTAAATAAAGGTTAGGAGTATCAATTTTATAAAATTTACAAATTTTAAGTTGATTTATTTGCTTTGTTGATGAAATCATAAAAGATACCAAAAAGATACCCTTATTATTTAAA
>QCNM01000052.1 GCA_003210115.1 SAR116 cluster bacterium AG-426-A06 | reverse complement strand
CTCATTTATGGGTGGATCTATGGGTAGATCAGTAGGAGATGCCATAATCAAAGCTGTAGATACTGCAATTGAAAAAAATTGTGCTTTATTAATCATACCCTCCTCAGGTGGTGCTAGAATGCAAGAAGGCATACTGTCCCTAATGCAAATGCCAAGATCTGTAGTTGCAATTCAAAAGTTAAAAGACAAGTGTTTACCGTATATAGTTTTATTATCAAATCCTACAACTGGAGGAGTTACTGCCAGTTTTGCTATGCTCGGTGATATACATTTGGCAGAACCTGGAGCAGTTATAGGTTTTGCAGGTAGAAGAGTCATTGAAGAAACAGTAAAAGAAAAGTTACCAGACGATTTTCAAAAATCAGAATATCTTCTCGAACATGGGATGATAGATAGAGTTGTTGAAAGAAAAAATCAGAAAAAAGAAATTACACAAATTTTAGACTTTTTTCAAAAGTAATTAACTTTGAAAAAAAATAAAAATAAAATTGAAAATTTATTATTTAATATTACGAAATTATACCCAAAATACATTGATTTAAATTTGTTAAGACTTGAGAAGCTTCTTCAAAAATTAGATAATCCCCAAAATAAACTTCCTCCGGTTATCCATATAGCTGGAACAAATGGGAAAGGCTCAACATTAATTTTTATTAAAAATATAATGGAAGAGTATGGACTAAAAGTTCATTGTTATACATCACCTCACTTAATTCGTTTTAATGAAAGAATTTTTTTATCAAATAAACAAATTCAAGATGATGATCTTTTTAAGACATTAAATGAGGTAATTGAAATTAATAATAATGAAGAAATTACATTTTTTGAACTAACAACTGCTGTAGCCCTACTAAATTTTTCAAGAACAAAAGCCGATTTTTGTTTAATTGAAACTGGATTAGGTGGAAGATTAGACGCGACAAATACTATCAAAAAGAAAATATTAAACATTATTACTTCAATAGGCTTAGACCATGAGGAATTTTTGTCTCCTTATTTGAAAAATATAGTTAGAGAAAAATGTGGTATATTGAGTAAAGATATACCAGTTATAATTTCTTCACAAAATACTAATTACAAAAGTTATTTATTAAGAAAAAGAATTAAAGATATTAACTGTAAAATTTTAAAACTAAAGTCTATTCCTAAAAACAGCTATCTAGGATTAGATGGAAATCATCAAAAAATTAATGCAAAAACTGCTGTTACAGCGGTAAAATATGTCCTAAAAGACATTACAAATGACGTAATACAAAAAGGTTTAAAAAAAGCCAGCTGGCCAGGTAGAATTCAAAAATTAACTTTTAAAAATAAATTAATAACAAAATCAAATGAAATTTTGATTGATGGTGCTCATAATATTGAAGGAGCAAAAATAATTAACTCACATTTAAATAAATTAAATTCAGGTAAATGGAATTTTATAATTGGGATGATGAATAACAAAAACCCTAGAGAATTCATAAAAATAATAGAGGAACATATTGAGAAAATTATTTTTATACCAATAAAAAACCAAAAAAACTCGTATCAACCTGAGGAGCTAAAAATTATTTTTAAAGAAAAAAAATTTAATTCTTCAGTAAAAAGAAATTTGAAATCTGCTCTTGATTCCATTAGTTCAAAAAACCCTGTGTTTATTACAGGTTCTCTTTATTTAATGGGAGAAGTTTTAAAATTATTTTCTGTTAAAGAACTAGATTTTTAATTTAAATACTTTCCTTAATCCATTCTTCTAATTGTGATTTAGGAACTTGTCCCATCATCTCAGCTTCTAGTTTACCATCTTTAAATATCATTAAAGCTGGTATAGACCTAATATTAAACTCTTGGGCAGTATTAGGGTTTTCATCAATATTAATTTTTGCAACTGTTATGTTATCACTCATCTCATTTGAAATTTCGTCTAAGGCGGGTGCAATTGCTTTACAAGGCCCACACCATTCTGCCCAAAAATCAACTAAGACAGGTTTTGATGAATCAAGGACGTCATTTTTAAAATTTTTATCTGTTGTATTTAAAACTGGCATTTTTTTCTCCTATAAAAATTTAGTAGCGTAATAAACTTTTTCCATTTTTTGAATATATATATTTATTTCTTCAACAAAATTTAATCTTTCATTATTTTTTTCTATACTATACTTATTTCTTAAATCATCAATCTGTTTATAAGCTTTAGGAATAGTAAACCAAGAGACATCATCAAGAGTCATTATCTGTTCACCTATTTGTTTATGAAATTTATTGAAGACTTCCGTAGGTAGGTTTTCAGGGGCTTCTTCATAAATAATTTTTTTTGCAAAATATTCATATCTTTTGTCTTCAAATCTATCAGATATTATATATTTATCTTTCCAACTCGATAAATGAAATTCTTCCATAAGATTTTTGTCTTTATTGGATGGGAACCCCCCAAAATATAAGCTTTCTTCTGCTAAAATATCATTTTGTGGTTTAAGGTTTTCTTTATCATGATACTCTTCATCTAAAATTAATTTAATTTTTTCTATGAATTCTTTATTGGATCTTATTTTAGCTGATCTATTTTCAAACAAATCTTTTTCAATTTTATTAATATCATTGATATCAAAGAAATAATTTTTATTAAAAATAGATGGATGTTTGTTATGACCAAGTGTTTTCAAAAACTTTGGCTTTTCCTTCATCCTTTTCTTTAAATCTTTATAAGATAGCGATAAAATTGGTTCTGGGTCAATTGATAAATCATAACATTGTGGATAATTATAATTTGGATGATTACAAATATTTGTAACTAAAGAGGTTTTTATTTTACCAAAAGAAAATTCATTTAATGAAAATTTTTCATTAAGATTAATAAAATTGTCTACATCTTTTTTGCTACATGTTAATAATATTTGTTTCCATATATCATAATTATTTGTTTTTACAATCTTTGCTAAATCAATTGTAGCTAATACATCACCCATTGCGTCATGGGCCAGATGATCAATTTGATTTTCTTTGGCTAAATCTTCCAATTTAAAACTTGAGTTACCCTTGGAATTAATAATTGTTTTAAGGTAAGTATTATCATAATTGTAAAAGGACCTTATAACATTAAGGATATCACCCCTTTTATTTCCATCTAATTGTGTTACGTAAGAATTATGTAATGTTTTAAAAAAAGTTTTTCTTATAATCTCTTCATCAAAATTTATTGAATTATAACCAAAAAAAATGGCAGGTGACCAGTTTTCGATTTTTCTTTTAATATCTTTTGTTAAATCATAATGTGATAAATTTGTATTTTCTAATTTCTTTATACTTGTATTATTTACTATTAATGCTTCTGGTTCTGGAACAAGTCCAGTTTTCAATCTACATCTTGTTTCAAATCTATCTAATTCATTAAATTGTTCGTCAACACACACTGCACCAAATTGAATGATTTGTGACCAATCTTTATTTTTACCAGTCGTTTCTAAATCATAAAAAACATATTTCATTTAAAAGTAACTCATTATTTTTCTATTATTGTAAAATTTTTTTGGCAAATTAATGATAACATTTCTTTCATACTTTGTTTTACCAAAATTAATTTTAATAATAATTGGGTCTTTAATTTTTTTTTCTAAAAAATTTGGCCATTCAACAAGTAAAATTTTTTTATCTAAATTATCTAAAATTCCTAACTCTAAAACTTCGTCATAAGAGTTTAATCTATACAAATCACAATGCCATATATCTACATCATCGTTAAATTTATATGTATTGATTATATTATATGTAGGACTAGAGACAAACTCTACAGTAGTAAAAGATTTAATTATTTGTTGAGAAAAGTAAGTTTTTCCAACACCTAAATCACCAAAAAAAAAAATACTATCACCCGCTTTTATATAATTTACAAAGTCTTTTAAAAAGATATTTACAGCTGATTTAGATTGAAAGTTTTTTTTTAAATCCATTAATATCTATAACTATCAGATTTAAATGGTCCTGCTTTAGAAACTCCAATATAATTAGCTTGATCTTCTGACAATTCTGTTAATTTTGCACCCACTTTATCAAGATGAAGTCGTGCCACTTTTTCATCTAAATGTCTTGGTAGAGTATAAACTTTATTTTGATAATTACCATGTTTTTGCCATAACTCGATTTGAGCTAAAACTTGATTTGTAAAAGAAGCACTCATAACAAAACTTGGATGACCTGTTGCACAACCTAGATTCACCAACCTACCTTTAGCTAAAACAATCAATTTTTTGCCATCATTAAATTCCACTTCATCAACTTGAGGTTTAATTTCATTCCATTTCATATTTTGTAAAGACTCAACTTGAATTTCAGAGTCAAAATGTCCAATATTACAAACAATTGATCTATCTTTCATATTTCTCATATGATCCAAAGTGATTACATCTTTATTACCAGTAGCAGTAACAAATATATCTCCCCTTTTAGATGCTTCTTCCATAGTACAAACTTCATATCCTTCCATTGCGGCTTGTAAAGCACATATAGGGTCAATCTCAGTTACTAGAACCCTTGCACCACCCTGTCTAAGAGATGCTGCAGAACCTTTTCCAACATCACCAAAACCTGCTACCACTGCAACTTTTCCAGACAACATAACATCTGTAGCTCTTCTTATTCCATCTACTAAGGATTCTCTGCATCCATAAAGATTATCAAATTTAGACTTAGTAACTGAATCATTTACATTAATTGCAGGAAAAGGTAATTGGCCTTTTTCTGCCATCTGATATAACCTTAACACTCCGGTTGTAGTTTCCTCAGAAACGCCCTTAATTGAATTTCTAACCTTAGTAAACCAACCCGGAGTAGATTTAAATCTTATCATCAACTGTTTTTTCAGGGCCTCTTCTTCTTCATTATTAGGAGAACTCAAAACATCTACACCATCTTCTAATTCAGCTCCTAAAATTATATATAAAGTAGCATCGCCTCCATCATCTAAAATCATATTTGGGAATTCATCATTGCCCCAATCAAAAATTTTATCAACATATTGCCAATATTCAGCTAATGTTTCACCTTTCTTAGCAAATACAGGAATATTTTTAGATGCAATTGCTGCTGCTGCATGATCTTGAGTTGAAAAAATATTGCAACTTGCCCATCTCAATGAGGCACCTAATTTTTCAAGAGTTTCTATTAGAACAGCAGTTTGAATAGTCATATGAAGACAACCAGCAATTTTAGCTCCATTAAGAGGTTTACTTTTACCATATAGTTCGCGGCATGCCATTAAACCAGGCATTTCACTCTCAGCTATAGCAATTTCTTTTAATCCCCAATCAGATAATGATATGTCGTTAATCTCAAAGTTTTTCATAATCTTTTCTTTTTAGAGATCTAATGATTTTTGTCAATATTTATAAAGTTAAAAAAATTTATTTGTTTAAAATTATATTAACTCGAGCACCAATAATTTTTTTATCATCATTAATAATATTTTCAGCAAAAATATCACCATTATGAGCTGATATTATTTG
>QCNM01000051.1 GCA_003210115.1 SAR116 cluster bacterium AG-426-A06 | reverse complement strand
CTTCGCTATCAAATTCTATATTTGCTTTTTTTTATGCTTAAAAAAAAACTTTTCTAAATAACATGATTGGCTTGCCTTGATACCTGACAATATGAGAAAAAATATAGTCGTCTTTTTTGTTTAAAGTCGTATCTGCTTTTATAATTGTCAAACAAGTACTAACAAACTTTAATCCTATAACTCAATTGCTTTGATTTAGGTGATGGTGCGCTCGAGAGGATTCGAACCCCTGACCCCTAGATTCGTAGTCTAGTGCTCTATCCAGTTAACCTCTTTAAACCCTTATTTTCGCACAGATTTATTATTGAGAAACTATACACTTTTGTGTCTTACTGTGTCAAATCTGTGTCAAAATCTGAGGGAGTTTTATTGATATTTCTCTTTGGATACTATTGTGTCTTAAGAGAATAGTCACTTCTTCATTAATTGAAAATTATCAATACTCTGTGCAAATTTTTCTACTTTATTCCAATCAGTAAACTCTATTACTTCATCTGTTCGAGTTGGTCCTTTAGTAATCAACATTATAAGTCTAATTATATTTTTATTAAAAAAATTGTATTTTGAATAATCCAACTTACCCGCAAACACTTCAACTACATTTGGTTTCCATTTAGACAATTTGTAAAACTTTTTAACATACGGATTAGTATTAATCGAATTCTTTTCTTTTTTCCTAGCAACAATATTTACAGAAAAAAATGCAGTTGTAGATTTTTGTAATTCAGAATAGTTTTCATTTATAAATTTTAAAAATATTTTTCTATATGTTCCATATCGGATACTTGCTCCAATAATAATAAAGTCGTAAATAGAAAAATTAATTTTATCATCATTACTAATCTTGGTCATTTCAACAAGATGATTTTGTTGAAGTTTCTTAGAAATATAAGAACAAATTTTTACAGTATGTCCATCAGTAGAAGAATATAAAACCAAAATTTTCATAAACAGATTTAAATCACAATAATTGTTACTGGTAAAGTGCAATTAATATTCATTCTGCGAGAAGATTTACCAAATTAATTACACTATATAAATAAAAACATTCATAACTCTAAAAGTTTATCATTAAGGAAACCTCAAATCAATTTCTGTCAGTTTTGGGTAGGGAATGACTTTGGTTTGATACTTATTGCATTTATAGTTTAAAAAATTCTGTGAGTTTTAATGTGGGTGGGTTAATATAATTTTATAAAAAACATATAAAGGAATAACATATGAACTTATGCATTTATGGGACCATTGCGACTGGAGTAGAAACTTTAAGAGCAAGAGTTGAATATAATATGGAAAGAGGTGCTAGCAAATATTGTTCTGAGTGGAAACTTGCTGATACTGGAAATAATGGTTTTGTTTGGTTAGGAAATATTACTGATATGGATGGTATGAGTGCATTTTTAACTACTGATGAAGAAATGAAATGGGATAAAGATAATGGATGTGTTTATAAACTATATACCATGTCTGAAATGTCTGAATAAGAGTGGTATAAGTGTTTAAATTCAATAGTTTTTGTAAAGAATGTTTCGACCCATACAAGATTGTTTGGAATTGTAAGAAACATATTGATGATAAAGAATGGGTTTATCTTTGTTATAATTGTATCCGTTATTATAAATATCTTAATGGTAGAAAATTTAAATCCCAGTTTCAGAATATTAAATCTTTTAGATGGTGTTCTCTTAAACCTTCAAAATTAGAGTTACCCATCTTTAAAGTGACATAATTAAGTCCAGAATGAGATTTGTAAATTTTAAATTAATGAGTCAGATTTAAAATATTAAAAGCATGATAAAACTAAAGATATAAAAGAAATGTCCGTAATAAGTTTTATAAGCATAAATCCTCCCTTCATAAAAAAAATAAGTGGAGATTAATTTCTCCACTTTTTTATTTGTATCTTGCAATAACGGAAGAAAAATATTAAACATAACTCATGTGTATAGGTTCTTCATCTAGTATTTTATCTACATTTTTGTTAGCACTAGCGTGCTCAATCGGAATTTGGAATTATTCAAAAATCAAAAATTACATAACCAAACAATATACTAGATATTTTCCCCAGAAATTTAAAATCTAATTCGATAATTTTCCAATTTAATAAACAAAAGGTCTATATTTCCGTTCAGATTTATTAAAACATTCCGCATTATTATATTTACTTAATTCTCTTCTCTATTTTTCTAAGTAAATTATATGTTCTGTCTGAAAACAATCCACTAGATGCGGATATGTAAAAATTCCTTTTAATCATATCCTCAATGTTAATAAATAATAAGGACAATACACTAAACCCGTCCGCAATAGTCTTTTGAACATCATCTTTTGTTTTATTAACCTTTAATCTGTCACTTATTTGTTTAAGTTGTCTAGAATGTTGTAGAACTTTTTTCCAGACTGAATTGATTTAGCAACATTTACTGTAATAGTAGTTGTTCTTAACAAACCTATTAAAGATTCATCAAGTTCATTAATATCATTTGAAAATTCTTTGACTTCAATTAATGCATCTCTCATATCCATTTAAGTTCCTTATTAATTTTTTAATCCAAAATTCTTATGTTTGAGAAGATGATTTTGGACACACTTAACCTAATTAAAGGTTAAGTGTTTTTTTGAGTCTGATGACCAAGTTCACAACATATCAGATAAACCTATATACATAGGTTGGGTGAGAAGTCCGATATCCCATTCCCCTAATCCATTCCAGTTTGGCACAACGCAATTAGGTTCTTAATCTACTTTAACTTCGGTCAGATATATGATGCAGATATGTTTACTATCATATTCTGTAAGGGTTATTTCTCCCTTGTCCTGCTGGGAATATTTAAACACCATTCCAACTTGGGTGTTTCATAATAAAAACTTGTTACCTAACTAAGTTCCGTTCCAATTTTAAATTGTAACTCAATAGGTTTGTAATCTCATACAATGTAAACTTTAAACACAAGAGCATTATCTTTTTCTTATGTTTAACTAATACTATTTATAATATTTATAATTTTGATATGTGATGTAAAAAAACTTTTTTAAATAGATTTTCCATTATCTAATTGTTTAGGATTTCTGATTATTTTTTCACATCTGGTTTTTACTGAAATTACTTTATGTAATTCTTTATAAGGGAATTCATAAGTTTCAGAATCCTTAATACACTTTTTATAAGTTTCTTTAGGTAATCTAATTTCAAAAGTCGATGGTTCTTTACCTAAACCCATTGTGACTAATATGATTAATACAAATTCACTCATTTGAATAAATTAAAAATTATGGTTAAGACAACACTTATAATTATACAAGTAACAATTGGAAAAAAGAAAGTTGAATTACCAGACTTAAACATTATATCACCTGGCAATTGCCCTAGTCCAAGTTTTTTTATGTAAGGATATAAAAGTCCGATTATTAATATAACTATTCCTAAAATGATTAAGAGTTTTTGCATAACTATTTAACTATCAAATATATTATTACACAGACTAGAATTGAATTAACGACAATCATAGTTTTAAATTTTAATTTTTTCTTTAATAAGGGAGCATTCCATCGATTAGCATAATCAAGGTCAACATCATGTTTAGCAAATTTTTCAATTAAATCTTTTTCCCTAGTTCTTCTTTTCTGTAACTGTTCTTCATTGGGTAATTGGATTTTAAATTTATTAAAATATTTAATGAATTGACTGATATGCATGATTCATCTTTTAAAATATTTTTGAATACTTAGCAATTAAACTCTCTGGTTTTAAGTGAGTATATCTAAATAGTTGTCTTACATCTTTATGACCAGATATTAGTGCAACCTCTGGAACTGATAAACCCATTTCAAAGTATCTTGATACTGCTTCATGTCTTAAATCATGAAATCTCAATCCTTTTATATTGGATTTGTTTCTACATCTCTCCCAGGCAAGTCTTAAACAATTAGCAGATATTGGAAATACAAAATCAGATAATTGTGTAAGGTTAGATAGTAATTGTACAGCAGTCTTAGTTAATGGAATGTGTCTTTCATCCCCATTTTTAGTATCATACAAAGAGGCAATTCTTGTCTTTAGGTTCACATCAATCCATCTTAGTTTTAGAATCTCTGACCTTCTCATTCCAGTTTCAACGGCAAATTGAATGATTGTGGATATATATTTGTTTCTTTGTTTATTTGCATGAGCAATAAGAATAGATAATTCCTCTTGTGTTGCCCTTCTGTTTCTAGGTTTATGAGGTGAGGGGAGTTCTATTCCATAAAAAGCATTAAATGGTATCCCATAATCCCATTTATTAGTTGCAATTTTCACAATTCTTTTAATCAGCATCAATTCAGATTTAATAGTTCCATCCTTAACTACTAATTTTCTGTCTTCACAGAATTGTTCCAAATGTCCTTTTGTTAGATTTATAACTTTAATTTCACCTATCCATAATCTTGATAAAAAGTTTAACTTATAAGTAACAATTTTATGACTTTTTAATTTAGGAAGAATTTCAAATTTATATATGTTAAATAAATCTTTTAACTTTAAATTTTTAATGTTCTTTTCTGGAAGTGGTTTAGATTTTAGTTCTTTTTCTAAATTTACTGTCCATTGTTTTGCATCTAATTTAGTTTGAAATGTTTTTGTAAAACTTCTCCATCCAGAAATTCTAACTTGAGCATTCCAAGAATTACCTCTTTTTCTTACACATCCCATAATTTGACTCCTTTTACTGTGTCAAATCTGTGTCAAAACTGAGTTTTGTCTGAGTTATATTTGTTTTCTAATCTTTTAACTAATTGATATTAAAAAGAAACAAATGGTGCGCTCGAGAGGATTCGAACCCCTGACCCCTAGATTCGTAGTCTAGTGCTCTATCCAGCTGAGCTACGAGCGCATTATTTTTATTGACTTTTTTAGCTTAAATTATACTAATTTAGATTGAACATTGTCTTAATTTCAAATTTACTAAAAAAACAATTTAATTCCTATTTTTTAACATAATTCACTTATTCTTCAAGCAATCGAATAATTAATAAACAAATTATTTATTAATATGTATGAATTTGCTTTATAACTATATTTTTTGTAATCTTAAGAATTAATTTAAAAGAGATTAGTATGAGTAGTTATGAAAAATCATTTCCTGTTTCTTGGGAAGAAATCCATAGAAATAGTAAAGCTCTAGCATGGAGATTACATGACATATCTTTATTTAAAGGCATCATAGCGGTAACTAGAGGTGGATTAGTTCCTGCTGCTATTGTTGCTAGAGAATTAGATATGAGATTGATTGATACAGTTTGTGTGAGTTCATACAAAGAAAAATCGAGAAGTGATGTTGAATTTTTAAAAAATAAAACAATGGCACAAGATGGTGATAATTGGTTAATAGTTGATGATTTGGTTGATACTGGTGAAACCATAAAAGCTTTAAGACCAATCCTTCCTAAGGCACATTATGCTACAGTATATGCAAAACCTGCTGGCAGAGAACAAGTTGCTAAAATTCTCTTTAAAATAGATTGTCCTGTTCAAGGTGCCGGAAGAACTGATGCAGGCGTAAATGCATTAGGACAAGTTGCACATATTGACATTCCAAAATTAAACAGATTTTCTGATAAAAGTAATGTATATATAATGA
>QCNM01000050.1 GCA_003210115.1 SAR116 cluster bacterium AG-426-A06 | reverse complement strand
TTTGATGTAATTGAATTATACCCAGTTCCCCCAAGACCATCTTGATTTAGCCCATCACTAAAAAACCAACTTTTTTCATTACTATCTTTTATTGTGATTACAATTGTTGAATTATAAAATTCAGGATTAGTTGTTGAAAAGTTAACCCCAGTTCCAGAAAAGTTAATATTAAAATCTGAATATTCATTTTCTGTTGCATTAGTTTCATTTGTATTATTTAAAATAGCTTCACTAAGATTTGTGCCTGTTAAATTAGCATTTGAATATTCAGCATCTATTAAATTTGCATTTAACAAGATAGCTTCGCTAAGATTTGCATTAGTTAAATTAGTGTTAGTAAAATTTACATTACTAAGGTTGGCACCACTAAGATCTATTCCTTTCAGATCCATATTACTTAAATCAATGCCCGATAAATCTTGATTTTTTAAATTCACATTTGGTCCAAAAATGTGTCCATTTATGATTTGAAAGTTGTTGGGAAGTTTTACTGTCCCATAATCCATCCACGAAACAAAATTAGATGTGATGTTAAATAGATTAGAATTACTCAGGTCTGCATTTGATAAGTTTGCGTTAGTTAATAAAGCTCCACTTAAATCTGCACCTGCTAAATTAGTACCAGAAAAATTTACATTACTGAGGTTGGCACCACTAAGATTTATTCCTGCCAGATCCATATTACTTAAATCAATGCCCGATAAATCTTGATTCTTAAAATTCACATTAGATCCAAATATATATCCATCTAAAATCTGGTAATTTTCTGGAAGTGTTGGAGCCAAATTATCTTGCATCCATGAAATTCCATTAGATGTAATGTTAGATAAATTAGCATTACTCAGATCAGCATTTGTTAAGTTAACATTTGTTAAAATAGCTCCAGTTAGATCTGCACCATTAATGTTAGCGCCTGTTAAATTAGCTCCTGTTAAGTTTGTATTTAATAGATTTGTACCACTGATATTTAACCCTGTAAGATCTAAACCTTCCAAGTTCAAATTACTCAAATTAACATTTGGACCAAAAAGTATCCCTTCAATAATTGTATAATCATCAGGAAGCTTTGGGGCTCTTTGATCTGAATTTTGATAATCAATCCAAGTAATTCCATTTGCAAACACATTATCTAGCTTCGTTGAAGTAAAATCTGTATTGGTCAAATCAGCATTAATTAAACTAGCTCCACTTAAATCAACATCAGTGAGATCTTTGCCCCCAAAAACATTTCCACTTATTTGAGCATTGCTCAAATTAGCTCCAGTAAAATTGGAAGAAGGAGAATAAATATCATGTAAAATAGAATTACTAAGATTAGTTGAACTTAAATTGGCAAATGATAAGTCAGCATCCGTTAAGTTTACACCACTCATGTTTGTATTTGAAAAGTCTATCCTTTTTAGATCAGCTCCTGTAAAGTTAGCATCGCTTAAATTGGAGCCACTAAAAGTTGCGTAATTTGTTTGATTATTATTGTCAGTATAACTATAAAAATATGAATTGCTTAAATTTGCTCCAGTAAAATCAGTATTATTAAAATTTACTGCTCCTATTATCAATTTAGATAAGTTTGCGCCACTCAAGTCTAAATTACTGAGATCTAAATCAGTTACATGACTTAGATTAATTCCTTCATATCCATTTGAAGTACTTTTAGTTAAATTAACATTTGGACCAAAAATATAGCCTTCTTTAAGATCATATTTTTCTGGAAGTATAGGATTTCCAGAAATTCCTTCAGAAAAAACCTCATTTAAATTAACGTTACTTAAATCATCATTAATAGTTACATTGGTAATCTTTGCGCCTGTTAAATCAGCATTTTCAAAAGTAGTTCCGAAAAAAATAGTGCCTTCACCTATTTCAGCATTTATCAATTTAGCATTAGTTAAGTCAGCGCCAGTTAAATCAGTTCTATAAATAAATGTGTTTTGTAAATTTGAGTCTTTTAAATTTACGTATTTCAAGTCAAGGTCACTTAAATTTTGACTACTTAAGTCTACGCCAGAATCAAACACTAAATTACCTATTACATAAGGCTCTGAATAAAAGCTATCTTTTTGGTACTGACTCATATTAGAACCATAAATAGCACCAGTTAAATTCGCACCTGAGAATATGGCATTGGTTAATTCAGCATCAGTAAAATTTGCACCTCTTAAATCAGAATTTGTAAAATTTACATTTTTAAGATTAGCATTCGTAAAATCAAAGTCCATCAAAGGTACATTTTCAAAGCTAATGCCATTTAGATCAACACCTCTAAAATCAGTATTTGTAATGGTTTCAAAAGGCATTGAAATCGTTGCTCCAACAAGAGTAGATCCACTAAAGTTAATGCCGCTCAGACTTGAGGTGCCACTAAAATCAGCATTAGTTAAATTTGCACCACTTAAACTTGTATTAAAGATGGAAGCATCAACTAATGAAATATTTGTCATATTAGCATCATTGAATGTTGATCCAACTAATGAAGAATTATTAAAATTTACATTAATTAAATTAGCATCATCAAAAGTCGCATGTCTTGCAACTGAGTTAGTTAACGAAGCTCCTTCTAAATTTGCACCATTAAGGATAGCATAATTTAATCTGGCACTATCAAGATTAACACCACTTAAGTTAGCTCCACTCAAATTAGCAAATTCCATCATTATTAGGTCATCTTCGTTATACCATGTATAAAATTGAGCGCTTGTGAGATTAGCATTGCTGAGATCTGAATTATTTAAATATGTTTTATAAAGAAAAGATTGTGTTAAATTTGCATTGGATAAATTGGCGCCGCCCAAGTTAGCAAATGAAAGAATAGTACCTGACAAGTTTGCGCCACTAAGATTTGCCCCATTTAAGTTTATTCCTTCAAGATTCGCTCCACTAAGGTCAACATTATGAAGATCTATATTAGATAAGTCCATATTAGATAAATTGGCATTTTGAAGATTTGCGCCTGGCACTATAGAAATGCCATTAAAATCAAGTACATCTGTTACATTAATACTAAAGGCTTGTTCCTTATATAACCCACCAGGATCTGTTGCTCTTAAAGTAAACTCAAGTGTTTGATTCTGTTCATAGTCGATTGATGCACCACTTTTGAATTTTACAGTCGATCCTTCGATCTCAATTAGCTCACTATTTTGCCCTGACAAAATGCTGTATGTTAAAATATCATCATCAGGATCAATTCCATTTATATTTGCTATATGAATACCAACTTGGTTTTCAAAAACATCTGAAGCGTCTAAACTTATAGATGTTGGAGCAGTATTTATATATTCTAAGACTAATTCAGAAAAAACTCTGCTAGTAGCGTTATTGTCATAAATATTTTCAATATTAGATATTGCTAAGTCATAATCTTGAAAATGAATTACATAATTTCCAGTATTAGTTGTAATATTGTTTATATCAGAAAAAGACTTATTTACGAGGTGCAGTGTATCAGTTGCATCTCCTCCGTCTATAACATCAGAATTTCCATAATGATAAATAATATCAAACCCACCTCCAGCATCTATATTATTGGTTAAATTATTATCTAAAATTATATCATTTAAGTTAGTACCGATTATATTTTCAATTTCAGTATGATCTGAAATATAGAGATCACCTTTTTCGTAAACCCAATTGTTTTCAGATAAAAATTGAGCTTCATCCCCTGTAAATTGCATTGAAGACCAAGTGTTAGGAGATAGATTTACGTAAGTACCTTGATTCAATGCTGAAAAATCAAGTGTATCCTCACCTCCTTTATCGATTATTGAGTGACGAAAAATCAAATCACTTTGATTATATAAATAATTATCATCATCTAAGTTGGCATTTGGGTTGCCACCGTACAAATATTCTGCTGCCTTAATATCTAAAGGCATTAACCCATCTGACAATTTGTAAGTTTGATCATAAGACATTACTGTCTGATATTCTTTAATATCATTAGGATCATTATAAACAGATGGATCGTCTCCAGTTATAGATAAATATCCATCATGAGGATGAGCCAAACCTAGAGAATGCCCTAATTCATGCATAATCAAATGTGATAAAAAGTTTTGATCACTTATGTAAGTTTCATCTAAAAAAACATCTCCATCAAGCGCATCATACTCTGTGTCAATACCTGGCATGTATGAAAATCCAGCTGAACTATCATATATTGAATCAACGCTGCTCCAGGCTGAGAAATCTTGTACAAATAAACGAATATCCCCATAATTCCCAGTTGCTTCATCAATTTCAATAAATTCAACACCAGTTCCGTCTGACCATTTATCAAAAGCATCTCTTATAACATCCTTACTGGTATCAGTGAAATTTTTAAATCGATAATTTGGGTCACTAAAGATAGTTTCAGCAGTACGCCCATCATCTAATAAAGAAGTGTAAGTGCTAATAGAATCAGTATAACTTTGATCTAAAATAAATGTGTCGTGATTAGAAAAACTATAGGTCAAATTTGAGGCATTTCCTAAATCTCCACCCCATTTGTATTGAAATGGATCACTCTCAAGAAGTACTTGAACATCATAATCATTTGAATAATCACTTAGTTCAATGTTCGTCTTTGTAATTTGTATCTCACTAGTGACTTGAGTTGATGAATAATATGGCCCTAATGTCTCTTCGTTCCCTTGAGTATCTGTAAATGACTTACTAAAACCAATAATTCCACCTTCAGCATTTTCAGGAATAACTAATTGGTCACCTGTTCCAAGTGTTGTTTCTACATTATTCTTTTTCAAAAACCATGTGGTGGTTACATCTGATAGATTATACCCATTAGGATCAGTTATTGTTAGCTCGCCCGTGACTGTTTCTCCTACTGAGTATTTACCATCAATTAAAGATTGTGTGATAACAGGATTATCACCTTGAGCGTTTGTAGTGATTGCAGGTTGTACGGCTTCTAGAGAATAGTAAGGTCCTAGATTTTCAAAAAAACCGTTTAAATCATAGAAGGAAATATTAAAACCAATATTTCCACCTTCTGCAATATCAGGTATAACTATTTCATTGCCATAACTTAAAAATGTTTCAACACCATTTTTTTGGACATACCATGATGTTAATAAATCTGCTGAGTTATAACCATCAGCATCTATTATCAATAAATCTGCACTAACTGTTTCTCCTACAGTATACATTCCATCAACAACTGATTGAAGAATAATTGGAGTGGAACCAATTGCGTAATTATTAGAAAGTATTTGATTGTAATATGCTGAATATTGAGCCTCAGAAATGTATGGCCCAGTTATTTCAAGATAATAAGTACTTGGGGAGTTTACTGCAAAAGTAATATCTGTGAAAGTTGAATAAGAAGTTTCAATTGGTATCCCAAATGAATCGAGCACAGCAAATTTACTAACACTTCCGAGATCTATATTATTATAATCCCAAGTAAAATCATCTACATCAACAACATATAACCCTTCATATAATTCACCTAATGAATATACATCAACATCTGGTGTAAAATAATCATCTACTAAAGTTCCATAAGCAAGAGAATAATTAGCTAATGTGTGATTATTATTTATAAGGTTAGAAGCGTCCGCCTGAGGATGTCCAGATGATATATTTTGACCGGCCATGCCAAGTGTCATCTCGTCAATTGTAATATTCCAAGCCATTTTATTCCTATAATATATGGTGATTTTACATCAATTATTTATTTAAGTGAAGTGATATGAATCACAGTTTGACTTATTGGTCGGGGCGGAGAGATTCGAACTCCCGACCCTCTGGTCCCAAACCAGATGCGCTACCAGACTGCGCTACGCCCCGTTAAAGATCTTTTAGTGCAAAAAAAAGTAATTTAAAACATTTTTTTTATTTATTTATAATTATTTTATCTTTTGAATCAAATTTATATGAA
>QCNM01000049.1 GCA_003210115.1 SAR116 cluster bacterium AG-426-A06 | reverse complement strand
AAATCCATAATTTAAAAAGAACCGATAACCTCATAAATATTAAACACAGCAATCATTAATATACTAACGAAAGTTAGTGTAGTTCCTCCAACCCTTAAAAAAGGACTATGCCTCATAAACCCAAACCCTATTCCATGCATTAACCTTGATATTAAAAATAAACCAGAAACCAGATACAAAAAGTGAGGATGTGAGCCATTAAATTCTGCAATAAAAAGTAATATTAAAAAAAATGGAGTATATTCAATAAAATTACCTTGAGCTCTAACAGACCTAGAAAGAGCTTTTTCACCAAAGTTGTTAAAAGCAAAAAATTTTAAAAACGAAGCGCCTCTAAGTGCAATCACTCGTGCTGATAATATCAACAACCATATAGCTAATATAGATGTAAATAAAGTACTTATCATGTATCACTTTTCTCATTATTTTTATCAATGTTATCAGAACTAGTTGTTTTCTTCATTTTGCACATTTCTTTTAATGCTAGTCCGGCTAGCAAACCTATGCCCATTCCAATAATAGTTCCTTTTATCATTCCTAATCCCAACATTTTTAACTCCTAATATTTAATAAATAAGACTAATTGATACAAACCTGCGAGAATACCAAAGAAAATATATAATCTTAACTGAGATTTTATTATTGGACTTAAAATAATTCTTAACAGATTTGACACTGATAACTTAATTATTATTAATCTTAATTCAATACCTAATTATCTACCCATGGGCCTGCTCAACCACATTCTATCTCTATCTCTCCATTGAGAGAACTCCTTTTCTGCATTAAGTATATCGTCGACTTCCATTGAAAGAAACCCATCTTTATCTGTTGGCACATCAGAAACATGTTCAACAACTATTTCCTTACTAACCTTAATGTCTGATTTAAACCTATCATAATAAGCTCTTCTCATAACTTCTTCTAACTTACCGTAAGAACCTTCAGCATGATGTAGAACAAAACTATCATGCACTGGTAATGCAGGTGAATCTAAATTGGTATAATGAAGCATTACGCTTTCAGCTATGCAGCTGTCTTCAAACTGTAATTTGTTTCCAAGTCCTTTAAAGAATAAATGTTGTATAGGTTTATGACTATCTAGAATAGCTTGTCTTAGTTCAGCCCAACCCATTTCCAAGTTCTTTAAATTAATACCTTTAGGCTTCTGTTTAAGCTCTGTAGAAGCTTGTAACATGGCATTGAAAGCTTCTTTAACTGTATCACGATGTTGACCGTTGAGGACTCTGTCATAGGCATCTTCGCTACCTAGCTCTAAATTATGAGCAGAATACACAATATTTGGATTAAGCTGTGAGAAATCAAATTCAACAGTATTTTTACTATCAATCGTAATATGTTTTCTATATTCAGATGGCACATTCTGCCACCAACCTCTATAAAACCTTCCACCTTGTTCAAAAGAATGGTTATTGAATATTCTAACCAAGACTTTTTTGGTTAAATCTATAGGTTCTTTTTCATCATCACCTAATAGTCTTTCCTGAAGTTTTTTAATTTCAGTATCCTTAATTCTTAAATCAAGTATATGTCTTGAGAAACATTCGTTAATCTTTCTAAGATTAGTTCTCCATTGCTGTGTGTCTTTATCTTCGTCATAAGGAACTAAAAGATTTCTACCATCTATTCTGTCTCTTAAGAGTATAGTTTGAGTATCTAAGTTTTGCTTTAGTGTAATAGCAGGATGACCTTCAAGTTCATTAAACAATTCTCTAAGATTATGGGTGGCTTTAAAACGTGTTAAATCACCTTCTATTTTATTTCGGTCATAATAGCCTTTCTTAGTGACATATATCATGTCTAGCATTTGAAGACCCTCAAAGGCTTGTATTGCCATGCGATAGGTTAAATTAGGGTCACGATATTGTTCTAATGCTGAATAGAAATTTTTATTCTTTTGAATTGAAGATTCATTATCTTCGTGAGTGAAATGTTTATTCCAGAGTTCTCTTAAAATGTAACTTACAGCATAATCAAATCTTATCTACTCTTGTTCAGTTCTTGCACGTGCACGTATATCTTTTGTATCTATGTCTTGAGAAAGTTTTTTGTAGAGTTCTTCAAATGAGTTCATTAAGAATCTTAATCTTTAGAATTTGAACAATATTATTCTGAACTATGATTGAAACCACAATGATGCCTGTTGAAACTAGCTCCAAAAGGAGTTAGTGTGTCAATTAAGTCTTGTTTAGAATTGCCATAAACTAACCATTTTTTAATATCAACATGTTGCAAAACTTCTTCGGCTATAGGGCTTGACATATGGTTATTTAAACGTTGCATAGCACCATCACTGTCAATAAATGACTCTACTAATGTTGCTTCTTTATTATCGTCAGACAAATACCATTCATAACTTATAGTTTTTACTTCCTTAAAATCAAACACGTATTTTGCGGCACGGTCATTTGCCCATTTTCTAAATTCGTTAGCATCAGACTTGACACTACATTGAATAATAAATATTATTTTTTGTGATTTTGTATTGAGTTCGCCCATTATTTTATCCTGTTTTAATTGTAGATTAATTATAAAAGTACATACATAAGTAATCAACGTATTTAGCTTGAATTTATTCAATTTATAAAAAATATAATACAACTTAATAAAAAACTCATATGTCGCATACCCTAGATATATATATCTAGCTATACCCATTTCTGACATACACAACCACTATAACCCCATTTTATGTACCAGTGACTGTACTAACACTGACACTACTATATGAATCTCTCTGACTCATTAAACTAGTTAACACACTCACAACCCAATCTGTTACACACACCAACTATATACATCTACCCATACCCCCATGGCTAATGCGTGGATAGTGTTAACACTTAAAGTGTTAGGAAGAATAATTTCTAGAAGGTTACTATCACTGATGTAGCTTACAGTTATTTACACTAAGGACAGTCATTTTTGTTAATTAATGATAAACACTTTACATAGAGTTTTAATTTTTAATATATTTAAAAGGTAATTTTAATTTATTTACAGAAGGATTTATTGTGACTAGTAAAGCTGTTTACATGATTGGTGACGTGGATATAAAAAATATAGAAGAATACAAAAAATATATGGAAAAAGTAAAACCTATGATTGAAAGCTATGGTGGTGAATATTTAATTCGTGGTGGAGAGATAGATGCTTTGGAAACAAATTTGTGGAAACCTACTAGAATGGTATTAGTAAAGTTTCCTAACAAGAAAATTGCCATGGAATGGTACAATAGCGACGAATATAAGCCCTATAAAAACATAAGATTAGACAATGCTACATCAAATATTTTAATGGTTGAGGGGCTATAATGGCCTATAAGAGAACCTATAATTTTGATTTTTAATATTTGAAATTAGTACATGGGATGATTATGAATAAAAAAAAACCACTTTTTTTAAATTCACTTTATATGGATTTTTTAACAGAAAATGAATTAGATTTATTTCTAAAATCCCTTGATGAAATATGGACTGCTGAACTTTATGCAAAATTAAAGCAAAATGGATTAATTCGTCATGTTATTTCAAAAGTATGGAACAAGGGTCAACATAGGATTACCCAAGTTTTTGAATATGAAAATCAAGATTCTTTTAAAAAATGTGAGAGCATATTGAATGATGCTTTCACCCCTGAAAATTGTCCTGTCTTAGCAAAATTTGTTTTTAAAATATTTAATAACAGAGGTATAGTGGTTTCTGAGTTTAAAAATGATTGAAGTATATAAGAAGTTCAGATGTTAAAAAAATAGTCAGAATAAAAATTCAATTTCATAAAGAACTTATTTAACTTGTCATATAATTGTAATGATTACATGATTCTATTAATTACTTTATAAATGGAGGATTAATAAAATGAGTGATACTAACTACATTATATTAACTATAGCGTCAGTTGATTTTAGTTATAGAGAAAATATGACAAAATTAATGGCTCAGCATTCAAAAGATTTAATTGCTAATGCAGGTGTCAAAGGCACACGATTTGGTTCTATAGGTACTGGTGAGCATGCTGGTAGCCTAATCTTTATCCAATTTTATGATGAGTTAAATGGATATCAAAAGGCTATGGAATTCCAATCTCAATCACCTGTATTTAAAGAGATTATGGATAGTGGAAAAGTTAATGTGTATTTAAGAAATATAGCTACTTCACTACCAACAAAATTTGAAAATAGCACAGAACATCCCAAATATATTGTTATTACAAGAGCAGAGGCTGCAATGTCTGATAAGGATAAATTTCTAAACTGCATAAATGATGCTGCTTCTTGTTTTAAGGATAATGGTGCTATTACCTTAAGATTTGGTAATTTACTTACTGGTTCTAATGTAGGTAACTATTTACTTGGCGTAGGATATCCATCTTTGGAAGCTATTGAAAAAACCTATGATGAATTGTTAACACATAGCTCGTATAAAGAACTCATGACTTTTGCTAAAGTTAATATGAGGAATATAATTAAGATTCTTTAAATTGAAATCAATATTGTAAGATTTTATAAGTCTCTTTTTTAACAAATATGTTTGAAATTTTAGGTATTACAGCATCTTTTTTTGCTATCATTGCATTGGGAGCATTTACTAAATACATAGGCTTATTTGATGAAAAAAGTAGTCAAATATTTTCTAACTTTGCATTTTATGTAGCGTTGCCTCCAATGATAATAACTTCAATTATAGCTAACCCAATTAAGGGACTTATAAACTTTGATTATATTATTAGATTTGAAATTGCTACATTGATTATATTCGTATTATCTTATTCAGTAGCTAAGTTTATATTTAAGCTCAAAAATAATGAGAATTCAGTATTTGCCCTGAATGCAACTTACTCAAATTATGGTTATATTGGGCTTCCTTTAGTCTTATTACTCTTTGGACAAAAGGCAGTTCTCCCTGCTGCGTTAATTTTAGTTTTTGACATAGCTTTTGTCTTAGCTTTAGTAGCTATTTTCTCAACTAATTTTAATAATAATTCAGGATTTTTAAATTTTATAAATGCATTGAAATCAATAATAAAAAATCCAGTAATTATTTCTTGTGTAATAGGTTTGTTATTATCATTTTATGAACTTAATTTAGGAAAGTTTCTTGAAGAGACATTAAATATTTTGTCTGGAGCAGCTGTCCCAACAGCTTTATTTGCTATTGGAATTATAATTGTTAGTAAAAATGTAGAAAAAGCTTACTCAGAATTAATATTTATAAGTTTTATTAAGTTAATTATGCACCCTTTATTAGTAATTCTATTATTTGTTTTTTGGTCAACAGATAGCCTTAAAATGCTTGATATAATGTGGATACAAGTGGCTATAATTTTCTCTTGTTTACCTGTTGCTGCAACTGTGTTTCCAGTTTCTCAATATTATAAAGCATATATTTTAAAAACTTCATCAGCTATAATTGTTACAACCGTAATTAGTATAGTAACAATACCATTTATTTTGTGGATAGTTAATAAGGAGAATTTTTTAAATCTTCTATAACTTTATTTGTTTTTTAATAATTCTCTAACTTATATCTTACCCAAGCAAACCACGTCTTATGGAGACTAACACAGCCACTTTAACCACATTTTATGTACCAATTGCTGTACTAACACTGACACCACTGTACAACTCTCTATGACTCATTAAAGTGGTTAACACTTTACGAGATGTGTTTGTTTGGATTATGATAATTTAATGTTAAATTGCCTATAGATAATACATATCAGATTAAAGGAGTTCAATGTTGAGTAAATATTTAGGATTATTAATTTGCCTATTTATGGTAATGGGTGCGTTGTTTCAAATTGGTATTTTTTTGTACATAGATATTAATAGTATTCTAATTGTTTTTGGAGGAGCCTTTGGCTACTCTCTTATCCAGAACAAAAAAGAAGATTACATAACTAATTTTGGAAAAGGAGCTATTTTTTTTGGATGGTTGGGAATGTTAATTGGGTTGATTGCCTTGACCGGAGGAAAGTATGACAATTGGGGTGACATAGATAAAATGGGTGCAGCTCTTAAAGTTTTAATGCTTCCAGTTTTTTATGGTTATATGATTAAACTTATAACGATGCCTTTTAATAAA
>QCNM01000047.1 GCA_003210115.1 SAR116 cluster bacterium AG-426-A06 | reverse complement strand
ATAAAATAGTTAAAAATTTCTACTCCCATTTCGTCTAAAGTCAAATTTCCGTCAACAATTTTTCCACAATTAATATCCATATCTTCTTCCATTTTATTGAATAATGTAGTGTTTGTAGCTAATTTTATTGATGGTGATGGCTTTGCACCAAAGCAAGAACCTCTACCCGTAGTAAAAGCAATCAAATTTGCTCCTCCAGCAATCTGACCAGTTGCTGAAACTGGATCAAAACCTGGGGTGTCCATAAAAACAAATCCTCTTTCAGTTATTCTTTCAGCATATTTATAGACTTCCATTAAGCCAGTTGACCCACCTTTCATTGCAGATCCAAGAGATTTTTCTAAAATATTAGCAAGACCTCCCATTTGATTGCCTGGACTTACAACTCCATTTATTTGTACGTCTCTACCTTTTGAATACACATTTTTCCACCAATCTACTCTTTCCATAAGCTTTTCAGCTACACTTACATTAATAGCTCTAGCAGTAAGCGTATGTTCTACTCCATAAATCTCAGGAGTTTCAGATAATACTGCAGTTCCTCCATTTTCAACTAATAAGTCAACAGCTTTTCCCAATGCAGGATTTGCTGTTAAAGAAGAAAATGCATCAGAACCCCCACATTGAAGACCTACCATTAAATAAGACACAGGTGTAATAACTCTTATATGATTATTAACTTTATCAAGCATTTTTTTTACAATTTCAATTCCAGCTTTTATAGTTGAAGAAGTACCTCCATTTTCTTGCATAATTAAAGTTTCAACAAAAGGATCATCTTGATCGAGCTTCTGATTTTGAAATAAGCCTCCTACTTGACATCTTTCGCATCCCAAACCAACAACTAAAGTTGCTGCAACATTTGGATGTTTGATATAGCCTCCTAATGTTCTGTATAAGAGATTCATAGGTTCACCTGAAAGTTCCATTCCACAACCTGTTGAATGGCTAAATGCAGCTACGCCATCTATATTTTTATAGTCTTTAAGTTTTTCAGAAGTAAAATAAGAAGCTATTTCATGAACAACTGTTGCGGAACAATTTACTGTTGAAACTATTGCAATATAATTTCTTGTTCCAACTCTTCCATCTTGACGTTTATATCCCATAAAACTTTTTTGCAAATTATTTTCAATATAATTTGTAGGTTTATAATTTGAACAATAATTATGTTTTCTATTAAATTCCTTAAAAAGAACATTTTTATTAGTTAAGACTTGTCCTTTCTTAATATTTGAATCTGCAAATCCAATAACAGTTCCATACTTAATTATTGGATCATCTTTTTCAATGTCAAATCTTGCTATTTTTTGACCAGATAATGCTGGAGCATACATTGTAATTCCATATTCATTTAGCACCATTCCAGAATTCAAATTTTTCAACGTTATTAAAATATTATCATTATCATGTAAGCATAATGCATTTAATAAATTATCACTTTGAAGTTTATTCATTATAAAAAAAAACCTTTCTTTTTAACCTTGCCTGGAAAGCCAAGCTTCAAAATTATTTTTTTCATCTTCATTTGTAAGTGGGTAGAGTCCTCTTATAGAAGATCCTTTTTTTACTTTTTTCAATACGTAATCTTCATATATTGTCATAAACTTAACTTCTTTTGAAATATCTGTAATAATATTATTTGGAACCACAACAACGCCTTCTTGATCCCCTATAATTAAATCATTAGGCCAAACTGCAACATCACCGCAACCAATTGGTACATTAATGTCAATTGCTTGATGTAAAGTTAAATTGGTTGGTGATGAGGGTCTGTTATGATAAGTAGGTATGTTTAAGTTTTTAATTTCATGAGAATCTCTAAACCCACCATCAGTAACAACACCAGCACATCCTCTTACCATCATTCTAGTTAATAATATAGATCCTGCGGATGCAGCTCTCGGATCTTTTCTACTGTCAAACACCATAACATAATCTTTTGGACATTCTTCAACAGCTACCCTTTGAGGGTGATTTGGATCTTTAAAAACATCAATTGAGTTCAAATCTTCTCTTGCAGGAATATATCTTACTGTAAAAGCTAAACCTAACATTTTAGAAATTTTTTTGTTTAAAGGCGAAATACCTTGAATAAATTGATTTTTTAAACCCTTTTTAAAAAGGGCGGTACAAATAGTTGCTACACTAGCTTTTACATATATATCTTTAATTTCATTGTTCATAATAATTATCTTAAAATATATCTGGCTCTTTTGCAGAATTTCCGAAATCAGTTTCTAAAAAATCAAAATCACAACCTTCATTAGCTTGCTTAACATGATTACTATACATCCATAGCCAACCTCTTCCAGCTTTAGGTTTTTTTTGAACTAAATTTGATTTTCTTTTTTGCAATGTTTTGTTATCAACTAACATATTTATACTTCTTTTGTTTACATCAATTTCAACTATATCACCTGTTTTTAATAGAGAAAGAGGTCCACCTATATAACTCTCTGGAGCAACATGCAGTATACATGCGCCATAACTTGTGCCACTCATTCTAGCATCTGAAATTCTAACCATATCCCTAACACCCATTTTTAATAATTTCTTAGGAATTGGTATCATTCCCCACTCAGGCATTCCTGGTCCACCGACCGGACCAACATTTCTAAGAACAAGGACATGGTTTTCTGAAACATCTAAGTCATCAGAGTCAATAATCTTATTCATTTCAGGGTAACTATCAAAAACAATAACTGGACCCTTATGCTTCAAAAACTTTTTTTCACAAGCAGCTGGTTTTATCACACAACCATCTGGAGCTAAATTTCCCTTTAAAACAGCTAAAGATCCCTCTTTATAAATGGGATTTTTTAAAGGCCTTATAACATCTTCATTAATTGGTTTTTGTGTTTTTATAATCTCTTTAATATTTTTACCAACAACTGTTTTTTCATTAATATTCAAAATGTCTGAGAGTTGATACATTAATGAAAGAATTCCACCAGCATAATAAAAATCTTCCATTAAATATTCTTTTCCTGAAGGCCTTATGTTTGCAATTACTGGGACTTTTCTACCTATTTCATCTAATTTATCCATAGTGAGTCTTATTCCAGACCTTCTAGCAATAGCAATCAAATGTATAATGGCGTTAGTTGAACAACCCATAGCCATTGCAACAATTATTGCGTTTTCAATTGATTTTTTAGTCACAAACTTTGAAGGCTTTAAATCTTGCCAAACCATTTCAACTATTCTTTTCCCTACATTTGAAGACATTCTAATATGATTTGAATCTGGAGCTGGAATTGAGCTTGCACCAGGCAAGCAAAAACCTATAGCTTCTGCTATAGCTGTCATTGTACTAGCTGTACCCATAGTCATACAATGACCATAAGATCTTGCGATGCCTGTTTCAACTTCTTGCCAATCATTATCTGAAATATTGCCTGCTCTTAGTTCTGCCCAATATTTCCATCCATCAGAACCACTTCCTAAAAATTTACCTTTAAAATTTCCTCTTAACATTGGTCCAGCTGGTAAGAAAACTGTTGGCAAATCGTTACTTATTGCACCCATTAATAAAGCTGGGGTGGTTTTATCACATCCTCCCATTAAAACAACACCGTCTATTGGATGAGATCTAATTAATTCTTCAACTTCCATAGAAAGCATGTTTCTATAGAGCATTGTTGTTGGTTTCACATACATTTCAGCTAAAGAAATTGAGGGTAATTCTATAGGGAAACCACCCATTTGAAAAATGCCTCTTTTTACATCCTCTACTCTACTTTTAAAATGAATGTGACAAGGTTGTATATCTGACCATGTATTAATTATTCCAACTATTGGTTTTCCATACCAGTCATCTTTACTATAACCAATTTGCATCGCTCGTGATCTATGCCCGAAGGATCTAATGTCATTTGGAGCAAACCACCTATAGCTTCTGAGGTTTTTATAATTTTTTTTCATATTGATATAAGATTATAAACTTATAATCTTATTAAATACAATAATTAGTGTGTGGTGGTCCCGGCAGGACTCGAACCTGCGACCTATCCATTATGAGTGGAGAGCTCTAACCAACTGAGCTACAGGACCTTTATAACGAATAGTGTTATACAATTTAAAAGCAATAAAGTAAAGTTAGCTTTTATGTTTCTAAAAATGACCTTAATTTTCTTGATCGCGATGGGTGTTTAAGTTTTCTCAACGCTTTAGCTTCAATCTGCCTAATTCTTTCACGAGTAACACTAAACTGCTGACCTACCTCTTCCAATGTATGATCCGTATTCATTCCAATACCAAATCTCATTCTAAGTACACGTTCTTCTCTTGGCGTTAGGCTTGACAAAATTCTTGTCGTTGTTTCACGAAGATTAGCATGAATAGCAGCTTCTAATGGCTGAACAGCATTTTTATCTTCAATAAAATCACCAAGATGACTATCATCTTCATCGCCAACAGGAGTTTCAAGTGAAATTGGTTCTTTAGCAATCTTTAATACTTTTCTTACTTTATCTAATGGCATTGACAACTTTGTTGATAATTCTTCAGGAGTTGGCTCTCGTCCTATTTCATGCAACATCTGTCTTGAAGTTCTAACAATTTTATTAATTGTTTCTATCATATGCACAGGTATACGTATAGTTCTCGCTTGATCTGCAATAGATCGAGTAATTGCTTGTCTAATCCACCATGTAGCATATGTTGAAAACTTATAACCCCTTCTATACTCAAATTTATCAACAGCTTTCATCAAACCAATATTACCTTCTTGAATAAGATCTAAAAATTGAAGACCTCTATTTGTATATTTTTTTGCTATTGAGATTACCAACCTTAAATTAGCCTCTACCATTTCTTTTTTTGCGCGCGCTGATTCTCTTTCACCTTTTTGAATAATTTGAACAAGGTTTTTAAATTCTTTGATAGGTAAATTTACTTTAGAAATAAATTCATTAATTGAATTAAACAGTTCGTCAATATCATATTTATTGTCGTTATAAAATTTCTTCCAAATTTTATTAGAACTAACATTGTCTTTCCAATTGTAGTATAAATTTCCCTCTTTCCATTTACTTAAAAAATCTAATCTTTTAATCCCAGATTGCTCTGCCATTCTAAGCAATTTACCCTCAATATTAGAAATTTTTTTATTAAGACCATAAATTTGATCTAATAAAATCTCTTGTTTATTAGGATTTAAATAAATTTTGTCTAGTATATTAATTAGATCAATCTGTAGATTAAACCTTTTCTTTTCAGATCTCTCAATTAGTTGTTCGCCTTTGTGAAGCCTTGCCAATCTTCTATCATTTAAAGTCTCAATTTTCTTAAATGTATCAACAACACTATCAATAATTTCTAATATAGATCCTTTAATCTCAGTTTCCATTGCCACAAGTGATAAATTTGTATCATTATCATCATCTTCTTCATCATTGTCATCGTGATCTTCTTCGTTGTCATTATCAGCAAGGATTTCATTTTTAGATTTAAGATTTTCGTTCGAACCAGGTTTATCTAGTATATTAATATTTATTTTATTATTTCGTAAGATTTCATTTTTATTTAATAAACTATCATTAGATAAATTTTTACTGTCAGGATTGTTCTCGTTAAGTCTTGCATAAGTTGTTTCTAAATCTATGATATCTCTGAGCATCATGGAACCATTATCTACGTTATCTCTCCATTGCAAAAACTGATTTAATGCAATTGGATTTTCATATAATCCTCCAATCATTAACTCCTTTCCTGCTTCAATCCTTTTGGCAATAGCTATTTCACCTTCTCTAGACAAAAGCTCTACAGTACCCATCTCTTTAAGATACATTCTCACTGGATCATCTGAACGGCTAACTTCATCTTCTGATATATTTCCAACAACTTTTTCATCATTTTCTTCTAAGGTATTTTCTTCATTTTGGTCTATAATATTTATACCTAATTCATTTATAGCTACCATTACATCTTCAATTTGTTCAGACGTTAACTCTCCATCTGGCAAGGCTTTATTTAATTGATCATGAGTTATATAGCCTGTAGTTTTACCTTTTTTTAATAAGGTTTTTATCTCAGAATTATTTAAATCAATTATAGGTTTATCTGAGTTTTCTAAGTCAGATTTTTCTTTTAATTTTTTGCTTATTTTTGATTTCATTATTTACTTCTTAATTATTATTAACCATATAGATTAATTCTTCTAAAACTTTTTTACTTTCATCAATATTAACCTTTTTATCTGATGAACGTAATTTAGAAAAAATACCCTCTAATCTGAAATCTCCAAGAAATTTTATAAGATCTTTATCTTTTAGATTTTCAACTAATTGAGTGTAACTTACATCAGAATTATCTTTAATCATACTAAATATAACTTCTTTAACTTCATGTAAACTATTATT
>QCNM01000046.1 GCA_003210115.1 SAR116 cluster bacterium AG-426-A06 | reverse complement strand
TCATAATGATCAAATTGCATAGTAAATTGCGCTCTTCCTTGGCTCATAGACCTTAAGTTGTTAACATAACCAAACATATTTGCTAACGGAACCATCGCATCAATAACTCTTGCATTTCCTCTAGTATCCATACCGCCAACTTGCCCTCTACGGCTATTTAAATCTCCAATAATATCCCCCATATATTCTTCTGGTGTTACAACCTCAACTTTCATGATTGGCTCAAGGAGAGCTGGGTTAGCTTTGGCCATACCTTCTCTAAATGCAGCTCTTGAAGCGATTTCAAACGCCATGACCGAAGAATCAACATCATGGCTTGCACCATCAATAAGATTAACTTTAAAGTTAATACAAGGAAAACCAGCAACTACTCCAGATTCCTTGGCAAGAATTAATCCTTTTTCAACTCCCGGTATATATTCAGTAGGCACAGATCCACCACGAATAGAGTTAATGAATTCATAATCATTGATTTCGCTAGGAGAAAATATTAATTTTATCCTTGCAAATTGCCCAGCACCACCTGATTGTTTTTTATGTGTATAATCAACTTCAACTTCCTTAGTAATAGTTTCTCGATACGCTACTTGAGGAGCTCCAATATTTGCCTCAACTTTGAATTCTCTTTTTAATCTGTCTATTAAAATGTCCAAGTGTAATTCACCCATGCCTTTCATAATCGTTTGACCTGATTCTAAATCTGTCGAAACTTTAAAAGAGGGGTCTTCGGCAGCAAGACGTTGTAAACCTACAGACATTTTTTCTTGGTCATTTTTAGATTTTGGTTCCACAGCAATTTCAATTACTGGATCAGGAAATGTCATAGTTTCAAGGACAACTGGTTTATCACCATCACAAATGGTATCACCAGTTGTTGTGTCTTTCATTCCTGCTAAAGCAACAATATCACCTGCAAAAGCTTCATCAATCTCTTCTCTGTTATTAGAATGCATCATCATCATTCTGCCAACTCTTTCTTTTTTTCCTTTAGTAGAATTAAGGAGACTATCTCCTTTTTTAATAGAACCAGAGTAAAGTCTCATAAAAGTAAGAGAGCCCACAAATGGATCATTCATTATTTTGAAAGCAAGCCCTGAAAATGGATCATTATCATCAGCTTTTCTTTCAATGTTTCTTTTTTCTTCAGGATCATTTGGGGCAAAACCCATGTAAGGAGGCACATCAAGAGGACCAGGAAGAAAATCTATAACGCTATTAAGCATAGTTTGCACGCCTTTATTTTTAAAAGCTGACCCACATAAAACAGGTACGAAGGTCATATTTAAAGTACCTTTTCTAATTAATTCTCTTAAAGAGTCAGTATCGGGTTCTTCACCTTCTAAATACTTCTCCATCCATACATCATCTTGTTCAACAGCTAATTCAACTAGTTCAGAACGCATTTCATCAGCTTTTGTTTTTAATGAATCTCTGATATCAACTAGCTTCCATGATGCTCCCAAATCATCGGAATCCCAAATCCATTCTTTCATGGTTACAAGGTCCACAAGACCCTCAAATTCGTTTTCAGATCCAATCGGCAAATTAACCGGTATAGGTAGTGCACCAGTTCTATCTTTGACCATTTTAATACAATTAAAAAAATCTGCACCAATCTTATCCATCTTATTAACAAAAACAATTCTAGGTACTTTGTATCTATCGGCTTGTCTCCAAACAGTCTCTGTTTGAGGCTCTATTCCAGCATTAGCATCTAAAACACAAATAGCACCATCCAGTACAGCCAAAGATCTCTCAACTTCTATCGTAAAGTCAACATGACCAGGAGTATCAATTATGTTGAATCTAAACTTTGCTTCATCTTCTGAATTGCCAAATTTCTTTTCAAAAGATTTACCATCTTCTGTTCTAAACCAAAAACAAGTTGTAGCTGCAGAAGTAATAGTTATACCTCTCTCTTGCTCTTGTTCCATCCAATCCATTGTTGCATTTCCATCATGGACTTCACCAATTTTATGATTTTTCCCAGTATAATATAGTATTCTTTCAGTAGTTGTGGTTTTTCCAGCGTCAATATGAGCCATAATCCCAAAATTCCTGTATCTTTGTAAATCAAATTTTCTAGACATTTTTATTTACCCTTACCATCTGTAATGCGCGAATGCTTTGTTAGCATCTGCCATCTTATGAGTATCTTCCTTTTTTTTAACAGAATTACCTCTATTCGAGGATGCATCTATTAATTCCGCACCTAACCTGTCAATCATAGATTTTTCAGATCTTGAGCGACTACTATTGATTATCCATCTTATAGCTAAAGCTTGAGACCTATCAGACCTTACTTCAACGGGAACTTGATATGTTGCACCCCCAACTCTTCTAGACCGAACTTCAATCTGTGGTCTAACATTGTTAAGGGCTTCATGGAATAAAGCTAATGGATCGGATTTTGTTTTTTCTTTAATAAAATCTAAAGCTCCATAAACTATTTTTTCAGCAGTAGATTTTTTACCATCAAGCATGACACATGATGTAAACTTTGAAATAATTAGATCCTTAAATTTAGGATCTGGCATAATCGTTCTTTTAACAGCTTTCCTTCTTCTTGACATAATAAACTCTACTTCGGCCTTTTAGCACCATATTTTGATCTTCTTTGTTTTCTATCATTTACACCCTGAGTGTCTAAATTACCTCTGATTATATGATATCGGACTCCAGGCAAATCTTTAACACGACCACCCCTAATCATCACAACTGAATGTTCCTGAAGATTATGACCTTCACCAGGTATGTATGAAGTAACTTCAAAACCATTAGTAAGTCTAATTCTAGCAACTTTACGAAGAGCAGAATTAGGTTTCTTAGGTGTTGTAGTATAAACTCTAGTACAAACTCCTCTTTTTTGAGGACATGCTTCCATAGCGGGAACTTTTGTTTTTTTCAATGGCTTTTTTCTACCATTCCTTATTAATTGGTTAATAGTTGGCATAAATATCCTTATATTTAATGTTTTAGTGTCTGGTTAAACCACTACCTAATGCATTAATGTTGCGAAACATAAACTTTACTAACGAAGAGGTCAAGTTAAATTAATTGTTTTTTTAATTATTCTAACAATTCCTGGTCAATCTCTTTTTGCTTGTCAATTTCTTCTAATAAATCTTTATCTCTCTTGCTTGCAATTTTTTTAAACTTATTAACAACTGAACCCGTACCAGCTGGTACAAGCCTTCCAACAATAACATTTTCTTTTAAACCGGTAAGTAAGTCTGTTTTTCCAGAAACCGCAGCCTCAGTTAAAACTCTCGTTGTCTCTTGAAAAGATGCTGCAGAAATAAAACTATCTGTTTGTAAGCTAGCTTTTGTTATACCTAAAAGCACGTGATTACCTTGAGCAGGTTTTTTATCTTCTTTAATCGCAATGTCATTAACTTGCTTAAATTCACTGCGATGAACATGTTCACCATTTAAAAAATTAGTATCACCATGATCTGTGATTTCAATTTTTTGGAGCATTTGCCTTACAATAACTTCAATATGTTTATCGTTGATTTTAACACCTTGTAATCTATAAACATCTTGAACTTCTTTAACAAGATAATTTGCTAAAGCTTCAATACCAAGTATATTCAAAATATCGTGAGGCACAGGGCTACCGTCAATTATGAGGTCTCCCTTCCTGATGAAGTCCCCCTCTTGAACAGCTAACAATTTACCTTTAGGAACCATGTATTCAACTGGATCTAATTCTTCAGACTGAGGAGCTATCCTAATTCTTCTTTTTGTTTTATAATCTGTACCAAATTCAACAACACCGTCAACTTCAGCAATAACAGCAAAATCTTTTGGTTTTCTGGCTTCAAATAATTCTGCCACACGTGGCAAACCACCAGTAATATCTCTAGTTTTAGTACTTTCTCTTGGTATTCTTGCTAAAACAGTTCCTGCTTTAACCTTAGCTCCATTCTCAATTTGTAATATTGCATTAACAGACATGAAATATCTTGCCTCTAAACCATTACTCAATGTGATAACCTCACCCTTTTCATCCCTGATAGTTACTCTAGGCCTAAGATCACTTCCATCTTTTTGTTGTTTCCAATCTACAACTTGCCTATTGGAAATACCAGTTACATCATCTACAACTTCTCTCATAGAAATGCCATCAATTAAATCAACATAATTAGCAATACCTTTTTTTTCAGAAATTATTGGTATTGTGTAAGGATCCCATTCAGCAAGTATGTCTCCCCCTTTTATCTTTTCACCCTCTTTTTTTAAAAGTTTTGCACCGTATTGAAGTCTATACCTAGCTTTTTCACGGCCTTGACTATCAAGAATAGTCATCTCTGAAGATCTAGACATTACGACTTCACTTCCATCTTCAGTTTGTATGAGCGACGCGTTATCTAATTTAATCTTACCATCAAATGGAGCCTCAATATTAGACTGTTCAGCGCCTCTTTGAGCAGCGCCGCCAATATGAAATGTTCTCATAGTCAACTGAGTACCAGGTTCACCAATTGATTGAGCAGCAACAACACCAACAGCTTCTCCAATGTTAACTGATGTCCCACGTGCTAGGTCTCTCCCGTAACAAGCAGCACATATTCCAACCTTTGAATCACATGTTAGCGCTGACCTAATTTTGATTGTATCAACACCAGATTTTTCAATCAAATCGACAGCTACTTCATCAATGATTTGACCCGCCTTAACAATTATAATATCTTTTTCAGCTGATAAAATGTCATTTAAAGCAGATCTACCAAGGATCCTGTCGCCTAAAGATTCAATTATTTCACCACCTTCAATTATAGCCCTACAATCGAAACCATTTTTGGTACCACAATCGTTTTCTGTAACAATACAATCTTGTGCAACATCAACTAATCTTCGCGTCAGGTATCCTGAATTAGCAGTTTTAAGAGCAGTATCTGCAAGTCCTTTTCTAGCGCCATGTGTGGAGTTGAAATATTCCAAAACATCAAGACCTTCTTTGAAAGAAGAAATTATGGGTGTCTCAATTATTTCACCTGATGGCTTTGCCATTAAACCTCTCATACCTGCTAATTGTTTTATTTGAGCAGCTGAACCTCTTGCACCAGAATGAGCCATCATCCAAACTGAATTTACTGGCTCGTTTTCTTTATTTGTAGATATGTTTTTCATCATTTCGTCAGCTACATCGTCAGAACATTTAGACCAGACATCAACAACTTTATTATATTTTTCACCTTGAGTAATAAGACCATCAAGATATTGTTGTTCAAAATTTTTAACTTTTTTTTCAGCACTTGATACGAGATCTTCTTTAGTCTTTGGTGTTTCAAGATCTGTAATTCCAAATGATATGCCTGAAATACATGCATGATTAAAACCTAAAGCCATTAATTTATCGCAAAAAATTACAGTTTCTTTTTGTCCACAATGTCTATAAACAAAATCTATTACATTTGTAACTTCTTTTTTAGTCATAAGTTTATTAACTATTTCAAAATCAACAGAGGCATGATTTGGTATTACATTAGATATCTTAACTCTACCAGGAGTAGTATCAATTATTTTGTGTTCCTTTTTATTATTTTCATTATTGACTGGAACCCTTAATTTTATACTTGCCTGCAAATCAACAACTTTATGATTCAAAGCTATTAAAACCTCTTCAACACTAGAGAAAATCATACCTTCACCTTTTGAATTCTCTTTAACAAGAGTTAAATAATACAGTCCCAATATTATATCTTGAGATGGAACAATTATAGGCTTTCCACTTGAGGGAGATAATATATTGTTTGTTGACATCATTAATACTCTTGCTTCGAGCTGAGCTTCAAGTGACAAAGGTACATGGACCGCCATTTGGTCTCCATCAAAGTCAGCATTAAATGCAGTGCAAACCAACGGATGCAAATTTATTGCTTTGCCTTCAATTAACACTGGCTCAAAAGCTTGTATTCCAAGTCGATGTAATGTAGGAGCTCTATTAAGTAAAACTGGATGCTCTCTTATAACTTCTTCCAATATATCCCAAACCTCAGGTCTTTCTTTTTCAACCATTCTTTTTGCTGCCTTAATTGTATTTGCAAGGCCATACAACTCTAATTTTGAATAAATAAAAGGCTTAAATAATTCTAAAGCCATTTTTTTTGGAACTCCACATTGATGAAGTTTCAACTCTGGGCCAACTACTATTACAGATCTTCCAGAATAATCAACTCTTTTACCTAATAAATTTTGTCTGAAACGACCCTGTTTTCCCTTAAGCATATCTGAGAGTGATTTTAAAGGACGTTTATTTACACCTGTAATAACCCTACCCCTTCTGCCATTGTCAAACAAGGCATCAACTGATTCTTGTAGCATCCTCTTTTCATTCCTAACAATAATATCAGGCGCCCTAAGTTCAATCAGTCTTTTTAATCTATTATTTCTATTAATAACTCTTCTATACAAGTCATTTAAGTCTGATGTGGCAAACCTTCCACCATCAAGTGGA
>QCNM01000045.1 GCA_003210115.1 SAR116 cluster bacterium AG-426-A06 | reverse complement strand
TTAATAAATTGATAGATTCATAGAAATTTCCAGTCAGTAATTTATTAATCATTTCAAAAATGGTTCCATTATTATTGTCATCAATAAGATGCAATATTTGATAAAAATTCAATTTACCATCTTTATTTTGAAGTCTGATTTTTTCAAAAGTATTTTGAATTATTTTAGAGTCTTTTGAGAATTTATTTGTTAATTCATGAATTTGTATTTCGTCTAACTTTAAATTAATATTCATTAATTCTTTTTTTAAACTACTTTTTACATTATATTCATCTTCTTCGTAACAAGTAAAACAAATTGCATTTTTGCTGTTTAATAATTTTTTTGATAAAAAATCAGATTGATTAGATAAGTAGCTTATGATAATTAGTTGGGTTTCTCTAATTTCTGAAAAACTAAAATCATTGAAAATTTTAGTGACATCGTTTTTTCTTTCACTTTGTCTTAAATCAACTATTATTGTTTTTTTTCCACCAAATGCAGAAATTGAATTTAATTCATCAAAAAAAGTTTCTCTATTACTTAATAATTTATTTTCATCAAAATAATTTGTAGCGAAAGGATTATCTAAATCAACTTCTAGATTTTCTTTTAAATTAGAATAACAAATGTCAATTAAACCGTGATTATTGCCAAAGACATAAAAAATGTTGAAAGAGTTATCAATTTTATTTGAAAATACATCATTTTTTAATGGATTAATTTTCACTGATATAAGTATTCAATAAAATTTGTCTATACAACTTAGAAGCCAAATATCGTGCTATTCTTTCTTTTGCAAAATTATTATTTTCATCAATACTGTATAATGATGAAACACTTCCAGTATTTATAGAACTTGAAAGACTACCTACCTTAATAATTTTTGTTTTCAATTTATTAAATATTTTGAAATCAACTGTTCCCCTTACTATATTAAGATTATTATTCCCATTATTAGAAAGAGCATTACTTTTGTTAAATGACAAATTTGTCTCTACTGTAAACTTGGCTAAATTCTTATCATACGTTTCAAAATTATTATAAAATTGGTGTTTTAATATTAATGAGTATTTGTCTTGCTGAACAATAAGATTTACAAAAGGAGGATTTTTGATCACATTGTTCTTGTTACTACATCCAAAGAATAACAATAGAACAGAAATAAATAATATTTTCATAAAACAATATTAATAATTTTGTTTGGAATATAAATAACTTTTTTTGGAGTTTTAGTCAAAAATTTAACAACATTATGATGTGTCAAAGCCGAATTCTCAATTTCTTTTCTACCTGAAGTTTTAGATATCTTAATTTCAGCTCTTCTTTTGCCGTTAATTTGGATTGGAAGTATTAAATAATTGTTATTCAAATATTCTAAATCAACACTAGGCCAAGGTGAATTTGAAATAGATCTTTTATTTCCTAAAATTAACCAACCTTCTTCACATATATGAGGACAAATTGGATTTAAGATAATAAGGAAATTTGAAATACAAAATTTTAAAATAATTCTATTATTATTTGTTTTTATTCTATACGAACTAAGTTCATTAAATAAAGTTCTAATATTTGCAATAGCTATATTAAAATGAAAATCCTCAATAGCTTGAGTAACATTTTTAATTGTTTTAAAAGTACACGAAAACATATTAAAATCGTATTCATTTTTGTGTTTTATTTTTTTATATGGAATATTCTTATAGTCATCTGCAGTTATTAATTGCCAAATTTTATTTAAAAATCTTGAAGCTCCCTCAACGCCTTCATCTGTCCACTCCATATCTCTTTGTGGTGGAGAATCAGATAAAATAAAAAATCTTGCAGTATCTGATCCATATGTATCAACGATAGTATTAGGATCAATAACGTTCTTTTTTGATTTACTCATTTTCTCAATTCTTCCAGGAGTAACTTTATCTTTTTTATCAATTGTAAAAAATTTTTCATTTATTTTTATGACATCTTTTGGGAATATCCATTCATTACTACTATTTTTATAAGTTTGGTGGCAAACCATTCCTTGTGTTTGTAGAGATTTAAAAGGTTCTTTAAGATTGATTAAATCTAATTTATTCATCGCTTTAATAAAAAATCTTGAATATAAAAGATGTAATACAGCGTGTTCTACTCCACCAATATATTGGTCAACTGGTAACCAATAATCAGCATTAACTTTATTTATTCCATCATCATAATTAGGGTCTGTAAACCTTGCAAAGTACCAGCTAGATTCAAAAAAGGTATCAAAAGTATCAGTTTCTCTTTTTGCACTTCCAAAACATTTTGGACATTTTACATTAATCCAATCAGAATGATTTGAAAGAGGATTGCCGGATTTTTGTAAATTAATTTTTTCAGGTAATTTTACTGGTAGATCTTTTTCAGGTACAGTCTGTATTCCACAATTTTCACAGTAAATGATCGGTATTGGACAACCCCAATATCTTTGTCTAGACACTCCCCAGTCTTTCAGTCTGTAATTAGTAGTTCTTGAACCCAAATTTAATTTTTCTAGCTTTTTTATAGAAACTTCTTTCGCTTCGTCAACATTAAGGCCATTAAGAAAGTCTGAATTTATTAAGTAACCATTTTCAGTGAAGGCACTTTGCAAATTATTTTTTATTTTTTTATTTTTTTCTTTACTTACAACTTCAATAATCTCAAGGTCATATTTTTTAGCAAAATCAAAATCTCTTTGATCATGTGCAGGGCATCCAAAAACTGCTCCAGTTCCATAATCAACTAGAACAAAATTAGCAATAAAAATTGGAATAAGTTTATTTTTTAAAAATGGATGTGATGCCTTAAGAGGTATTCTAATACCGATTTTTTCAACTTTATCTATATTATGCTCATTTGTATCTTTAAAATTTAATTTATTAAGTTCTTTGTTTATCTCAGGAAATTTTTTTTTTAGTTTGTCAACCAATTTATGCTCAGGAGATAAAGCAATAAAAGAAGCGCCAAATAAAGTATCTGGTCTTGTTGAGAAAACAGTAATTTTATCATTTATTTCTTTTACATGAAAATCAATATACGCCCCAAAACTTTTTCCTATCCAGTTTTTTTGCATTAACTTTACTTTTTCTGGCCAATTATTAAGAGAGTTTAAATCTTGTAAAAGTTCTTCAGCAAAATCAGTAATTTTTAAAAACCATCCTTTCATTTTCTTTTTTTCAATTATAGCGTCAGAACGCCAACCTTTGCCGTCAATCACTTGTTCATTAGCAAGAACACTCTGTTCCAAAGGATCCCAATTTACAATTGTTTCCTTTTGATAGGCTAAACCTTTCTTATAAAATTCTATAAATATTTTTTGTTCATGCTTGTAGTATTCTGAGTTACATGTTGAGAGTTCTTTGCTCCAATCATATGACAAACCCATTTTTTTTAGTTGGGTTTTCATATTTTTAATATTTTTTTCTGTCCAAGATTTAGGATGAACATTATTTGAAATTGCTGCATTTTCAGCAGGTAGTCCAAAAGAATCCCAACCCATTGGATGTAAAACATTATAGCCTTTAGACCTTTTATATCTTGCTATAAGATCTCCAAGTGTATAATTTCTAACATGACCCATATGTATGTCCCCAGAAGGATATGGAAACATTTCTAAAACATAATATTTTTTTAAATTTTTATCTGTTTTAGATAAGAAAGTTTTATTTTTTTTCCAAAAATCTTGCCATTTTTTTTCTATTTTTGATGGATTGTATTTTGTCACAAAAAACTCAGAAATTATTTTAATTTATTTTGTAACCTAAGTACTCTAGCTTTTGTTAGGATTAAGTCTTCAATTTTTCTAGAAAGTGCTAGATCTTCTGAAATTTCATTTTTTTTGTTTTTTAAATAGGCTTTTACATTAATACCTTCTGACCTCAAATCTCTTGACTTTATTAAAGCTGTCAATTTTATTTCTTGATTATTTTTTTTAAACCATTCAGTTATTATAATTCCTCCAAATGCGTCAGTGGATTGAAATGGAGCAAATGATAATACATCTAGACTAGCTCTCCACAAAAAAGAATTTACGTAGAATTTTTCAGATTGACTACCTCTATTTATAAAATCTGTGATAGTTACTCCTTTAGAACTATCTTTACTAAATAAACCTGGTTGAGGTTTTTTTTCAACAATGTCTCTGTTAGATGTACAAGAGTAAAGTGAAAATATGGATATTATAATTATGATGTATCTCATTTGTTCAAATATAGTATTATATTTGTAAATGTAAAATAAAAAAAAGGGGGTAACTATGTTACCCCCTTTTAATCAATTACTAAAGATCTAGCTTAGAAGCTAGCAGAAATAGTAAATTGTGTTTGGGAACCAGAATCGTCTTGCGACCCAGTACCAGCTTCTGTTTCTCCACCGGCTTTATAATCATAGTCAAGATATGTGACTTTTGCGCTTAAGCCTGGTGCGATAGTATAGACAACTTCAGCTATATTAGCGGTATACTTCTCGTTAACGCCAGAAGCAACATCTTTATCGTCTTCAGCTGTCACTGTAGATGCGCCTACTGACATTCCGCCACCTAAGTCATATCGGACTGAAACACCATTAGCTGAACGATCATCAGTCTGTGATGCACCTGTACCAATTGTAGATTCACCATGAGCAACGATTATGGATGCAGCGCCCATAGTGAGTTTGGCACCATAGTTAGATGATTCTGTTTCACCAGTAGCAACTCCATCAGTAGTTTGCTTATTATATCTTAGCATTAAAGAACCACCTGTAATTGGCATTGTGTATGATGCGCCCATAGCTGTTTGGTCTGTAGACTGAGTAGCTGTACCACTATCCATAATTGAATAACCAGCTTGGAAACCACCCATGCTTGGTGTAATGTAAGATAGTTTGTTAGCATCAGTATTTCCTGACTCACCTGCTGTAGTTACAATCGATGAACTTCCAGGAGTACTAGATAAATCTTCATCAATAAGATCATGCTCACCAATACCAAAGCTATCGTTTACAGCGTCATTTAGACCTAAGCTAACTGTACCAAAACCACCACCAATTGTTAAGTGTGATTCATCACCACCTGAAAAGTCACCAGCTCCGTCAGCATCAAAGTCATAGACACCTGTTAATGTTAAGCCAGTATCGGTTTTGTTTGTGAACGTGATAGTTACTTCATTATCAGTTCCAAAACTTGTACCATCAGATGCAGCAATACTTGAAGATGCTGAGTTATAGGTCCACTCAAATGCACCAGTTACAGAAACATCAGCAACAGCATATGATGATATACTTGCAGCAGCAACAAGAGCAGAAGAGTTTAAAAGTAATTTACGCATAACGTAATCCTCTCTTTAAATTTAAGTTGTTAGAACAACTTATGTTAGCTTAATTTTCCCCTTGAAAATTAATAATTTATATATACAAATTAATTAGTGATATTTCTATAGCTTTTTTGCATATTTATCACATTTTTTATTTTTTGTGATAATTTTGCAACATTATTTAGTTAGTAAGATATGAATGATATATTTGAAAATAGACATAATTTGATAAAAACAATAGAAAAATGTCATAAAAATTCATTTTACTCCTCTAAATCTTTGCCTAAACTTATTGCAGTCTCAAAGAAACAGCCTGATCATAAAATTAAAGATGCCTTAAAAGCGGGTCATAGAGTCTTTGGTGAAAATAAGTTACAAGACGCAATAAAAAGATGGGCAGATCTCTTAGATATTTATAGAGACATTGAATTACACTATATAGGTCATTTACAAACAAACAAAGTAAAAAAGGCTCTAAATTTCTTTGATGTAATTCATACCCTAGATAGAAAAAATTTAGCATTAGAAATATCAAAATATTGGACATCTGCAAGCAAGACTAAAGCATTTATGATACAAGTGAATACTGGAAATGAAAAGAACAAGTCCGGGATAAGCTTAAATGAATTTGAAGAATTTTTTAAATTTGTAAGTACCCTAAAAATACCTGTTAAAGGATTAATGTGTTTGCCTCCAGTAGATGACGAGCCAAGCATTCATTTTTGTATTTTAAGAGAGTTAGCAAACAAATTTAAACTTAAGGGTCTATCTATGGGAATGTCTATGGATTATGAAAAAGCAATTAAATTTGGATCTACTTATCTTAGAATAGGCACCTCATTTTTTGGTAAAAGAGACTAATCATAAATATGGTTAGATTTAAATTTCTTAGTATTTAAGTACTTTTTATTTATTTCATTTGGTTCAATCTTTAACTTAATTATTCTCAAAACTTCTACTCCCGCTTCATTTAATTTTTTAACTTTAGTTGGGTTATTTGTAATTAAATTAATTTTTTTAAAATTTAATTTTTTTAATATTGCAACTGCAGCGTCATAGGATCTTTCATCATCTCTAAAACCTAATGTTAAATTTGCATCAACAGTGTCTAATCCCTCTTCTTGAAGTTTATATGCCCTTATTTTATTTGTTAGACCAATGTCTCTCCCTTCTTGAGGCAAATAAATCAATAGACCTTCTTCATTTTTAACCATAATATCAAGAGATTTATTTAATTGTTCCCCACAATCACATTTAAGGCTGTGGAATATATCTCCAGTAACACATTGACTATGAATTCTCACTGTTGGAAAAAAATTTGATTGATTTTTTTTGTTTGTCATACCAATTAGAATACAAAAATATTCTTTTGGTTCATTATTAAATTTGAAAACAATTATTTCTGCATCATTAGTTTTTTTAATAGGCAATTTAGCCCTTGTTATAATTTCAATATTAGGTTTTTTTAAATCAAATATTTCTTCAAGATCTGATATATTTAGGAAAAATAATTTATTTTTTAAAGCTAATTTTTCAATTGGTATATTTTTAGAATTATTTATTATAGAAAAGATTCCACTAGGTAGTAATTTACCTTTTTTTAGTATTTGTAAACTTAAATTCATAAGTTTGGAGTTTTCTTCAATTACACCATTTAACTTTAATTTATTTTTTACATTATTACCAAACGCTAAGTTATGAATATATTTTAATGTCCATTCTAAATTAATTGAAAAAGAACAACAATAATCAGTTTTGATATTTAATTTTTTACATCTTTCAGCTGATAACAAAATACTTGGAAAGCTGTTAGAAAATTTTTTGTGAAAATTGAGAGTATTTTTGTTAATAGTCTCTGTAGCTGAAAATAAAATA
>QCNM01000044.1 GCA_003210115.1 SAR116 cluster bacterium AG-426-A06 | reverse complement strand
GAGACAAAAAAAAATTAAATGGGTTTTAATTCAAGCTCCATTAAATTTAGATGAAGGTAATTTGATTGCCTTTTACAAAAAAATAAATGAAATTGGACCATCTCATTTGATGATACAAGATTTGTCTTGGGATGGATATGGTCTTTCAGATGCAATAATTCAAAATCTTATGAATGAGGTTTCAAATTTTAAATCCCTAAAAGTAGAAGTTGTAAATTCAGGAAAAAAATATTCAAATATTATTAATTTAACAAAAAATAAATTACACCTTACTGGAGGATGGGCTGCAACTGGTTTTATAGAGGCTATGAGAAGAGGCGTTCATGGATTTATACCGTCCACCATGGAAACAATTTATAATTCTGTTTATAATTTGATGATAAATAACAAAGAAAAAGATGCAAGAAAACTTTTTTTATAGAATTTTACCAGCTATTTCTTTTGCGCATCAGCATATAGATATATCAATTAAGTTTTATAAAATGTTAAGAGTTGCTGAAGAAATATTTTCTACAGATGTATGTAGAGGTAATATTCAAGAATTTGATGAAGCTCAAAGATATGAAGCAGAATTTCATATTGAAACTATTTTAAATTTACAAAAAGAGTTATTAAACAAAAATAATAAATAGTCGTTGTTAAATATATAACGATATCCTCCTAAAAATTTATAGTGGGCACTAAATGTGTCCACTATTTTATAAAATCCTTTTTTAGTTTTCAAAACTCATATAATATTTATGCAATATGGATGATATAAAAATTTCAAAAAAATATTTATTACCAAAAGAAATGAAAGCTTGGGTTTTAAAAAGTCCAAATGAGTTAGAATTAAAAACAAAAGCATTACCAATTCCTAGCTACTCAGAAGTTTTGGTAAAAATAGATGCAGTTGCTATATGTGCTACAGATTTGGATGTTATTAGTTATGGTCCTCCAGCATTGATTGAAGGAGAGAAGCCCTTTAATAAAGAGTTTACTCCAGGGCATGAATATATGGGTACAGTTGTTGCACTAGGTCCTTCAGTTGACGAGTTTCAAATAGGAGATAGAGTTACAGTAGAAATACATTCAGGATGTGGACAATGTAAAAGATGCAGAATGGGGATGTATACATCATGTCATAATTATGGACTGAATTATGGAAAAAAGAATAAAGGTCATAGAGCAAATGGGTTCACTTCTGATGGTGGATTTAAACAATATGCAATTAATCATATCAATACGCTAATCAAAGTACCTGATGATATGACAGATGAAGAAGCTACACTTGTTGTAACAGCAGGTACAACAATGTATGGATTAACCGAATTAGGTGGTTTGGTAGCAGGTGAAAGTTTAGTTGTAATTGGCCCTGGTCCTATTGGTTTATTAGGAGTGGCGGTAGCAAAAGCTCTTGGTGCAGATCCAGTTATATTAATTGGTACAAGAAACGATAGACTTGAAATAGGAAAAAAACTTGGAGCTGATTTTGTTTTAAATGTAAAAGAAGAAAATGACATTGTTAATTCGGTTAAATCTTTGGTTGGAGATTTAGGTGCAGATTATGTTGTTGAATGTGCTGGAACAGAAAAAGCTTTAGATGATGCAATAATGATGACTAATAGAGGCGGAAAAATTTGTTTGGCAGCTTTCCCCCATGAACCAATAAAAGTTAATATTCCTCACATGGTAATAAATAATATTTATATGTATGGCATAAGGGGTGAAGGCAAAAGTGCAACCCATAGAGCAATGGCTTTTATGAAACAAAAAAGATTTAATGCTAAACTTGTTCACACGCACACATTTAAAATGAATGAATTACCAACTGCTTTAAAATTTGCAAAGGAAAGAATTGATGGCGCAATTAAAGTAGTTATAAAACCATGGGAATAAGATGTCTATAACCACAAATTTTTATCTTGCCTACATCACAACTAAAAATGAAGAGGAGGCTCTTACTCTAGCAAATTCTGCTGTAGAAAAAAATCTTGCAGCTTGTGGTAATATTTTTCCCAAAATAAAATCTGTTTATAAATGGGATAAAAAACTTCAAAATGATGACGAAACTCTTTTAATTTTAAAAACTAATTCAAGTAAATATCCATTACTTAAGAAACTAATTAAAGAAAAACATTCTTATGAAGTTCCATGTATCTTAAAAATACCCATTATTGATGGAAATGAAAAATACTTGAAATGGATTGACGATTGCTTGATTTAATTTGGTTGAACTACTTTTCCAATATATGGTAAATTTCTATTATTTTGTGCATAATCAATTCCATAGCCAACTACAAACTCATCAGGTATATCAAAACCTACCCAGTTGACATTTATATCCGTTTCTCGTCTTGATGATTTATTTAAAAGGCAACAAACTTCTAAGGATTTTGGTTCTCTTTCATTTAACATTTTAATTACCTGATTAAGAGTATGGCCAGTATCTATAATATCTTCCACAAGGAGAACATCGGTATTTTTAATGTCTGTGTTTAAATCACTTAGTATACGAACGTTATGAGAACTTACCATAGAATTTCCATAGCTTGAAACTGTCATAAAATCTATTTCTACTGGCACATTAATTTCTCTTGTTAAGTCAGCAATAAAAACAAAAGATCCTCGTAAAAGTCCAACTACTAAAAGTTTAGTTGTTGTTGTATAAAATTTATTTATTTCACTACTAAGTTCTTTTATTCTTTTTTTTATTTTTAATTCATCAATTAAAACTTGGACATCATAATTTTCAGTCATAATATGAAATATTAAATAATAATACGCTTAACTTTAAAAGTTTTTTTTGGAGGTTTATTTGATTATTTTGATTATAGGAATGATTTTAGGGTTTATGATTTTTTTTCCTATTGTTGTAGCCCCTAGTGTTTTTAAAAATTTTAATGAAAAACAATCTAGTATTTTTTTTAAGGTCTTTTTTCCCTAAATATTATTTGTTTGGTATAATAATTACTTTAATTGGGATATTTGTTTCAGCATTTGAAAAAGATTTTATAATTGTTTTTAGTTTCAGTTTGATTTTTCTTGGCTTTGTTTTTTCAAGACAATATCTAACCCCACTCATTAATAAAGCTAAGGATGAGATAACAGAATCTAACGATTTATCAAAAGTTAAATTTGAAAGACTTCACAAATTTTCAGTAATAATCAATATTTTACAAATATTTGTTTGTATTATAATTTTATTTTATAAAATAATAAATTGATTTAAATATGATTAAAAAACATCAGCCTCTTAGAAAATTTCCTGACTACAAATCAAGTATCTCCAGATCACCAAACAAGGAGCCTTTATGGATAAATTCTTCTAGTTCAGAAATGTCAGGACCACTTTTTAATGAAAAAATTATAAATAAAAATGACAATAATCTTACATTAAATTTTTCTAAAACTGGAGAAAAACCGTTAGGACAAGAAATATTTGTACATGGATTCGTCAAAGATGAAAATGGAAATAATTTAAAAAATGTCTTGATTGAAATTTGGCAAGCTAATGCAGGGGGAAAATATAGACATCAAAATGATCCTAGTAATATAAAGTTAGATGAGAACTTTGGAGGTTGCGGAAGATTTATAACTTCTTCAGACGGATATTATATATTTAAAACGATTGAACCTGGTGCTTATCCTTATCCAAATAGAGGTATTGAATGGAGACCAAGGCATATACATTTTTCTTTGTTTGGATCAATGTTTCTCCAGAGACTAATTACTCAGATGTATTTTGAGGGTGACCCATTAATAAAATCATGTCCAATGGTAAATTCTATACCTGATATAAATGCTAGAAAATTGCTTGTTGGGAAATTAGATCTTTCAAAAACAGATGAGGAAAGAATTCTTGGTTATAGATTTGATATAATTTTAAGAGGCAGACAGCAAACATATTTTGAGAATAAAATAGAAGGTTCATAATTTCATGGTCAAGATTCAGAAATTTATAGATACACCATCTCAAACAGCTGGCCCTTTTTTACATATTGGTTGCACACCACGTATTACAGGAATAAATATTTTTAAAAGTGAATTGGGTTTGACACCTTTTCAAGACATTTCTGATAATGAAGCTATAAATATTAAAGGAAAAATATATGATGGGAATAAAGAACCAATAATAGATGCGATGATAGAAACATGGCAATGTGACGCAAATGGAAACTATTCAAGTAATCAAGGATTTGCAAGAATAGTTACAGACTTTAAAACTGGAGAGTATCAACTAAAAACTATCCGTCCTGGAAATGAAATTAATACAGATGGATATCTTTCTCCTTCTTATATTACATTTTGGATTGTTGCAAGAGGAATGAATAGGCCATTAATTACTCGTATGTATTTTCTAGAAAATGACTTAAAAAATGATTTAATGTTTCAAAGATTAAATATTGAAGATAGATTAAAAACTTTAATTCCTTACACAGAAGATGAAAAAAATTTTGTTTTTGATATTCATCTTCAAGGGAAAAAAGAGACGATTTTCTTTGAATTTTAAGTTATAATGTAACTATGCCTAGATCAAATTTAATTATTCGACATTATCAATCTTATATAAAGGAAACTTTAGAAGAAAATGAGAGAACAAAAAACAATAAACCTATGGGTCTTTTCGCGTATTTTCTTTTTTTCTGTTATATTGTTTTTTGGGGATATGTTTTTTGGATGCCACCATTAGGATAATCAAAAAGTTTTATGCTAAGAAATAACAATTCAATTATCTGGAACCCAGGCGAACTAATTTATGAAATTGGAAGTATCCCTAAAGAAGCTTATTTAATTTTAGAGGGATATGTAAATATAGAAACGCAAGACATGTTTAAATTAAATACATTAGGTAAGGGAGAAGTTTTCGGGGAAAGTTCCTTGCTTCTAGGTACTAAAAGAACAGTTACAGCAAGAGCAGATACACAAAAAGTAGTAGCTAATATTATTCCAAAAGATTATTTTTTAAAATTAAAAAAAAATGATTTGGTATTAAATGCTTTAATTAGAAAAACTCAGATTCGTTTAATAGATGCCAATAAAAAAATCAATCAACTTGCTAATGAAGTATCTGAATTATTATCATCTTTAAAAGGGGACTCAAATGTTGATAGTGAGTTGTCGAATAGAATAGCAAACCTCAGAAAAAAAATTTCTGAAATCAATAATATAGCAAATGATTAAATCAACTAAAGGCAAAGCCCTCATAGTCATTGTTTTTTATATTTTCACAAATTTTTGTATAGGTAGGTAATCCACCAGCATAAGGCATAAACACTCGAGGCTTATTTGGAATATTTGCTCCCAAATACCACGAATGTTTAACAGTAGGAAGCAATGTTTTATCTGCAGCTTCTTTAACTTTCTTCCCCCATTTAAGAGAATTTTTTTCAGAAGTAGAGACTTTATTAAAATTATTCTCAATCATGTATGATATACAATCTGTAATCCATTCAACATGTTGTTCAATTGCAGTGGGCATATTTGTTAATACCGAAGGACTTCCCGGTCCAGTAATCGTAAACATATTTGGGAAGCCAGGTATCTGTAATCCAAGGTAAGTTTTTGGACCTTCACACCAATAATCTTTTAAATTTAAATTATTTTCGCCAGTTATATTTAAATTTATAAGTGTACCTGTCATTGCATCATAACCAGTTGCAAAAACAATTGTATCTAATTTAAAGTAATTATTTTTTGTTTTAATGCCTTTTTTATTTATTTCAATTATAGGATCATTTTTAATATCAACTAGATGAACATTGTCTTTATTGTAGGTTTCAAAATAGTTGGTATCTATTGGAGGTCTTTTGCATCCATATGGGTGATCAAAGTTTGTTAATATTTTTGCAAAATCTTTATTTTTAACAACTTGGTTAATTTTTTTCTTTAAAAAAATTGATGCAGAATCATTTGCTTTTTTGTCTGTAATTATATCTTTAAAAACACCTCTAAATTGAAGTCCACCTTTTTCCCAATATTCTTCATATTTTTTTTCTCTTTCTTTTTGGGGAATGTCAAAAGTAAGTTTTTCACTAATCCGAAAAGCATGTCCATTAGGTGTTTCTTTTACAATTGACTTTAGTTCATCATAATTATTTTTAACATACTCTTTAAATTCTTTTGAAAGAGGTTTATTTCTGGCTGGCACACTAAAGTTAGGAGTTCTTTGAAAAACTGTCAGGTGTTTTGCTTTGTCAGCAATTACAGGTGCAGCTTGAATTCCAGTTGACCCAGTACCGATTTGACCAACTCGTTTGCCAGAAAAATCTACATCGTTTTTAGGCCAATTCCCAGTATGGTAATAATCCCCATTAAACTTATTTAAACCTTTTATGCTTGGAATGTTTGTTGTTGAAATACATCCAACTGCCGTTATTAAAAATTTACATTTAAATATTTCATCATTCTTTGTTTTTAAAATCCATGAATTTTTTTCTTCGTCAAATGTCGCTGAAATGACTTCAGTATCAAGCTGAATATCATCTTTTAATGAATATTTGTTGGAAACGTAGTTTAAATATTTACGAATTTCTTCATGGCCTGGATAGCGTTCGCTCCATTCCCATTCCTTGAAAATTTCTTCAGAAAAAAAATAGGTATAAGCGTGGCTTTCAGTGTCACATCTAGCACCTGGGTATCTGTTCCAGTACCATGTTCCACCTATGCCAGAACCTTTTTCTAATACTCTACAGTTTAGTTTCAATTTATCTCTCAACTTATAAAGTTGATATAAACCTGAAAAGCCTGCTCCAATTATAATTGCATCATAAGAAATTTTAGACATTTTACTACTGTACCTTTATATAAGGTAGTGTATAAGAATAGATATCGTCAATAATTTAATAACAAAAATATAATTGTATGGATCCAATATCTCAAGGTACTTTTGGTGGAGTATTCTCACAGTGTTTTTCATCTAAAAAAAAATTAACTATTGCGACAGTCATTGGTATTATAAGTGGGTTAGCTCCAGATCTTGATGTATTCATTAAATCTTCTTATGATCCATTGCTAAGCTTAGAATATCATAGACAATTCACTCATTCTTTTATATTTATACCTTTTGGAGCACTAATTGTTACTTTATTTACTTATAATTTTGTTAAAAAATATGTAACTTTTTTTGAAAACTACATTTTTGCTTTTGTTGGATATTCTACTCATGCTTTACTAGATGCATGCACGAGTTATGGAACTCAGTTATTTTGGCCATTTTCAGATTATCGATTTGCTTGGAATAGTATTTCAATAATTGATCCTCTTTTGACTGTACCGATATTAATCTTAATGATTTTAGCTGTTATTTTGAAAAAAAAAAATCTTAAATATTATCGGCTTCTTTTGGATTTTTTTGTATTTGGGATTTGGGTTTTTTCAAAGTTCAGTAGCCTTAAAAGAAGCAAAAAATCTTGCTAAATACAGAAATCACGACTTTAAAAAAATTACTGTTAAACCGAGTTTGGGAAATCTTTTTTTGTGGAAAATAGTATATTTATATGAGGGAAAATATTATGTAGATTCTGTAAATCTGATTGGAAAGACAAAGTTTTGCTTTGGAGAAACTATTGAAAAATTTGATACTAATATTCATTATAAAAATTTAAATAAAGATAGTAAGCAATTCAATGATATTTTAAGGTTTAGCTGGTTTTCACAAGAGTACCTTGCGTATGACAAAGACAAAGATTTAATAATTGATGTAAGATATTCTGCAATTCCTAATGAGGCTGAAGGTCTATGGGGAATAAAAATTAATTCAGATCCAAATTATAAAGACCATGTAAAATGGGTAGTTAATAGGGGAAACTTTTTTGAGAAAGGACCAAAATTCAAAGCAATGTTATTTGGTAATTTTTGTAATAAAGAAATTTAGTGTAATAAAGAAAAATCTGGATCATTAAAGAAAGTTGCAAAAAATTTTTTTACATTATTAACTTC
>QCNM01000043.1 GCA_003210115.1 SAR116 cluster bacterium AG-426-A06 | reverse complement strand
GAACAAACAATAATATTAATCAAACTAAAAATTTTTCAGGTTTTTTAGATAATATGGTTTGCAACAGAGCTGTCCATCAATTTAGATGGGATTTGAATAAGATAGAATATGTTTGTGAAGCAAAAAGACGTAATCTAAAATGTTGTATTTCTCAATCTTATCCAGAAAGTTGTAATAGATCTTCTGTTAACACCTTGCAAAAAAATCAAACAATTAATTTTTCAAAAAATATAAATTCATTAAGTGATTACGTTATTTGTCTTAGATCCAATTGGAAAGAAGAATATGAACCCTATGTGAAAGAGGCAAATAAAAGAAAACTTTTATACGTTGGTAATATGAAATGTACTTTGAAAAATGAAGAAGAAGAGAAAAAAAGAGAGGCTCTAGAAAAAGAACGTAAGCTTGCTAAAGAAAGAGCCCGTAAGAAGAAAATTGCTGAAGAGAGATTAAGAAAGAAAAAAGAAGCAGCGGAAAAAGTCAGAAAAAAGAAATTAGCTGAAGAAGAACGTAAAAGAAAATTAGAACAAGATAAAATTGCTAAAAAAATTAAAGATTATAAAAGACAAGCTGTTAACTTTTATAAGGATATAGAAGAATTTGTAAAATCAGGTGGTAAGATTGATTTAGTTAAATTATCTAAATTATTCAATATTAAACCTGAACCTAAGAAGAACTGGAATAGTTCAGATTTAAAAGCTTTTGAAAATCTAAGACAGTTCATGAGTTCAGTATCTGAGTTCGTTAGTTATGAAAAACAAATGATTGGTGAAAGGCTTAAAAAGTCTTTTGCATTAAAGGATCAATCTATTGCTCAGTTAGAAAAGAATTTAGATTATCTCAAAGGTTTAATGAGAAAGATGTTTGGGTCTAGTGATATTCCTCAAATAACCAAAATGATCTCTGATATTGAAGCAAGTCTTAACAATTTTAATCAGTCAAAAGCTAATAAGTTAATTGTTCAAACAACAAACTATATATCAAGTAAGTTAGACAAACCCAAAGTTGTTGAAAAAAATAAAAAAGCTCTTTCAATTAAAGAATTAAAAACACAAAACGTATCTTGGGATAAGGTAAAAAATGATTTATCCATAAAACAACGTCAATTTTGTAAATTAACTAGTGATTTTTATAAGGATTTGAAAAATGCTAGAAAGTCCAAGAATGATATTAGAATAAATAAAGTACATAAGCAACGTCAACAGAACTTAGATGGCTTAATTCCAAATGGTAAAATTCAAGATTGGATTTTTAAGGTCATTAAAATTCAACAAATTGAAAATGGTTCAGCAGCAGTAATTTTAAAGCTGCAATGTAAAAGTTATGTGGGTTCAGGACAGATTCATACTAAATCGACCTGGAGATCAAAAAGCAATAAAGAGTGGAGAGCAACTATACCTTATGATGATAGAAGGTTTAGGGAATTAGAAAAACTCTCTGCTGGAGAATTTGTTTTAGGATCGGGTACTCTTTTAGAGGTCAATGCATTTAAACCAGGGCAAATAGAAACTTTCTACGCCTCTCAACAAATAGGAGAGCATCCACTTACAAAAGATCTAAATTTAGAAGGTGAATTGTTTGTAGAAGATTTATCTTATATAGCTGCTTTGAACTAAATCTTTAATGGATAAAAATAAATCTTAACTTTATCCGTTTTGCACACATTTTTTGATGTGGAATTGAATGGGTAGGAACACAAAGCTATTAGACAACAAAAATGCTGCTATTTGGTAAGCCAATGACGATTATGCACCACCTTTTCACGGTGCCAAAATGGGGTCGAAATCATTAGGGATCGTCACTTAATATATCAATAAAACAAAAATTGATTTCTTTCCAAAAGATAATTATGTTTGAAAAATATTATTTTTTTTATTTTTTCTTGTAAATTTTAATAAATTTAATTTAATAAATTATGACTTTAAATTTTAAACTTTTTATTATTGCCATATTTATAATTTCTTTATCAACAGTTGCCAAATCAAAATCAATTTCAAATTGTTCAACTTGTGGAAGTGGTTTTGGAGATAAAATAGGAGAAGTAAATCCAAAAAATATTTTTTTTAACAGAGCCTCTGTTAGATTGACTTGTCCAAAAGCTAAAAATACAACATATAAAAATTCTGTAACATGGACGGATAATTTATCAGGTTTTTACAATGAAGATTATATATGGCTTTACAAAAAACAATATAATAGGATTAGAATAATACTTGGGTATAAAACCTCTAACAATAATTTTCGTTTTGATGGAAGAGATATTTGGTATCCTGATAAATCATCTAAAACTATTAGTGGCTTTGTAAAAAATAAAACTTCTATTATTGATATCTTAAAAAATGGGACAGAAGTAAAGAGAACTCAAAAAAGTAATGTTAGAGTTTGTAAACTTTATGGGACTTTAATAAATATTTATTCAAATCAAGAACAAAAATCAGATTATGAAGCAGCAATAAGAATCTTGAAAGACTTTGAAAGAAGTCAGTATGACGTAATAAATCAATTTTCTATTTTAGGATACAAGATGAATGCTAGATTTAATGTTACTGAACCAATATCAAAATTAAGTATTAAATTAGCGATGTTGGATAATCAACCAAAAATTGTAATTAAAGAAGATGAAGTGTCTAAAAAACTTGCTGAGCAAAGAGCTCAAGAATTAAAAAAAGAAAAAGCTCGTCGAATTGCTGAAGAAAAAGAACGTAAAATCTTAGAAGTTAAAACAAAACAACTTGCTGAAGAAAAAAGATTAGCAGAACTTAAAGCTAAGAAGAGAACGGAAGATATAGCAAAAGAAGTTGCAGCTGAAAAACAGAAGAAAATAGAAGAAGAAAGAGCACTTAGAAAAGCTGAGGAATTAAAACGGAAAAAAGCAGAACAAAGAGCTAAGAAAATTGCTTTTGAAAAAAAGATGGCGGAAGAACGAGCAAAAAAAGAAGCTAAAAAGAGAGCTCTTAAATTAGCTAAGGAAAGAAAGAAGACAGAAGAAGTAGCCAAGAGACTTAAGCAAGAAAGACTAAAAGCAGAATTGAAAACTAAGAAGCTAGAAAAGGCTCAACAGATACAACTTGCTGCTTTAGAAAAAGAAAAAGCTGAGAAACAAAAGTTAATTCTTGAAGAAAAAAAGAAAAGAGAAGAACTTGAAAAGAAATTAGTTGCTTTAAGAGAGGAGAACAAAAAACAAGGATTAAAATCTAATTCTGTCCAATTAATAAAATTACCACCTGAATGGGAACCTTATAAATTTGACTTAAGCCCTCAACAAAGACAATTCTGTCAATTAACTAATCGTTTTTTTAAAGATATAGATAAGGCAGTTTCTTCGAAAAATGAAATAAGAATTAATATGGTTCATAGAGATCGACAACAAAACTTAGATGGATTGCTCCCAGGAGGTAAGGTTAATAATTGGATATTTAAGGTTTTAAAAATTGATCAAGTTGAAGATGGATCTGCAGCTGTTGTATTAAGTCTTCAATGTAAAAGTTTTGTAGGCTCAGGACAAGTTCATACCAAATCATCTTGGCGTAAAAAGAGTAATAAAGAGTGGAGGGCCACTATACCTTATAATGATAGAAGATTTAGAGAATTAGCCAAATTAGGAGTTAATGACTTTATATTAGGTTCTGGTACGCTTTTAGAAGTTAATGCATTTAAACCTGGCCAGATAGAAACTTTTTATGCATCTCAGCAAATTGGTGAACATCCACTCACAAAAGATCTTAATTTGGAAGGCGAACTCTTTCTTGCAGACTTATCTTACATAGCTGCTTTAAATTAGATCAAGTGTAAAATTTAGAATTGATTTCTTTTCAATTAAATTTATCATTAAAATTATTAACAGAAAGGTAACTTATGAGATTTTTGAAATATTTAAAAATAGTATCATTTTTTATTTTGATATCATGTGTAAGCCAAAGCAATTTAGTAGCAGTTGCTGGTCCAAAAAATTGGTCAGATGCTGAAAAATATATCCCAATTCAACAAAAACAATTTTGTGATTTAAAAAATCGATTTTTATCTAATTTATACAATGCATATTTTTCTAGAAATGAGATAAAAATAAATATGGTGAAAAAACAAAGACAGGAAGATTTAGACGCATTATTTCCAGAAAGAAATTTCAGTAATTGGATAGTTAAAGTTGTTTCAATCAAACAAGTTAAATCTCCTTATTTTAAAGATACTGATGGAGATGTTGCAGCTGTTTTTGAATTACCATGTGGTACTCAAATAGGTTCTGGTGAATTTTCATATAATGAAGGAACTAGATGGGGTGCTACTATTGACTATGGAAGTAGAGAGTATAGAGAAGTAGCTAAATTATCTACTGGTGAGTTTGCCATAATTTCAGGTAACTTTGTTAAATTGAATGATTTTTTACCTAATCAAAGAGAAACTTTTTATGCCTCAAGACCTTTAACAAATGCCGATTTAGAAAATATTAAAAATTCAAAATATGGTAATGGTGATGAATTATTTGTTGCAGCATTAAGGTATGTGGCAGCAGCTAATTAGATAATTGAATATTAAAGTATGTTAAATTGCTTTAAAATAATTTTCTCCATAATTGTTTTAACTTTTTTAATAAATAATAATGTTATAGCTACTGGTATAGATGCTAAATCTGGTATACTAGAATGGTCTTGCAAAAATCCTCCAAGTGGACGCAGTTTTAAGAGGCCGCCTATTAATATTAAATTTAGCGGAAAATTTTTTAATGGTGAAGTAAAGTTTTATAGTAAACGAAGAAATAAAAATTTTGTTCAAAAGTTTTTTGGAAGAGTTTTACCAACAGGCTATTATGAAATTTTTTCTGATATTTACGATCTTGATGGAAATAAAGTAACAAAGCCTGGCTACTTTCAATTTGAAATGAGTGAAAGAACAAACATTAATATAGTAAGATATTTGAGATCTGGTGTAAAATCTAACTTTACTAACATCATTGGTACATGGCAGTGTAATCTACGATTAGTAAGTTTGGGTATGTCTGTTAGTAAGGAACGAATTGAATCTGCTAAAAAAAAATTAGAATTAAAGAAACAAAAAGGGTCAGCTGCTACTAAGAAAGCAAGAGAAGAAGAGAAAAAAAAGGGGGAGTATGCTAAACGTCTGGCTTTAGCTGAAAAAAAATTAGAAAAAGCAAGAAAAAAGAAGATAGCTGAAGAAAAAGAACGAAAGAAAAAAGAAGCAGCAGAAAAAGCAAGAAAAAAGAAATTAGCTGAACAAGAACGTAAGAGAAAAATAGAACAAGATAAAATTGCTAAAAAAATTCTTTTTTATAAAAGAAAGGCGGCTAACTTTTATAAGGATATAGAAGAATTTGTAAAATCAGGTGGTAATATTGATTTAGTGAAATTGTCAGATTTCTTTGATATTAAACCTAGTCCAACGAAGAATTGGAATAGTTCAGATTTAAAAGCTTATGAAAATCTAAGACAGTTCATGAGTTCAGTATCTGAGTTCGTTACTTTCGAAAAACGACGTATTGGAGAAAGATTAAAAAAGTCTTTTGTATTAAAGGATCAATCTATTGCTCAATTAAAAAAGAATTTAGATGATCTTAAAGGTTTAATGAGAAAGATGTTTGGCTCAAATGATATGCCTAAGATAAAACAAATGATCAAAGATATTGAAGCAAGTCTTAACAATTTTAATCAGTCAAAAGCTAATAAGTTAATTGTTCAAACAACAAACTATATATCAAGTAAGTTAGACAAACCCAAAGTTGTTGAAAAAAATAAAAAAACTCAAGTCATTAACAAAGTACACTCGGATCAAAGTTGGTCCGAATTCAAATCTAAGATGTCAATACAACAAGGTCAATTTTGTCAATTAACAGATAGTTTTTTTGATGATCTAGAGAATGCAAGAAAGTCTAAAAATGAAATTAAAGTTAATATTGTTCATAAAGAAAGACAAGGTGATCTTGATGCTCTTATTCCTGGTGGAAAAATAAGTAACTGGATATTTAAAGTAGTTAAGATTGATCAGGTTGAGGATGGTTCAGCAGCTGTTGTATTAAGTTTGCAGTGTAAAAGTTATGTTGGTTCTGGGCAAATACATACTAAATCTACATGGCGAAAGAAGAGTAATAAAGAATGGCGAGCAACAATACCTTATAACGACAGAAGATTTAGAGAATTAGCAAAGCTGAACTCTGGAGAGTTTGTAGTTGCATCAGGAATTATGTTAGAAATTGGAGCTTATAAACCTGGACAAAAAGAGACTTTCTATGCTTCTCAACAAATAGGTGAACATCCTTTAACTAAAGGTTTAAATCTTGAAGGTGAGCTTTTCGTTGCTGATTTAACTTATATAGCTGCTTTGAACTAAATCATTTATGGATAAAAACAAATCCTAACTGTACACAGATTGTGCAAACTTTTTGATGGGGTATGGATGGGAATTACTGGGTAATATAATTAAGTAAATCAATTGTTTGGGTAGTCATAGTACGCAAATTCACCGTCTTTTCACGCCGACAACACGGGTTCGAATTCCGTAGGGTCACCGCTAAAAATATTTAGATAATTTATAAATTAAAAATTTATGGAACAAACTATTTTTAAATGGTTTACTAGGCAACTAAATTAACAATTTTAAAATGATTTATCTATGTTTAATATATTGATGTATAGTCTTGAAGCGTAAATTAATGTATCGTTGGAAGTATGAAAAAAGATAATGAATTTAAATTAGCAAATATCATTTGGAACCACTGGCAAAATGGAACTTTAATTGATGATATTACTACTATTGACAATATTTCACCAAAAGATAGAACTGATGGTTATGAGGTTCAAAAATATTTTAGTAAATTTTCAAAAAAGGACATTTTTGGTTGGAAGATTGCTGCAAGTAATAAAGCTGGTCAGGACCATATAGGTTCTCAGTCTCCACTTGTAGGAGTTCTGCTGGAAGAAAAAAAAAATAATTATAATGAAAGTATTAAATTATTACCAAATCAAATGTTAGTTGCTGAAGTAGAATTTATTTTTAAAATGAAACATGATTTAGATTTCAACAAATCTAATTATTCAGAGCAAGAAACACTCTTAATAATAGAAAGTTTATATGCTGGCATTGAGCTTCCAGATTCTAGATTTTTAAATTTCACCAAAGTAGGTGAGGCTAATTTGATAGCTGATAATGCATGTGCAAATCAATTCATTCTTGGGCCAAAATTATCTGATGATTGGAAAAATAAAAACTTAAAAGATCAAAAAGTTTCTATTTCAGTTAATGATGAAATTAGTGAACAAGGTTTGGGAGAAAATGTATTAGGAAGTCCAATATTGGCACTTAAGTGGTTATTAAATGAATTATTAGAATTTAAAATTCCTTTAAAGAAAGGTCATTTTGTTTCTACTGGCACTGTTACAAACCCAATCCCAATAAAAAAAGGTGACATTGTTAAAGCAGATTACTCAGATTTAGGTAATTTTCAAATTATATTAAATTAATTTTAGATTTAAATCATGAGTTCACAATTAATTTTATCAATTAAAGAAGCAATGGTCAGGTTTAAAGATAAGCCAATATTTGAAGATCTAAATTTCAACCTTCATCAAAAATCCAGGATTGCTCTAGTTGGTAAAAATGGTTCTGGTAAAACAACTTTGATGAAAATGATTGCTGGAGAAATTGAACTAGAAAAAGGCGAAAGGTGGTTGGAAAACAAGATAGAAATTGGATTTCTGAATCAGGAGTTTATTAATCTTTCTAATAAAAATATTTTACAGGAATTAGTATCAACGATTAATGATTACGAAGAAAAAAAGTTTAAAATTGATATTATAACAGAAGCATTAAATATAAATTTAAAGAGTAAACTTATTGATTTATCAGGTGGTCAACTAAGAAAAGTAGGCTTAGCAAAAGCCCTTATAAATGAGCCAGACATTTTGTTATTAGATGAACCTACTAATCATCTTGATCTTGAGGTTATTGAATGGTTAGAAAATTATTT
>QCNM01000042.1 GCA_003210115.1 SAR116 cluster bacterium AG-426-A06 | reverse complement strand
AAATCCACAATTTAAGAGGTATCGATGTTTGGTTTAGTTTCATCCTTTGAATTATTTGATTTATTCATTTTGCACATCTCTTTTAATGCTAACCCTGTTAATATTCCAATCCCAACTCCAATAATAGTTCCTTTAATCAATCCTAATCCAAACATTTTAATCTCCTAATATTTAATAAATAAAAACAACTGATATAAACCTACCAAAAGACCGAAGAAAACATATAATCTTATCTGAGATTTTACTAGTGGTTTTATAATAATTTTTAACTGATTTAACATATATATTAATTAATATTTAATATATTTATTTCAATACCACTTTGTTTGTGGAATTTTTTTCTTCATTTAAAATAAACGAGATTATTAATCTATTAATTATTCAATTTAACTGCATTCACTTTCAATTTTTCTCATTTTTTCAGTTTCTATATCAAATATATAAATGTTATTTTTCTTTTTTTCATTTCTATCTTTTTTACTAAATAGAATCCCAAAAGACTTATCTCTTGATGAAAAGAATTTAAAAGTTTCATTTGCAGGTCTATTAAAATAAACTTTCTCCTTATTTTGAAAATTAAACTTTTTTAATGTCTTTATCCCTTCATAGTTTTTAGTAAGTTCATTTGGAAAAGTTAAGTCTTGATACCAAATAGGTTGACCCATTATGCAGTTTAATTTTAGCGGCATGGGACCATTAATTAATCTGTAGTATTTAACCCATCCGGCTCTTAATTTATTTTTAGGAGTACCAAACCATATTTGACACTTTCGATAGTCTTTTGTTTCACAGTTTCTTGCTTTAAAATAGAATTTTCCAACATTAATTTTTTTAATTACTTTTGAACATGTATTATTTATACAATATGATTTGATATCATCTAATTTTTTACCTAATGAAGAATTGTTATATAATAATAAAAGAATAAATAAAAATAATCTATACATGCCGCAACCTATAGTAAATGTTTCAAAAGATCTAATTTATAAATGCACATGTCAAAATAGGAAGATTTGTATAGGCAAATCGACCTTCGACCTCTGCTACTTTTAACTGACGTTTCCATTCATTAACTTTAGTTTCAGACATACCTTGTTGTATAGCAAATTGTGAAATAACTTCTTCTGCAAATTTAGCAGGAGAATTATCATCTCTATTTGTTATAAACAGAGGCAATGGTTTATGTTTAATATTATTAAAACCAAACTTTTTAAGCCTACCCTCTAAAGAGGTTGGTAGCATTTGGTGAAAGCAATGTGCTTTAAATGTATCATGTATAGTTTTATTTAACTCTTCATCAGCACCAAAAAATTTATAATATTCCCAAAGTATTGAAATATTTACAAATATGGATGATGGTTTGAGTAATCTTGTTAATTCTTTAATCGAATCATCAACATTATCTATATATTCAAATGTCTGAACCGAACAAATAGCGTCACAACTTAGATTTTCAAGATCAACTTGGTTTGCATAGCCTTTTATAGTCAAAACATTTTCATATGAACTACATCTTTTTCTAGCCTGTTTGAGTTGGTCTTCACTTGTATCTAAACCGTATGCTTTTCCTTCTGGATCAACAGCCTTTGCAATATCTTCTAAAAGATGCCCTCCACCACAACCAATATCTAATGCATGCTGACCTGATTTGATGTTAAGAGCATTTAAAATTTCTAATCGTCTTGATGTACTTGCAATACTAGAGGCCATTCTTCTTTGAATGAGTCCAATTTCATTTTTAAATTCCATAAATAATCCTATTTTTTTTTCAAATAAATAGCATAATATTTTGAGTTTATATCACCCAAATCTATACATTTATAAGAAACTTTAAAAAATCTTTTTAGTATTTTTAATAAATCTATGATTTGCTTATTTCGAAAGACATTATCATCAAATGTTTTAACTGCGTCAAATTTTGCAGCAATAAAAATAGTTCCATCCTTTTTTAAAATACGTTTGAGTTCCTTTAAGTATAAATCTAAAGTATTTAAAAAATATATGACATTAATTAATAATATTTTGTCAATTGAACCATTGTCTATAATACCTTTGAGGTTTTTTGCATCATTTTCAGATAATTCTATTTTATCCCCAAATTTTTTCTTTAAATGATTTCTAAAAATTGGACTTATTTCTATTACTTTTAATTGTAAAGGGCTTTTTTTTAAAATTTCAATTAAAGCTTGTCCATTTCCAGAACCAATCTCTAGAATTTTGTCTTCACTTTTGACATTTAGTCTTTCAACACTATCTTCAATCACTTTTTGATTACCTACTAACATCAATCTTTTTGCTATAAAACCAAAGAAAAATGAATTAGGTGAACGCAAATTCTCTGCCATTATTCTAGTGTTTTTAAAATATTTATGAAGATTAATAGCTAATTTGTTTAGTAAATTTTCTAATATCATTACAAAGATACATTTTCAAAAAGATTAAAATTACTTTTTGATGTCATTCTCCCAGACGTTTCGCCTCCGACAATGGTCATAGTAGCTCCCATCTCCTTAACCTGTGCTTTTACGTTTGAATACTCTTTCGCTTTTTTAAATGAAATTTCCCAATCTTTTTTTGTCTTCCAAACAGTTAAATAATGAAGTTGAGTATCAGAAACATCAACAAATAAAGAAAAATTTAAACCTTCATTAAACAAATTATCAGTATAATTTATACAGAAAAATCTAAAAGAATCTCTTGCAACTTTATTTGGAAATTTAAAAATGTGAATTCTGGTATACATCATATATTTATGGCTTCTCAAAAAAATCTAGAAGAAAATCATTAGAGGAGTTCTATTCCTTGTATACGCACCAATCCACATTGTGTGTTCCCATAAGTCATTGATTTTATAGCAAAAGTTAAAACTTGGACTTGGGGTATGAAACAATATGAGAAACAAATTTGGAGCAAATCATTTGTTAAATCGTGATGGTAATTATTATTTACAAAGCTGACTAATATAATTAAATTCATTTACACAGAACTATAATTTTTTAGAAGATTTTAAATGAAAAATAAAATATATATATTTTTTTTATTAATATTATTTTTACCTATAAAATTATTTGCTGCCAAATTAAATGAATTTGAAATATCTTTAAAAAAAGATGAGAGATGTTTTCATAGTAACGGAATACCTAATCACAAAACGGGTATTTTTCCAAATAAAGGAAATCCTAACTCTATATCTCAACAAAAAATATATGTTTGCGTTCCTAGATATCCCAAAAAATCAACTGCTATTACAAAAATTAAAGGAATAATTGGAATAGCTTTAAACGGAGTTTTATTTCGGCCAGCTACAGCTGGTTTTTGGGACCCAAAAGCTCCAAAGGGACATAGTCGTAATGGGAACAAAAATTGGAGTGTGGATATTTTTGGTCTTAAGGGCAGGTTAGGGCTTGATTTTAACAACGCACATGTAGGAAGAGGTGGAATGTATCATTATCATGGTCTGCCGACTAGCTTTGTAAATAATTTAAATAAAAGTCATATTGGTTATGCTGGTGACGGATTTGAAATTCACTATATAAAAGGAAAAATGTCTGCTTGGGTCCTTAAAGATGGATTTAGAAAATCTGGTCCTCTTGGGAAGTATGATGGCACATATAATGAAGATTTTTTTTACCAAGTTAGTAATAATGAAATCGATGAATGTAATGGAGGCATATATAAAGGCAAATATGTATATTTTATCACAGATAATTATCCAAGAGTCCCTCGTTGTCTAAGTGGTGAAGTGAGTAGCGACTTTAACAAAAGCAGACATTAAAGTTAAATAAGGATATTGATATTGAAGAGGTGTCTATCAGCCTTCAAATAAAAGCTATCCCATCTTTAAAAAAAATAAATTAAACTAGTTAACACACTCACACCCCAATCTGTTACACTCATTAACTATATACATCTACCCATACCCCCATAGCTCATTTGTGGGATGTAAACATTTAAAATGTTAGGCAGTATAAATGTATTTTAAGAAGGATATTAATGACACCTAGGATGTCTGCAGTTACCTATACTAAGAACGCTAATTAAGTGATGCACAAACTGATGCACATTTCGTGCGTATTGACATTACAGTAATAAATTCTAATCTAAGTTAGAGCTTATATAACAACGTAATTGGTACATAGGATAGGAATACTTGTCCTCTAGAGCGCACCATCTCACTTCACCATGATGTGATAACACATTGAAATATAAGCATTAATTGTAATCAGCTTATGGAGTGATGTACATGGTGATGTGCCACAAAATCTTTAAAAACTATTTCTTGAAGTTTGAGTTAATTTTTGTTTTATTTTTATCAACATCTTTAACATCGTGTGTCAGTCCATCAAAATATTCAAACGATTTTTCTAAATCTATTTATAAAAATTGGGCTGATTGTAACACAACAGGCCCAAATCCAAAAGCAGCAAAAATCAAAGATGGAAAATTAATTATAACAGTTACTAACAAAATGTTTGATACTCATACAAATAGAACTGGTCGTTTTGAAATTGAAAAAAGAAATATTAGTAAAAGCCTTGCTGTTTATCAAAAATTTAGAGTACGTTCACATCCAAAAAATTTAATTAATGATAGAGTTCTAATATCCCAAATCAAGCTACACTATAAAGGTGGTTCGAGCATACCCCAAGCTGCCGTTTTTCTAGATAGAGCTCCAACATGTACTATGTATTCCAAAAATCAAAATGATGATTTTCCAGCTATAAGAAATGAAAGATTATTAGAAAAATATGAAAAATACCAAATAACTGAACCTGTTTTTTGGAAAACACAGATAAAGAATAATTCGTTTTATACGTCATTTAGAAAAACTCGACAAACTGATAGAGAATGGGAAAAGTTAAATGACGGAAAATGACACACAGTCGAAATGGATGTTTATCCACATTCTAAAAATGGCTATTGTTTTATCAAAATTGATGGAAAAGTATATATGAGTTTAAAAAATGCTCCAACAACATCTCTTGGCGAAGGACAATTGCATTATGCTGCTCGTATTGGAATATATAGAGATACAGTTGAACATTCACATAAAGTTGAATTTGATGATTGGGAAATTGAAACATACAAACCAGAAACTGGCATGAGAATAGTTTTAGTTAATTAATTTATTAGTTGTCTCTACCACTTATATTTAACTATTGAGTATAAAAATTAATAAATATTAAGTCTTTGTAAATGAATCTGAACTCATTACCGTTGCAATTGCAGTTTCTAATTTGGCACCTGAAGCAGCTCTAATTTTAGTCAATTCTTCATCACCAGCAAAGTTTTGCAAAGATTCTGGGCCTTCAAAATCCATAATAACTGTCAATTTATTATCATTATCTTTTTCAGTACCAGCAAATACTAACTTTCCACCGTGTTCATTTAATTTATGTTCATTATCAATAAATATTTCTTTCCATGGAGCAAAACCTCTCTCCAAATCAATTTCCATTTTAACTATCATTAATTACCCCTTTGTTGAAAAATCTCATTATTTATAAAGTTTAAACAATTAACCAAATCTAAAAAGAAATAAAAATTACTTTTTTTCTCTCCATGCAATATAAGATGATGAACCAACAATCAGTAATCCTCCTAACCATAGTGTAAATGGTGTGCTCTCTATAAAAACTGTATAACCTATTAAAACTGCCCAAACTAATTTAAGAAAATCTAATGGTAATAATATAGTTAAACTTCCTCTCTTAAATGCACTATTTAATAGAGTTTGAGCAATAGTTCCAGTGACTGCTATAAAAATAATAATTAGGAATTGATTAACATTCGGAATTGTAAGATAAGGATAAGCAGCAACAAAAGTAGCAGGTATCATTCCAACACCAGCATACAGTGATATTGTAACTGCAGAGTCTGTTTCTGTTAATTTCTTAATAAATATTAGAGATATAGACCATATAAAAGATGATATGAGTATTAAAAACCCACCTAGATTTATTGAAATATCTGGTCTTAAAACAATCATACATCCTATAAACCCAACACACAAAGCTACAATTCTTCTTAATCTAATTTTTTCTTTTAAAAAAACAATTGCCAATAACGTTGTAAAAATTGGTACTGATAAATTTAATGCTGTAACTTGAGATAAAGTTGTTAAAGTTAGTCCATAAAAAAAACATAGCATGGCAATCGAATTTGTAATAATCCTGTAAATTTGAAGTTTTGGTTGTTTAGTAATAAAGGTATTTAATCCCTGCTTAAAAATTAAAGGCGCAAGAACAAATATAACAAGTACACATCTTAAAAAGGTAATTTCAAAAACATGAATTTCATCAGATAAATATTTAGCAGCACTATGCATTACAATGAAACTAAATCCAGATATAATCATTAAGATGATGGAGATAGATGTCGATGAAAAGTTATTGAAATATTTTATAAAATTTTTTAATGAAATTATCATAATATAACTTCTATTTAAAATTAGCAGATACATTTCCAAATAAGGACGAATGTACTTCAATTAAATTCACGTCATCTATTGGAATTGGAGGACCATATGCGCCAGTTAAAATGAGGTCATTTTTTCTTATTATGTTATTTACTTTAGCCTGTTCTTTTACAAACCATTCAATCTTTGACATTAAGTCTAAAGGCCATATTTTATTAGTCCATTCATATATGATTTTTTTGTCATAAATTAATTTTAGGTCAGTTATCTCATTAAATTTTGGTTTTTTAATTCCAGCGCCACAAACTATACCAGCATTAATTGCATTATTTGAAATATGTTCTGCTCCATGGGGTTTTTTTCCATAAAATATTAAGTTATGTATTTCAATTATGGGATGAATTGTTTCAATAGAATCCAATATATATTCTAAACTAATATTTTCTGGCTTTAGGTTTCTTTTTAATTTTATTCCAAACTCAGCTTCCATTGCTGGATTTGAATAATTATTTTTGTTTAACTGTGCACCATTAAAATGCAACTCATCTTCCCATAACCTGCCCCAAGCTGGATGTGAAAACCCATATTTTTTTTGTGTTTGTTTTTGAACACTACCAATTTTATAACCTATTACTTTTTCACCTCTTTTAATTCTGAGTTTTGTAACAAGAGATTGAATTTTATAGGCATCTGCAATAGTTATGTTAATATTATTCTTAAACAAAACACTGGGTTTTTTTTTGTCGTAATCATTTAAAATTTGCTTCGCATAAAGTTGAAGTTGATTTAGCAAAATCATTATAGAGCTTTACTTATTTTATTTCCATTTTTATAGATACCTGAAAATTCATTATATTTCATACCATTTGACGAGTAAAACTCCCAAATACCTTCTTTTTTTCCATTTTTAAAACTACCTTTATACTCTAATTGTCCGTTGTAATAATATCCAACCCAAACACCTGTTTTTTTACCATTAATAAATTTACCTTTATAATTAATTTTACCATTTTCAAAAAATCTCAACCAAAGCCCATCTTCTAAATTATTATTATATGTTCCTTTTTCTATGAATTGACCGTTTTTACTAAAAGTGATAAAGCTTCCATTTTTCAAACCTAAATAATAATTTGATATAGAAAACACTTTCCCATTATTATAATATCTTGTCCATTTTCCATGTTTTTTTCCATTTATAAAAGAACCATTAATTTCCCCAGCAACTATTCCATCAAAAGGAGTTTTTGAACCTTTTTTGTAATAAAGCCCATTATTCCAAATTAAGTCACTCATTGTTTCACCTAAAATAGAAAAAGGCATAAAAAAATATATTAATAATAATGCTAAATAAAATGATTTCATTCTGAATAGAACTTAGAATATTTAATAATCCTATGATGTCAATACGAAAGAAACATACTTAGATTGTGCATCACCATGTGCATCACCCTATAAGATGATTAAAATTAATGCTTACATTTCAATGTGTTATCACATTATAGTGAAGTAGAATGGCGCGCTCTAGACGCTCTGTATACACTTCATGTGCACCATCAATATTGCAGCACAAGCAATACCAACAGTTTATGGATTACAGAGTCTGTGTCAACATGTACAAATGGTCTACCATATGGTCTACTCCTAAAATAACTGTTCTTAGTATAGGTAACTGAAGACACCCTAGGTGTCATTAATATCCTTCTTATTAATACATTTATACTGCCTCACATTTTAAATGTTACCACCCCCACGCATGAGCCATGGGGGTATGGGTAGATGTATATAGTTGGTGTGTATAACCGATTGGTGTGTGAGTGTGTTAACTATACTAATTAGCATTATCTTTTGATATCTTATAATCCAACAACCATTTCTCAAAAACCAATATTGCATCATCCATTTCAGGTGTTTTATTAGGGTGTTTTTTTGCTCTTCCTAACATAGTAGATACTACATTTACTTGATACTTAGTGTCT
>QCNM01000041.1 GCA_003210115.1 SAR116 cluster bacterium AG-426-A06 | reverse complement strand
CTTATTGCAAAAATTTTTGCTGGAAAAGGTCTTGCTTCTATCTATGGAGCTTCTAATCTGGGTCAGGGCCTTGGTGCTGCATTAGGTGCATTTATATCAGGTTTTTTATTTGATCAATTTTCAAATTATAATGTTGGATTTTTCTTTTGTACTTTATTTACAATAATTGGTGCTTTACTATTTTGGTTAATACCAAATATAAAAAAAATTTAGAGTTTAATTATGGAAAAAAGATTTAATCTCGAAACTTCAATTTTGACTGATGATTTACTTTTTCCGGAAGGTCCAATTTATTTAAATGATGGAAGTATTTTATTAGTTGAAATAGCCAGAGGTACTCTAACAAAAATATATCAAAATGGAAAAAAAGAAATTGTTTCAAATTTAGGTGAAGGGCCAAATGGAGCCGCAATTGGTCCAGATGGATTTTGTTATATTTGTAATAATGGTGGGTTTGATTGGGAAATCTCAAGTGATCAAAAGAAAAGGAGACCAGTTGCTCAAGCAAAAAACTATAAGTCAGGTAAAATTCAAAAAGTCAATTTAAATACGGGTGAATTTGAAACACTTTATTCTGAGTGTAATGGATTACCATTAAATGGTCCAAATGATATTGTTTTTGATAAAAAAGGAAATTTTTGGTTTACAGATTTAGGAAAAGTTAGGGAAAGAACTATGGACCGAGGTTCCGTTTATTGGGCAAAGCCAGATGGTTCAGAAATTAAAGAAGTTATTCATCCTATTATGACACCTAATGGAATAGGTTTATCTCCTGATGAAAATTTTTTGTATATTGCTGATACAGAAGGAGGTAAATTATATAGCTTCGAAATTCTAGGTGATGGAGAGGTAAATAAAATTCAGTTTCCAAATTCTGTATATGGTGGACAATTACTCAATCAAAATAGAGGGCTTTTTAGATTTGATTCATTAGCAATTGAATTGAATGGAAATGTTTGTGTTGGTACATTGTATGATGGTGGGATAACTGTAATATCTCCATCAGATGGGTTTAAAGAATTCTATTCAATTAACGACCCTTATATTACAAATTTATGTTTTGGGGGATTAAACAATAAAACTGCTTATATTACCGCATCTTATGAAGGTTTGTTATTAAAAGCAAACTGGCCTAGGCAAGGTTTAAGTTGTAATTTTAATATTTAAATTTTTAAAAAACATTTATCTAGTTTTTTTTAAATAATACCTATTATAATATAAACTTAATAAAGAATTTAAAATGAATATTGATTATTTAATTAAAAATGGAACTATTATTGATGGTTCGGGAAATGCTAGATATGAAGCAGATCTTTTGGTAAATGGTGACCGAATTATTTCAATTTTTAAGAAAGATCAAAAATCTGTTAAAATACATGATAAAAATTATAACTTAAATGATTTATCATTTAAAAATGTAATCGATGCTACATCACATATAATTGCACCAGGATTTATAGATGTTCACACTCATGACGATCAAAATATTTTTATTGATAGAAGTATGTCATGTAAAATTAGTCAAGGAGTAACTACCTGCATTGCAGGAAATTGTGGTATAAGTTTAGCTCCTTTTGATTTTTCTGGAGATGTTCCAGCGCCAATTCCATTACTTGGTGATAAAGATGCATATAGATTTTCATCTGTTTCATCATATAAAAATGCATTTAATGAAAGCCCAAGTTCAATCAATATTTCACTGTTGACAGGTCATTCAATGCTAAGAGTTCAGGTGATGAATGGAGAAATAAATAGAAGCGCAAATAAAGACGAAATAATTAAAATGCAAAATATTTTAGAAAATGCATTGATTGATGGTTCTATTGGATTGTCAACTGGTCTTGCGTATCCTGCTGCTAATGATGCGCCAACTGAAGAAATTATCGAGTTAGCAAAAGTATTAAAAAAACATGACGGAATTTTTACTACTCATATGAGGAATGAGGGAGATAATTTAGTAGAGTCTGTAAATGAAACAATTAAGATTGGCAAATTAGCTGATGTAAGAACTGTGATATCACATCATAAATGTGCAGGAAGATCTAATTGGGGTAAAAGTAAAGAAACTCTAAAATTAATTAAAGAGGCTAAAAAGAAACAACATCTTGATTTAGATTGTTATCCGTATACAGCCAGTTCAACAATGTTGTTAAAACATTTTGTAAAAAGGGCCGACAGAGTATTGGTTACATGGTCAGATAAAGTGCAAGACTTAAAAGTTAATGATATCAATAAGATAGCAAAAGAATTTAATTGTACAATTGATGAGTTGGTAGATACACTTTATCCTGCTGGAGCAATTTATTTTCAGATGGATGATGAAGATTTAAATCGTATAATTAGTTTTGACGGCACTATGATAGGTTCAGATGGCTTGCCTGGGGATAAGCATCCTCATCCAAGATTATGGGGAACTTTTCCAAGAGTTTTAGGAAAATATTCCAGAGAGATGAAACTTTTTTCTTTAGAAGAAGCAATATACAAAATGACTTTTAAAAGCGCTAAGACTTTTGGTTTAGAAAAAAGAGGATTGATAAAAAAAGATTATTTTGCAGACTTAGTTATATTTGATCCTGAAGTTGTAATTGACAAAGCAACTTATGAAAAGCCACTTATGCCAGCTTTAGGAATAGATACTGTTATCAACAATGGTCAAATTGTATGGCAATCTATGAAATCTTTAAATATTTACAGTGGAAAATTTTTAGAAGGAAAGTCATTTAATTAAAAAAAGTTTTCATCTTTTTTTTTCTTCAAACCTTACTGGTTCAAACCCAAGTTTTTGATAAAGAGGAAGTGCAGCCTTATGGTCTAATGTACATGTGTTAACAGTTAATTTATTAATATAATTTGTATCCCAACCCATTAAGAATGCTGTTTTAAAAAGATATTTACCTAGACCTTTTCCTAAATTACCCTTTGTCAATCCAATATAACTTATATCGCAGATTTCTTTTTTTCTATAATCTAAGATAAAAAATCCAATTGGAACACCTGATGATATAAGTGAGTAAAAATATACATTTTTGTTATTTAAAAAATTTTCTGTAATTTCTTTTTTTTGCTTTAACATATCTGTCCATTCATATTCTTCTCCAACAGATTTATATAAAGAAATAAAATACCAATATGGAACATTATTTGATTTAATAATATTAGTGAATTTTATTGGACAATTTGGATATGAATAACTAGGGTGTTTTATCATTTCTAAATAAGTGACCCTATATTTCAAAATTTTATTTTTGTCTTTTTTCATGTTTATGTGTAGATATATAATATAAAATTTAAAAAAATGGAATAAAATGAAAAAAATTGAACATCTTATAAATGGTAAACTTAATTCTAATTTTGTTAATAATACAGCATCAGTTTTTAACCCAGCGACAGGTGAAGAGGCTTCACAGGTTGTTTTGGGTACAGAAAAATGTGTACAAGATGCAGTAAACTCAGCAAAAAATGCATACATATCTTGGTCATCGGAAACACCACTTATGAGATCAAGAAAAATGTTTAAATTAAAAGAAATAATAGAATCTAGAAAAAATGAGTTGGCTGAACTAATTACATTAGAACATGGTAAAACATTTGATGATGCATTAGGAGAGGTTGGAAGGGGACTAGAAGTAGTTGAATTTGCTTGCGGTATTCCAAATTTATTAGCCGGCAATTATACTAGTGAGGTTGGAAGATCAATTGATAGTTGGTCAGATAATCAACCTTTGGGAATTGTAGCTGGAATAACACCATTTAATTTTCCTGTTATGGTACCTTTATGGATGTTTCCCATTGCAATTGCATGCGGAAATTGTTTTATTTTAAAGCCTTCAGAAAGAGATCCAAGTTCTACATTGTTGTTAGCGCAAATGGTATTGGATGCCGGGTTTCCTCCAGGTGTCTTAAATGTTGTAAATGGTGGTAAAGAGGCTGTTGATGCAATCTTAAAAAATAAAGATATTAGTGCTGTCAGTTTTGTTGGATCAACACCAATAGCACATTATATATATCAAGAAGCCGCAAAATATGGAAAAAAAGTACAAGCCATGGGTGGCGCCAAAAATCACATGGTTGTTATGCCTGATGCTGATATAAACTTAGTCTGTGATTCTATTATGGGATCTGTTTTTGGATCTGCTGGTGAAAGATGTATGGCAGTTTCAGTTGTTGTCCCAGTTGGAAAAGAGACTGGAGATGCTATTAGAACAAAAATAACTCCAATGATTGAAAACTTAAAAATAGGTCCGGGTTTAGAAAAATCGTCTGAAATGGGCCCTTTGGTAACTAAACAACACTTAGATAAAGTTAAAAATTATATTGATATTGGTATTAAAGAAGGTGCTGATTTAGTAGTTGATGGAAGAAATTTTAAACTTCAAGGTTATGAAAATGGTTATTATGTTGGTGGAACATTCTTTGATCACGTTTCAACTGACATGAAAATCTACCAGGAAGAAATATTTGGGCCTGTTATGTCAATGGTAAGGTCTGAGAGTATGGTAGAAGCATTAGAAATGGTTAATAAACATGAATATGGAAATGGTACTGCTATTTTTACTTCTGATGGTGGTGTTGCCAGAAAATTTGCAAACGAATGTCAAATAGGAATGGTAGGCATTAATGTACCAATTCCAGTTCCAATGGCTTATCATTCTTTTGGTGGTTGGAAAAAGTCTGTATTTGGAGGACATGCCGTATATGGAATGGAAGGTGTTAGGTTTTATACTAGACTTAAGACGGTTACAGGAAGATGGCCAGTTGGAAAATCTTTAGGCGCTCAATACACATTTCCAAATAATAGTTGATTTTAACTCATCATTAAATCAGGAAGCCAAGTTATTACTTGAGGGAACAATACTAATCCTAAAATTGTTAATATGTCTGCAATAAAGAATAAAGTTACTCCTTTAAATACATCAGTAACAGGTATATCTTTCCTTACACCTGCAACCACAAAACAATTTAGACCAATAGGAGGTGTTATAAGACAAACTTCAGCCATTTTAACAACAATAATACCAAACCAAACACTGACTTGATTGAATGTCATTCCAAATGGACTTTCTGCAGCAGTAACGTCTGGTCCACCATTTAATAACATTACAGCTGGATATACAACTGGAAGCGTTAGTAATAATAATCCTATTGCATCTATAAACATTCCTAAAATAACATATCCAAGAAGTATTAATAAAAGTGTTACATATGGGTCTAAAGGAAGTGATATAATCCAATTAGCAAAATCTTCAGGGAGTCCAGAAAATCCTAAAAATCTTACAAAAATCAAAACACCCCATATTATAGAAAATATCATAGCTACTAATTTAGCTGTTTCTATCAGTGCAGCTTTTAGAGCAGTAATCTTAACTTTATTATAAATTGCCATAATAAGAACTACAAATGCACCTAAAGACCCAGCTTCAGTTGGAGTCGCCCAACCTGCATAAATGGCACTTATAATTGTCGCAATGACAACAGCAATAGGTAAAATTCCAGGTAAAGTTTTTAATTTTTCATTCAACGTATATCTTCTAGACGGTGGTCCTAATTTAGGATTCTTTTTAGCCCATAAAATGATTATTAATGCGTATACAATTGCAGAAAATACACCAGGTAAAAAACCAGCTAATAATAGTGCTCCAACAGATTCTTCAACTATAATTGCATAGATGATTAAAATTGCAGATGGTGGGATTAAAGATGCTAAAGTTCCGCCAGCGGCCACCACACCAGCTGCTAACTTTTTATCATAACCTTCTTTAAGCATTTCAGGTATAGCTATTCTTGAAAAAACAGCTGCAGTTGCAGTAGAAGCTCCTGAAACTGCAGCAAATCCAGCAGTTGCAAAAACTGTAGCTACAGCAAGTCCACCAGGCACAAAACCAACCCATGCTTTAGCTGCTTCAAACAATTGTCTTGTTATTCCAGCTTGATAGGCTAAAAAACCAATTAATATAAAGATTGGTAATAAACCAAGAACAAATGTAACAGATTTTGAATATGGTATTGCTCCAATGTTACCTAAAGCTGGACCAACTCCAATTAATTCTACAAGTCCAATTATTCCCGCGATACTCGCTGCAATTACAACTCTTACACCGCATATAACTAAAACCAAAAGAATACATGTACAAATTACTCCAACTAATGATGGGTCATTATACCCTATGCCAAATATTCCTTCTGGCTGTCCTTGAAGTAGTTTTTCAAAAAACATATTATTCTCTTATTGATTTAATTTCTTCGTTTGCTAATTCTTCAGCTGTTTTGATAATGGGAACATAAATAGGTTCAGCATTAACATTTATAGCTAATCTTAAATAACCAATTAATTCTATAAAAAGTCTAAAAAACCAAATTGTAAAACCTATAGGAACTAAAATTTTTGCTGGCCAAGTTGGAAATAAATAATCCATTGTACTATCACCTATCACATAAGCGTCTATAGCAAATAAACTACTATAATATATTAGGATACCTATTACTATGAATGCACAAAATGTTGCAATAAACTCAATTATCCATTTAATTCTTCCTTTTAAATTTGCAACAAGAAGTTCCATACGAATGTGAGCATCCATCCTTTGAGCAAAAGCAACACCTAGAAAAGCAAAAATTGAAATTGCTAATTCTGATAATTCTAAAAATGCAGGCCAAGGATAACCAAAAACTCTAGATATAATTTGGATGGATGTTAAAATCATCACAATGAAAATCGAAATTCCTACAAGTAAAACAAGAAAGTCTTCGATTTTACTTAGTTTTTTATTAAATAAATCTAACAATTTAAAAGCCTATAATAAAACATGTGTGTAAACAATTACACACATGTTTTTATCTTTATATTATTTTATATTTGAATATTTATAGTTTAGAATGACGTCTAATACTGCTTGAGCATCAAATTGATCCTTGTTAGCAGCAACCCATTCATTCCAAATCGGTTTACCTACTTTAGCTTTAAATTCAGCAAGAGTTTTGTCATCATATCTGATCTCTTTGAATTTTTTCTTCCAAACAGGTAAATTTTTATCATCAGCTTTTTTGTATGCAGCTTTAAGAGACTCTAAAGCTTCACCACGAAGACTGTTTAATAAATTTTGATATTGTTTTGGAAGTTTATTATAAGCTTGCATATTCATCACATAAGGACAATCTGACGTCCCAGGTGATAAATTTGCTGTATACCAATCGGCTACCTCTGGTATCTTGTAAGCAGCATGAGCATATGTGAAAGGAAAAGAAACTGCATCTACAGCTCCTCTTGCAATAAGTGTATATGTCTCTGGAGCAGGAACTGACATTTTTGTAGCCCCTAATTTAACCATTGCTGTTCCAACACCACCACCAGCTCTAACTCTCATTCCTTTAAAGTCAGAAAGTTTTAATGGTGGCTTCCCTTTACCCATAAATTCATACTGTGGTAAATTTGAAGTCATAAAATATATGCCATTAAATTTTGATGCTTCTTTTTTTAATATTGGATGATCATAGACTGCTTGTCTTACTTTTGCATCTCTGTCAAAGCTTTGTCCAAGCGGTAAAAATGGAAGTGTTAAAACCATTAAACCTGGGTTTTTCTTTGGATGGTAAAAGTTACAAACAGTTGCCATTTCAAAAGAATTAGCTTTCAAACCATCCCAATTTTCTCTTGATTTTGCCAATTGGCCACCATAAAAAACTTTTAATTTAAATTTACCGTTTGTTTCCTCTGCTAATCTTTTAGATAATGTTTCTGCGCCTTCCGTGAAAGCTCTTCTTTTACCCCATAAACTATATTTCCAAAAAACACTTGGGCCATCAACTTTAGCCAAAACAATTGTTGCAAATATATTGGAGATCAAAAACATTAATGAAACTGTTATTAATCTTTTGATTTTTAACATTAATTTTCCTCCTAGTTAGTTTTAATATTTAGATTTATTGGATAATAAACTAATATCCCTATAGTCATCAAATCGTTAAGAATGTCAAATTAGAAAAACATAACATATTAACAATATAAATTTTTAATATCCTGCACCTTTTTCTTTTGACACTTTACTTTCCTTAACATAAGTTTTTTGTGAGTATCTTAATAATTCATTCCATTCTATGGAATTTACATAACATCTATCATAGTAGAGAATTTTATCAAATTTAACTTTTTTAATTTTCGAAGGATATAATTCTGTTTCAATATAGTAAAAATCATTTGTTAACTTTTTTTTATTTAAATAAATTGTCGAATTATAAATGCAGAATATTGTACTTTTATTGTTACGTAATAAAAAATTTTTTTTATTTTCACGATTGTAAATCAGCATTGCTGAAATTAAATAGTTTGGTGCAATTACATTCCCTGACCAATTAATATTTTCAGAAGATAAATATTCAATTAAATTAAGTCCATAAAATGGAGCTATTAAATCTTTAGATTTTTTATGATCTATACTATTATTAATTTTTTTAGTTTTATATTTTTCTAAAAGACTAATTAAATCCTTTAAAAAAGGGGTTTTTATTTTAGCTAGGTTGCAGCATAAATTACTACAATCATCCGCAAGAGATTTAGAGAGATTTATACCAATCAATGCTTTAAAAGTTTCAGATTTAATTTGGTTAATTGATTTTTCAACCATAAGCACTTAAGAAGGGAAAACTAAATATATGGGTTTTATTTTCTTTAAGATTCTTAGGTAATGGGACACCTTGAAATAAAGTAATTCTGGTCCACAAATTAGATTTAGGATCAAATTTACAAGCTCCAAAAAAACTTAATTTGAATCTTAAGATATCTATTGGACGCATTTTCTTGTCTTCTAAGTTTTCATGTATTTCACTGAATTGGTGTTTTTCATTAATTAGAACTCTTTTTATTATAGATTTGAATTTATGATGTTTTAGACAAAATTCACTAATCTTCATTTTATTAGGCATTTTTTTTAATGTTTCATTTAAGTCAGATATTTGCTTTGCAATATCTAATGGTAAACGTTTTTCATATCCATGATCTTCTTTTGATAATCCAAGCCTTGGCTCTTGCTTTGTTTCAGATACGTACCAAAAGAAGTATTTACTTGATGAATGATTAAAGTTAATTTTTAATGCCCAGCTATAATTTAGTTTAATTAATGATTTAATTTTTGCGATTGAATAATTAGTATTTAAAGTGACCT
>QCNM01000040.1 GCA_003210115.1 SAR116 cluster bacterium AG-426-A06 | reverse complement strand
ATAAGTGAAAAAAAAGAGAGAGAGTATAAAACTCTCTCTTATTTAAAATTATAATTTAGATGCGGCATCTAAAAGTTGTGTCCCAAGTGATCCAGCGTTCTTTTTATAATCATCATAAACTGGTTTGGAAGCTGCTTTAAATGCATCAATATCTGATTTACTTGGTGTTACAATTTTCATGCCTTTAGATTTAGCTAAATCATATGCCTCTTGTTCGATTTTAGCTACATTATTTCGAACATCTTTTTCAGCAATTTCAGCTGATTTTATAATTACATCTTTTTGTTTAGCAGATAAACTATTAAACCACTTTGTATTAGCTACTACAATAAATTCAATAACACCGTGATTTGTTTTTGTTATCGTATCCATGACTTCAAAAAGCTTTCTAGATTTTACTCCAGAAACCCCAGTCATACCTACATCAACGGTACCTCTTTGATAGGCAAGGTATTGTTCCGAACCAGAAATTAAAGTTGGAGCTCCTCCAGATGCTTTTACGAAAGTACCTAATGTTTTTCCAAATACTCTAACTTTTTTTCCCTTCATATCAGACGGATTTTTAATAGCTTGACCATTTGAAAGCATAATTGCGTTTCCATATGCTTGCCACCATAATACGGTTGAACCTGTGCCCATTATTGCATCATCTATAGGGCCTCGTATTGAGGATCCTTTTGAAACAGCCTTTCTCACTTTTTGATCTGTATTTAATAAGAAAGGTTGATAAAATAAATCCACAGCAGGTATATCTCCGACGTATCTAGTAAGTGAAGCAACCCCTGATTCAATTGAACCAGAACCAACTGCAGCTGGCACTTCTTTATCTTTATAAAGTTGAGCAGAATCATAAATTTCAACTTTAATATCGCCATTTGATCTACTTTCAACCTCTTTTTTGAAAAGTAACAAATTTTGACCTAAATGCGATTTAAGTGGTAATTGTAGAGAAATTCTCATAGTTGTTTCAGCAACTACAAAATTTATAGAGCCTAATACAATTACTGATGCTGCAAATAATTTTATTAATAACGATTTCATAAATACTCCCCGAAAAATTAATAAATAACAAGATAATACTTTATATTTAAAATTTAAACTATCAAGGAAGATCATTAATTAAAAGAAAATATAGTTTTAAGAAAAAAGTTGATTTAACAAATCTACATTAAAATATGGTGAGCCTGGCAGGATTCGAACCTGCGACCCACTGATTAAAAGTCAGTTGTAATGCCTTGTAAGCCCTTGATAACACTGAATAGTTTTTTCCAAACTAGACACTTACTAGACACTTTTGGTCAAAAAAGGGCTATTTTAAGTGTTTTTTCGGATTATATTCGGAGTGTATTAGGACTAAATTTGGACAACCAACTTTTTTGTATCCTAATGCTAATAAGGGATACAAGCTGTAACCCTTACTGGTATTAGTGGTGAGCCCGGCAGGATTCGAACCTGCGACCCACTGATTAAAAGTCAGTTGCTCTACCAACTGAGCTACGGGCCCATTAATAATGTGAAATTATTTTAAATTATTTATTTTATCAAGTTAATTTTTTAATTATTTCATTATTTACATTTTCAGGTACAAAGGATGATACATCTCCACCTAAAGAAGCAACTTCTTTAACAAATCTTGAAGCAATAAATTGATTTGTCTCAGAGGCCATTAAAAATACAGTTTCAATCTCGGTATTTAACCTTTTATTCATACCAGCCATTTGGAATTCATAATCAAAATCAGAAACAACCCTCAAGCCTCTAATTATAATTGAAACTTCATTAATTTTCGCAAAATCAATCAGCAAATTGTCAAATGCTTCAGCGTATATTAAATCATTGTCAATATTATTAGCATTAATTGCCTCATTAATTAATTTTATTCTTTTATCAATTGAAAAAAGAGGATTTTTTGATGTATTTTTTGCAACAGCTATAATCAATTTATCACATAACTTAGAGGATCTAAATATTATGTCTAAATGACCGTTTGTTAAAGGATCAAATGTTCCTGGGTATAATCCAATTTTCATAATTCAATTCTCATAATGATAAATTAATTATTCGGTATCATCGTCATCATTATCGAGAAGTAATGCTACAGATACTACTTTTTCATCTTCTGATACATCAAATAGTTTGACCCCTTGAGTCTTTCTTCCAGTTACTCTTATAGAATTACTTTCATTCTCATGAACCTTTAACCTTATTAATTTTCCAACATTTGTTACAAGCATGATCTCATCATCAGACGAAACTATATATGAAGATACAACTGGACCATTTCGATCGGAACATTCAATATTAGCTACACCTTGTCCTCCTCTATTAGTGATTCTGTAATCATCAACTGTAGTTCTTTTACCAAACCCATTTTCCGTAACAGATAAAACATATTGTTTTATATTTGGATTAACTATAGACATTGAAACAACATAATCATTTGGTTTAAGTTTTATACCTCTTACTCCAGATGAATCACGTCCAACAAATATTCTGACATCATTAATATCACATCTAATAGCTTTTCCAAGTCGTGTAGCTAAGAAAAAGTTATCTGTGGCATTACATGGTAGTACAGAAACTAATTCATCATCATTATGCAATTTCATTGCAATTTTACCATTTTGCCTAATATTAACAAAATCGTTAAGTTGATTTCGTCTAACATTTCCATTTTTTGTAGCAAATAAAATTTGTAAATCATTCCAACTATCTTTTTCAGATGGCATTGGCATTACTGTCTGTATTTTTTCAGTTGTATCAATTGGGAGTAAATTAACCATTGCCTTTCCAAGTGCCTGTGGCGCTGCAATTGGCAATTTATAACATTTTAATTGATAGACCACACCTTTGGACGTAAAAAATAAAATAGGTGTATGAGTATCAGTTACAAATAACGATGTAACCATATCTTCGTCTCTCATTTTCATACCAGATCGACCTTTACCCCCTCTTCTCTGAGCTTTATATGTTGATAAAGGTACTCTCTTAATATATCCGCGATGGCTTACAGTAACAACCATATCTTCTTTTTGAATAAGGTCCTCATCGTCTTGATCAACATAACTATCAGTTATTATGGTTCTTCTTTCATAACTAAGTTTGTTTATCGCTTCATCAAATTCAGATATTATTAATTTTTTTAACATATCATCATTTGAAATAATTGAGAGATATTGATTAATATTATCCGTCAACTCATTAATTTCTAATGTTATTTTTTCTGATTCAAGTCCAGTTAATCTTTGCAATCTAAGATCTAATATGGCCTTTGCTTGTAACTCTGATAATTTATATGTTCCATCAATAACCTTATTATCTGGATCGTCAATGAGATCAATATATTTTTCAATATCATTTGCTTTCCAAAATTTATTACATAATTCTAATTTAGCCTCTTCACCATCTTTTGAGTTACGAATAATTTTGATAATTTCATCAATATTTTTTAAAGCTACTAACAAACCTGTTAAAATATGAGCCCTATCTCTAGCTTTGTTTAATAAAAACTTTGTCCTATTTAAAACAACTTCTTTTTTAAATTTATTAAAAGACAATAATATTTCTTTTAAGTTCATTTGTTTTGGTTGGCCATTATCAAGTGCTAGCATATTGATAGAAAATGTAGATTGAAGTCTAGTATGTTTCCAAAGTTGATTTAGTACCACATCACCTTGTGTATCTTTTTTGATATCAATCACAATTCTCATGCCATTCCTATCAGATTCATCTCTTAAGTCTGATATTCCTTCAATAATTTTGCTTCTAACCAATTCCCCTATTTTTTCTAATAATAAAGACTTATTAACTTGATATGGTATTTCTGTAATAATTATCTTATCTCTGGCACTATCATTGCTAATTACTTCAACTTTAGCCCTCATAACTATGCTACCCTTTCCAGTCTTATAGGCAGCAATAATACCAGATTTTCCAAGAATAAATCCATATGTTGGAAAATCAGGACCTTTAACAAGTTCCATTAAATCTTCAATTGACAATTCCGTATTATAAATAAGTTCTTTACAAGCATTAATAACTTCAACTGGGTTATGAGGTGGAATATTTGTTGCCATGCCAACAGCTATACCACCAGCTCCATTAACTAATATGTTTGGAAATTCTGCAGGAAGAACAGATGGCTCTAGTTGTGATTCATCGTAATTTGGTACATAAGAAATGGTTTCTTTATCAATATCACGTAATAACAATTCTGCTGATTTTGAAAGTCTAGATTCAGTGTATCTCATTGCGGCTGGCGGATCACCATCAACAGAACCAAAATTCCCTTGCCCATCAACTAATTCAACTCTCATTGAGAAGTCTTGTGCCATACGAACCATTGAGTCGTAGATAGCAGAATCGCCGTGAGGATGATAATTACCCATAACATCACCAACTATTCTTGCTGATTTTCTATATGGTTTTGTCCAATCATAACCTCCTTTGTACATTGCATATAATATTCTTCTATGAACTGGCTTTAAACCATCTCTGACATCTGGCAATGCTCTAGAAACGATTACGCTCATAGCGTAATCTAAATAGGATTTTTTCATCTCATCGCTTATAGATATAGATGTAATATGTTCTTTAGAGGGGTTTTCTGAATTATTTTCCAATATATGTCCTTAACACAATATATAGTAAGACATTTCTTAACTAAATACTAGATATAATTAATGTTAGAATGGTATTTCGTCATCATCAATCGATAAAGGCTCATCTAAAACTTTTGGTTTTTCTTGATCATTATTTAGTGAAGGCTCTTCATTAACATTATTTGATGAAGATTGATTTCTTGAACCTAAAAGAGTTAGTTCACCTTTATATCTCTGCAAAACAATCTCTGTAGTCCAACGATCTTGCCCAGATTCTTGATCTGTCCATTTTCTTGTTTGAAGCTGGCCTTCTATGTATACAGTGCTTCCCTTCTGCAAATATTGTTCTGCTATTCTTCCAACAGGTTCATTGAAAATCACAACTCGATGCCATTCGGTTCTTTCTCGGGGTTCGCCTGATGATTTATCTTTCCATTTCTCAGAAGTTGCTAAACTCAATCTAACTACCCTATCCCCATTTTGTAATGCTCCAACTTCTGGATCTCTACCTAAATTTCCAACTAAAATAACTTTATTAATACTACCACTCATCTTGACGCTCCTAAACTTTGATATTAAATATATTAGATCTATAACAATTATATACAACCTATAAATCAATACTTATGTCAAAAAACTTACTACCTAGTAAATTCTTGCAAGTTAGAGGTGCAAGAGAGCACAATTTAAAAAATGTTAGCTTAGATTTACCGAAAAATAAATTAATTGTGATTACGGGATTATCAGGATCAGGGAAAAGCTCTTTAGCCTTTGATACAATTTACGCTGAGGGCCAAAGGAGATATGTAGAGTCTCTATCAGCTTATGCTAGACAATTCTTACAAATGATGCACAAACCAGATGTAGATTTAATTGAAGGTCTGTCTCCAGCTATATCTATAGAACAAAAAACAACTAGTAAAAATCCAAGATCTACTGTCGGAACTGTAACAGAGATCTATGATTATATGAGACTATTATGGTCTAGAATTGGTATACCTTATTCACCAACAACTGGCTTACCCATTGTAAGTCAAACTGTTTCTCAAATGGTAGATAAAATCGTCGATTATCCAGAAAAAACAAGGTTTAACCTTTTATCACCTATTGTAAGAGGTAAGAAAGGAGAATATAGGAAAGAATTTCAAGATTTATCTAGACAAGGATTTCAAAGATTTAGAATTAATGGAGAGTTTTACGAAATAGATGAATTGCCAAAATTAGACAGGTACAAAAAGCATGATATCGAAGTCTTAGTTGATAGAATAATCATAAATAAAAATAATGAGGAAAAGTTATCAGAACTTAAACAAAGATTAGCTGATTCTATAGAAATTATATTAAATTTGTCTGATGGTTTATTATATCTAATGAACAATGATACAAGTGAAAAAATTGTATTTTCATCAAATTTTTCTTGTCCTGAAACTGGATTTACGATTGATGAAATAGAGCCGAGATTATTCTCGTTTAATAATCCTGCCGGCGCTTGTAAAGAATGTGATGGGTTAGGATATTCAAATGTATTTGTTGAGGAATTAATTATTCCAAATAAAAATATATCTTTTCGAGAAGGAGTTATTGCTCCTTGGGCAAACAATACTAGCAAGTTATACACACAAACATTAGAATCATTAGGAAGACATTATGGATTTGATTTAGATACCTGCTTTAATAAATTAAATAAAAATATACAAGATTCACTTTTATATGGTTCTAAGGATGAAAAAATAGAAATTATATATAATGACGGAACAAGAGTTTTTAAATCAAAAAAAGTCTTTGAAGGTATTATTCCAAATTTAATAAGAAGGTTTAAAGAAACAGATAGTAAATGGGTTAAAGAAGAATTAACTAGATTTCAATCAGAACAAGCCTGCCCATTTTGCAAAGGAAAAAGATTAAGAGAAGAAGCTATAGCAGTAAAAATTGATAAAAAAGATATTTCAGAAATTACGAGTTTATCTATAATTGAAACTGAAAAATGGTTTAATAAATTAAAAACTAAGCTTAATCCTCAAGAGCAAAAAATCTCTAATCAAATATTAAAAGAAATTAATGACAGAATTGGATTTTTGACAAGCGTTGGACTTGGATATCTAAGTCTTAATAGAAAAAGTGGTACTTTATCAGGAGGTGAAAGCCAAAGAATAAGACTAGCTAGTCAAATTGGTTCTGGATTAACTGGGGTTTTGTATGTGTTAGATGAGCCCAGCATTGGCCTTCATCAAAGAGATAATGAAAAATTATTAGAAACTCTACAAAAATTAAAAAATTTAGGCAATACAGTAATTGTTGTAGAACATGATCATGAAGCAATGCTAGCAGCTGATTATATTGTTGATGTTGGTCCAGGCGCTGGAATTGATGGAGGACATATTATTGCTGAAGGAACACCTGACGCCATTAAAAATAACAAAAAAAGTATTACTGGTAATTATTTAAGTGGGCTTAAATATATAGAAACACCCTCTAAAAGAAGACTTATTAATCCTCATAAAAAGATAACTATTGTAAATGCGTATGGTAATAATTTACAGAATATTTCTGTTGATTTTCCCTTGGGAGTGCTTACTTGTGTGACTGGTGTTTCAGGTGGTGGAAAGTCAACACTTGTCATAGAGACGCTTCAAAAAGCATTATCAAAATCTTTAAATGGAGCTAGTAGCATACCTTCCCCTCATGATGAGATAAGAGGACTCTACCTTATAGATAAAATAATTGATATTGACCAATCACCAATTGGAAGAACGCCAAGATCTAACCCAGCTACTTATACTGGTGCTTTTTCATTTATAAGAGATTGGTTTTCTGGTCTCCCAGAAGCTAAAGCAAGAGGATATCTTCCAGGAAGATTTTCATTTAATGTTAAAGGTGGCAGATGTGAAAACTGCCAAGGTGATGGTGTAATAAAAATCGAAATGCACTTTTTGCCTGATGTTTACGTTAAATGCGATCAGTGTAATGGAAAACGATATAACAGAGAAACTTTAGAAATTAAATGGCAAGATAAATCTATTTCTGATGTGTTAGATCTTACAGTGTCAGAAGGATTGGAATTATTTAATGCAGTTCCAATGATCCGAGAAAAATTAGAAACATTAAAAGAAGTTGGTTTAGGTTATATTAAAATTGGGCAGAGGGCAACTACACTATCAGGTGGTGAAGCACAGAGAATTAAACTCTCAAAAGAATTATCTAAAAGAGGAACTGGTAAGACAATATATATATTAGATGAGCCAACAACAGGATTACATTTTCATGATATTAAAAAATTAATTGAGGTAATACAAAGATTGGTGAACAATGGAAATACTGTAATTGTTATTGAGCACAATATAGATGTAATAAAAGTAGCTGATTATGTTATAGATCTTGGTCCTGAAGGTGGAGATAAAGGAGGAAGAATTGTTGGATGTGGAACGCCAGAGGAATTAAGTAAACTAAAATCTAGCTACACAGGTCATTTTTTAAGAAAAATTTTTTGATAATTCTATGAAAAAAAATATTCACATAATTGGTGGAGGTTTGGCCGGCTGTGAATTAGCTTATCAATTGTCTTTAAATAAAATTTTTACGAATTTATATGAGATGAGACCAAAAGTAAAAACTAATGCTCATCAGACTGGCTATTTATCAGAATTAGTTTGTTCAAATTCATTTAGGTCGGATGACAGTGTTTATAATGCGGTTGGCCTGCTTCATGAAGAACTTAGATTATCTAATTCATTGATAATGAAGGCAGCAGATAAAAATAAAGTGCCTGCTGGAAGTGCACTTGCAGTTGATAGAGATGCGTTCTCTAAATATATAGATTCAAAAATTAAATCTAATAAATATGTTAAAGTAATTAATAAAGAAATTACATCTTTACAAATTTTTAAAGATGACATTGTAGTTATTGCAACAGGACCATTAACCTCAAAAAAATTATCTGAAGAAATTGAAAAATTAACTTCTAAAAAATCTTTAGATTTTTTTGATGCTATAGCACCTATAGTATACTTCGAAAGCATTGATATGGATATAGCATGGAAACAATCTAGGTATGATAAAGGTAATGGTGATGATTATATAAATTGCCCATTAACAAAAACACAATATTTTAATTTAATCGAAAATATTAAAAATTCTCCAAAAACAGAATTTAAAGATTTTGAAAACACACCGTTTTTTGAAAGTTGTTTACCTATTGAAGAAATGATCAGAAGAGGTCCAGAAACATTAAGGTATGGACCATTAAAACCAGTCGGTCTAACTAATAAACATTCAAAAGAAAAACCATATGCTGTGGTTCAATTAAGACAAGATAACAAATTAGGAACTTTATACAATATAGTTGGTTTTCAAACCAAAATGACTTACAGCTCACAAAAATATATTTTTAAAAACATACCTGGTTTACAAAATGCAAAATTCGCTAGGTTTGGAGGCCTTCATAGAAACACATTTATAAAATCACCAAAAGTACTTGATAAATACTTAAGATTAAAAACTAATAATAATATTTTTTTTGCAGGACAAATCACTGGAGTTGAAGGATATGTTGAATCTACTGCAATTGGAAATTTATTAGCCAGAATATTATCTTCAATCGTATTTAATAAAAAATTTATCTCCGCTCCAAAATCAACCGCACATGGTTCATTGCATAAACATATTACAAAAAATGCTAATATTAATACATTTCAACCAATGAATATTAATTTTGGAATAATAGATAGCTTTAATGAAAATATCAAAGTTAAAGGTAGAGAAAAAAAAGCACTGAAATCAAGAAAGGCAATTAAAGATTTTAAAAATTGGTTAAAAAAAATAAAATAATTAAATAAAAATTGTAATAAAGTCTCTTTTTTCAAGTGTT
>QCNM01000039.1 GCA_003210115.1 SAR116 cluster bacterium AG-426-A06 | reverse complement strand
ATTTATTTATTGCTTCACTTTAAATTTAGTCGAAAGTTTGTACATTTGAAAAACTTTTTTGTTAAAGCAACTTTTTCAACAATATTTTTTATATTTTTTTTCATATTAAATGAAATTTTGTATGATAATTATAAATATACTCTTTACATTATTCATGCAGCACTTCTTACAATTTGGTATACAGAGCTGGCCTTTTACTTAGAAAAGTATTTTTGGAGAGATTTTCTTCAAAATCAACTTCCATTTTCTATTAATCTTTTGTTAAGCTTTGTTTTAATGATAAATGCTGGTTATTTTACACTAATGTTTATAATAAGAATACTTGAGACAAACAGGCTTTATTAAACGTTTTTAGAATAATTTCAAACCTCTTGTTGTTAAAATAAAACCTTGTTAAATTATAGTATGAATTTAACAAATACAAAAATTGTTTTAAAAAGAAGACCAAATCCTGAAGTTTTAGAAGATTTATTCGATAAAATTACTGATACTGTAAGAGAGTTAAATGAAGAAGAATTTCTCGTTGAAGTTTCCTACGTTTCAATTGACCCTGCAATGAGAGGTTGGATTAGTACAGTTGGCAACTATTCAGAACCTGTTGCATTTAATGAGCCAATGAGAAGTTTTGGAGTTGGTAAAATCATTTCTACTAAAAACATTAAGTTTGAAGTAGGTGATTTTGTTGTTGGATGGCTTGGTTGGCAAAAGTACTCAATTGTAAAACCTAAAAATATTCAAATGAAAATTCCTGAAAATGATGTGCCTCTTTCTGCAAATCTGGGAGTACTTGGGTTAAATGGAATTACTGCACATGCAGGATTATTAGATATTTGTAAGCCAAATAAAGGAGATACCGTTGTCGTTACAACTGCTGCTGGAAGTGTAGGTTCAGCAGTTGGCCAAATTGCTAAAATTTTTGATTGCAAAACTATTGGAATTACAAGCTCAAATGAAAAAAAATTTTTTTGTTTAAATGAATTTAAATATGACCATGTTATAAATTATAATGAAATAAAAGACATTTCATCAGAGTTAAAAAAAATAGCTCCACAGGGGATAGACTGTTTCTTTGATAATGTTGGTGGTGAACAATTTGATGCAATAATGGAAAATATTAATATCAACGCTAGAGTTGTTGTCTGTGGAACAATAGGCATGCCATCTCACCCAATACCAAATGGTCCTAGAATTAACAGAACACTTTTAGTAAAAAGAGCAAGGATACAAGGACTCTTAATCTTAGATTATTTTAATAAATATTCCGAAATATATAATGAATTGCTAGATTGGTATAAAAAAGGAAAATTAAATAATAAAGAAGATATAAGCCATGGTATAGAAACTGCACCTAAAAGTTTAGTGAAATTATTAAATGGCTCAAATCTAGGAAAGCAACTAGTCAAAGTTTGATTATTAAACAAGTTTTTATAGTTTATTGAATAATATGTTTCATCCGTTTTATTAATATGTTTTAATCCAGTCGATGTCTAAAATTCTAATAAATAATAAAAAATTAGCCGTTATTGGATGTAGCGGTTTAGTTGGTTCAAGTATTGTTAGATGTGCTCTTGAAAAAGGTTATGAGGTAAATGGTACTATGAGAAATATTGAAGATAGTACAAAGATAAAGTATTTAAAAAAACTTAAAAATTTTAAAAAACTCAATTTATTTAAGGCAGAAATGGCAAATGAAAATGATTTTAATTTTTGCCTACAAGATATATCTACTTTATTTATTGCTTGTTTAATTCCAACTTACAAAGGTTTTGATGGTACTCTTGCAAAAGAACTAGATGATAAAAGGGGTCATGACGAAATTATTAACCCAACTGTTAATGGTTGTTTAAATATATTGAAAAGTGCAAAAAAATTAGATGTTAAAAATGTTGTAATTTGTTCATCTACATCCAGTACTAATCCAATACCACCTGTACCTATTAAAAATGAAATTGATCATTGGTCAGATGAGATTGAACAATGCAAATCAAAAAAATATACATCAGCAACAAAAACTATTATGGAAAAAGCTGCAATAAAATTTTGTAATGATAACAATATTAGATTATCTATTATCTTACCAACAGGTTTGTATGGAGATGCTTTACTTCCGGATCATATGAAGCATAATCCTTTTGTTTGGTTAAAAAGAATTATAGATGGTGGAGAACCCAGGCATCTAAAAGTTCCAAATGATTCTGCATCGATGATCCATCTGAGAGATTTAGCAAATTTATTTTTAGCTTGCCATGAAAATAAAAATGCGTCTGGTCGATATTATGGTGTTTATAAAAGTTTACATTGGCAAGATATTTATAATGAATGTCAAAAATTAATTCCTGATATGAAAATGCCAGAACCTTTTGACGGAAATGCTGTTGAGCCAACAGGGTTTGACTTTTCAAGAAGAGATACACTTGGAGTAAAAATAAGAGAGTTCCCAAACATTTTAAAAGACACAATTGAATGGATAAAATCTAATCCTTTTAATGATTTATAACATTAAAATGAGACAACTTGTAATTTATAACAAGATTTTTATCAATTAATTTAACTTATATAATACATTAAAATTTATAGCTAAATTAAAACCTCACCATTTTTTAAAAAGAAATATAAATCTTTTGATAAAATATTGAGACCAACAATTTTTTTTAATGGTAATTTATAATCAGGGTTTGTTTTAACTACAACAAGTTTTTCATCAATTCCGCAATCAACATAAATAAATTGTTCTGAGCCTAAATATTCAATAAATTTAATTTCACCAGTTAATAAACCTTTTTCTTTTTCACATATACTAACTTTATTAGGTCTAAATCCAATTTTTTTTATTTCATCATCTGTTTTTTTTATGTTTGTTTTAATATCCTTTTTACCATTTAAGTAAATAAAACCTCTTTTTGTAATACAATTTAAAACATTCATTTTAGGAGTTCCAATAAATTCAGCTACAAATAAATTTTTAGGTTTGTTAAATAATTCACGTGGTGAACCTACTTGAATTATTTCTCCTTGATTAATTACAACTATTTTATCTGCGAGTGTCATAGCTTCAACTTGATCATGAGTTACATAAATTGTGGTAATTCCAAGTTGTTTATGCAGTCTTGAAATTTCTAATCTCATTTCAACACGTAAAGAAGCATCTAGATTTGATAGAGGTTCATCAAATAAAAATGCTTTAGGTTGACGAATTATTGCTCTACCAATAGCTACTCTTTGTCTTTGTCCACCAGAAAGTTGTTTTGGAAGTCTATTTAATAAATTATCAAGTTTAAGAATTTTTGACACTTCAGCTATTTTTTTCTTTAACAGTTTTTTGTCCATTCCTGATGTTTTAAGAGAAAAACCAATATTTTCAGAAACATTCATATGAGGGTATAGAGCATACGATTGAAAAACCATTGATAATTCTCTTTCTGAAGGAATCTTATTTGTAACATCTTCAGAGTTAATTAAAATTTCACCATCGTCCAAATCTTCTAAACCGGATATAATTCTTAATAATGTAGATTTGCCACATCCAGACGGACCAACTAGTACAACAAATTCTCCATTTTTAATTTCTAGGTTTATATTTTTAATAACTAAATTGTTTCCAAACCATTTAGAAATATTTTTAAGTTTAATTGATGACATTTTTATTATTTATAAAATCATATTTTAAATTCGTATCAATTTTGTCTTTTAACAATTCTAAATGAATTGCAGCAGTCCAAGAAAAATCTCTTCCACCTAAACCAACACCAGTAATTGGGTCAAAGTATTCTGCCATCCCATTTTTTTTAACTAATTGAATAGTATCATTTTTAATTTTATCCGCCAGACACAATTCATTTATATCTTCAAGACCAATTGCAATCATATAATTCATTATGCTCCATATAGGTCCTCTCCAATATCTTTTACTTTCAAAACATTTGTGCATTGGGTCTAGACTTGGTATTCCATAATTGCAATCATTTAATATCCTATTACAATGATCAATCATGTAAGATTTTTGTTGACTTGAACCTACTCCAGCATAAAAACAAAGAAATGATGCATTAGTTATAGCATTACAATATGTATTAGTTCTTTTGTCATATGAAGTAAATGCATTAATATCTTTATTCCACATTTTTTGACAACCTTGTTCAAGAATTTTTATCCAGTTTGCTATTTCATCTAAACTCTCTATGTAACCAAGATAGTTTGCAAGTTTATAAAGGTCCTTATTTGCTCGAAGTAATATAAAATTTACACCAGGATCAATAGCAAGGAAGGGTCCTTCATTATGCATTTTAATATTATCCCAATTGCAATCTCTACCGAATTTTAAAATTGTCATAAATCTGTCATAATGGTCATCTGTTGGCCTTTCTAGTTTATCAACATAGGATGTATCTTTTCTAAAATACTTTTCTAAGTCATTAGGAATTTTTATATTATTTAATCCATTGTCCCAATCAGGACAATTATCTCTACCAGATTCCCATGGGTGAATTATACTTACATAACCTTTTTTATTTGGATCTCTAGCTAAAAAAAACCATCTATGGTAAGCCATTATTGATTTAAAAACAGTGCCTGCTTTCATTTTATCATATTCTGTTCCTCTACTGACCATTTGCCATATAACACTAGCTAGAACAGGTGGTTGCGAGTGGCAACTAGTTTGGGACACTGCATTTTTTTGCCACTCATCGGGGCCAGGAAAATAATTAGGATTATTTTCATGAAATATTATGTGAGGAACCATACCATTAGTCCATTGTGCGTTGATAAGCATAACTAATTCTTGCCATGCTCGTGATTTGTCTAAAGAAGATATTCCTAAAGCTGTAAATCCTGAGTCCCAATTCCATTGATGAGGGTAAAGGCGATTAGTTGGTATTGTAAACCCACCGCGATCATTTTTTTTAATTACATCTATAGCTTCATTAATCATTGTAATCATATTTAACCTTTCACGCTTCCTGAAGTTAAGCCAGAAATTAAGAATCTTTCTAAATATATAAAAATAAACATTATTGGGATCGTTGCTATTACAGCGCCAGCCATTAAATGTTGTTGTGGAACTTCAGATGAATTTAATGAAATTATACCTCTAGATAAAGTGAATAAGTTTGGATCATCTAAGAACATAAAAGCAAATAAAAACTCATTCCAAGCAATCATAAAGACATACAAAGCAACACTAACTATTGCAGGTTTTGATAAAGGCATGGCAATTTTAAAAACTATTTGTAATCGAGATAGACCATCCATAATAGCAGCATCATCAATTTCACTAGAGAGAGTACTGAAATAACCCCGTAACATATATAATGCAACTGGAATTGTTGTTGCTGGATAAACTATTATTAAACCAAAAAGAGAATTTCTTAGTCCAAGTTGTGAAAAAACTGCATACAAAGGTATAACTAACACGATTGATGGTATTAAATAGATAAGTATAACAGAGCTAGAAAACCATTCTTTACGAGGAAATCTCAATCTTGCCAAAGCATATGCTCCTGGAATTGAAAACAACAAAGTTATAAAAACTGTAACTATTGATACGAAAAATGAATTTGCTAAGAAAATATGGAAATTATAATTTTTAAAAAGTTCAATATATGAAATAAATAAATTACTAAAACCGTTACTAAAATCTAAAGACAAGTCTAAAGGATTTAAAATTAAACTTTGCTGATTTTTTAAACTAGTCATTACCATTATATAAAAAGGAATTAGAGTAATTAATATTAATGTAATTAAGCCTAAACCCCATAATAAACGAATATAAAATTTTTCAGATTGATATCTTGATAATTTTCCAATTGATATATTTTTTAATGTTAAGTAAACACTTATCCATATAAAAATTGAAGTGACTAAAACTAAAATTAACTCAATAAAAATATTTTCATTTTCACCATAATATGGATCACCTAAAGTGACTCCATATATTAATAAAGTAGTGATAATAACAAATATAATATGTTGTTTTAATTGAATATATTTTTGATAAATAATGTATATAAAACCAATTAAAGCACCAGAAAATAAACTTGGAGCTATGTCTAGTGATAATTGCAGGCCAGTAGTTAATATCCCTAATATAGTTAAAATTATTTGCCAGAAAATTCCCCAAGATGAGCCGGATAAAATTGCACAAAAAATACCATAGTTCCAAAACATTTTAAATAGCTTCCTTTTTAGAAAATTTTATGAAAATTACAGAAAAAACCAATAAGAAGATAAAAATTACTACTGCAACTGCAGCACCAGCACCGAGGTTAGAAATGGCAAAGGCTTGCTCATAAACATTTACAGTTAGAGTTCGTGTGCCAGCATTTCCTCCTGTTAAAAGAAAAATATCGTCGAATTTGTTAAACGTCCAAATAAATCTGAGTAAAAATAAAACAGCTATTATTCCTATTAAAAATGGAATTGATAAATAATAAAATTGTTGTAAAGGAGTAGCGCCATCAATTTCAGCAGCTTCATATATATCTTGTGGGATAGATTGTATTCTTGCCAAAATAAATAAAAAAGATAATGGAAAATATCTCCAAATCTCAAACATTATAACCATTGTTAAAGCTAAAGGAAAATTAAATTCGTATCCAAATATGCTTACAGCAGTATATTTCTGACCAAAGAAGTTAATTGGTTTTTCTATAACTTCCATTTGTATAAATAGGGAGTTTACTATTCCAGAATATGGATCAAATAAAATTACCCATGAAAACGCAACTGCAATAACGGGTGAAACATAAGGAAAAAGCAGCAATCCTCTTATAAAAGAACGACCTTTAAAAGATTTATTTACAATTTGTGCTGTAAACAAGCCAATTAATAATGCACCAACTGTACCAAAAAAAGTATAGTAGATGGAAACTTTTAATACATCCCAAAATTCACTTGCAGAAAAGATTTTTTTAAAATTCTCAAAAGTAAATTCTAATGAAGTTAAAATGTTAATACTCTTATACTTTGCTATAGGTTTCTGATATTTGGGGTTGTCATTATCATTCCAAGACTCATTTTTTGTAATCGTTAATATTATTTTGCCAAAAGCTTTAGGTTTAATTTTTCCAAGTTTGCAAACTAATTTATTTTTTTTTATTTTACAGTCATGTTGGGATTTAATTTTGGTAACAATTATACCTTTTGGTATTAAGTCACTAAAAGCTACTTCATTTAATTCATATTTTGATGAACTATTTCTATATCTGTATTGAATTTTTGCAAAATCATTTGTAGGTGATAACTTACTTCTTACACTTTCTTTTAAAATAAGCTTGGGTGGTCTTAAATCACCTAGTGAAATTGGTTTAAAAGATATCCAAAAATTTGCTAAAAGTGGAATAATCACTATAGATAAAACCAAAATCATTGTTGGTAAAATCAAAGAATAAGCGAGTTTTTTTTCTCTTATGGATAAGATGCTCTCTTTTCTTTTAACATTTTTTTCCATTATGAAATATTTAAAGCATCAAAATTAAAATTACAGACGATACATTTGTACCGTCTGTAATTATCTAATGGTTACTTAATTGATGAAAGTTCTTTATTCATTTTTGCAACTGCTGCTTTTACATCAATTTGATCGTCAATATATTCACGAACAATACGATTAATAACTTGAGAGTTAATAATTTTTGATGCTAAAGACAGTTGACCTTCTGAAACTCCCCAACGATCAGCAGTTTCAAGTCCAGCAACTATTTTGTCAATTGTTAAAGGTGAATACAACTCAGAAAGTGGTGCCTTTCTATCAACTCCAACAGGCAGTTTTGACCAAGCTTTTACATATTTTGCTGTGTTTAATGGTTCACCTCTTCTTACTGGGAATTTACCTTCAGGTGCTATTGAAAGTGTAGCTGTATAACCATCTTTCATTGAATATTTTACAAATTCTGAAGCAATATCGGTATTAGCATCAGAAGTAACTCCAAAATATCTTATATCAGCCCAAGCAGCTCCTGATGGATTAGAGGGGCCACCAAAAGTTGTAACTATACCAGTTTTTTGAGCTAGTTCTTTTGATGTAGGATCATCATTTATTGTTGGAGGAGCTGAATTTCTTAAGCCAGCTAGCTCATCTAAAATAAATGGAGACCATATAATCATTGCAGCTTTTCCAGCAAAATATATTGCACGAGATTGTTTCCAGTAAAGTTCACCAGCTGGTGATGCTTTAGCAATTTTTTTATAAAAATTCAAAACCTCTGAAGTTGCTTTTTCATCTAATTTTGAAAAACCATTCTTGTTTACTGGAGAAACTCCATTAGCAAGAAATACATGCTCCAAAACCTGGCTCATAAAGTTTTCGTCAACTTTTGTGGCAGCAACAAAACCATACATGTTTGGTGGATTATGTAATTTTTCAATTGCGGCTTCTATATTTGCATAACTTGTTGGAGCAGCTAAACCTGCTTTATCAAAAAGGTCTTTTCTATAGACGACCATTTGTGTCCACCCATCAACCGGTACTGCTGCTGTTTTGCCATTAAATTGAGCCATTGAAATTGCTCCTGGAGCAAACGTACTTTTTTGAAGCGAGTTTACAATGTCATCATTGGTTTCTACATCTAAAATACCAGCTTCTGACCAAGGTAAAACATATTGTAAGGTATGATAGATAACATCAGGTAAATCGCCAGCCGCAAATGCAGCTGTAGCTCTTTTACCTAAGTCTTTTTCAGATACTGGAATTACCTCCACAGAGTGTCCAGTTCTCTTTTTGAAATCAGCAGCCATAGCTTGCTGCTTTGCTAGTCGGGCTGGCTGTTCTTCAGTAGTCCAAAATCTAATCGTCTCAGCAGACGCATTACTTACAAAAAAAGTAATGATCAAACTGTAAATTAGATAATTTAATAATTTTTTCATATTATACTCCTCCTTTAAATTTTAATATTTTGTCATTGGTGGATTATCAGTTCCTCTTCTTAAAATTTTAGCACGGACAAGCTTCTGAAGGTCAGATGGTTTTTTCTTGCCATCTACAAGATTTACGAGCATTTCTGCAAGGTTCTTTCCAACAACTTGTATTGGTTGCGTCATTGTAGAAAGAGGAGGGTCAATCCAAGCACCTAATTCTAATCCATCATAACCCATTAAAGATATTTCTTTACCAGGAGACAAATTATGGTTTCTAATTGATTGCATAGCTCCCATAGCAACTGTATCGGAAACACAACTAACAGCTGTAGGTAAGTCTTTTAACTTTAAAAGTTTATCCATAGCTATTTTACCACCATCAAAACTTAAATCTGCAACTTGTAAAAATTCACTTTTAATCTGAATACCAGATTCCAAAAGGGCTTTTTTCCATCCTTCAATTCTTTGTATAGAAAAATTATAAACATTTGGGCCACATATATGAGCAATTCTTCTATGACCTAATGAAACAAAATGTTTTGTCATATCAAAAAATGCACTTTCGTTATCCACATCTAGCCATGATGAATTGCTACAATTAATAGATCTGCCATGTGCAACAAAAGGAATTTTTAAATCTGTTAACATTTTAAATCTCTCATCATTTCTAAGTGTTCGAGATATAATTAACCCACTTAAATTTTTAGACATGGATAATTTTTTAAAAAGTTCAACTTCATTTTCAAAACTTTTTGCAACAAGCACGGTAAGATCCCACCCAATTTTGGTTAAAGCAGTTGACATTCCTGTCATAAGTTCACCTAAAAATGGATCATTCAATTGACCATCACGCCATGGGATAACAAAACCCAAACACTCAGGATTTCCAGATGCTAGTCTTCGAGCAAAAATATTTGGCTGATATCCTAACTCAACGACAGTCTCATTAACTAATTTCTTAGTGCTTTGTGAAATATCTTTATAATCATTGAG
>QCNM01000038.1 GCA_003210115.1 SAR116 cluster bacterium AG-426-A06 | reverse complement strand
TCAATGTTAAATACTTTAATCTCTTTTTTAGTAATTATTGGACTTGTTTGGGTAAGTCAATCATTTAGATCAATAAAGTTTATATTTGAAAAAGGAGGAACTATAATAGATTTTTTTAAATTATCTATTTTCAGCATGCCAGCATGGCTATCAATAGGTGTGTCTTTTGGGGTTTTTTTTGGAGTTTTTATTACCTTTTCTAAATTAGAAAATGAAAAAGAACTTATTGCTATGAAATCCTCAGGAATCAATTCACTCCAACTTTCCTATCCAGTTTTTGTTATTGGTTTAATATTAAGTTCGTTTTTGTTTTTAAACTTTCATTTTTTACTCCCCAAAAGCTATTCATTTTATAAAAATTATGAGGATAATTTAAGATACAAAAAACCTCAAATTTTATTTAGTGAAAACTCTTTTTTTCATATTGATAAAAAAACATTTTTTGTACAATCTATTAATGGCAATGAAGTGAGCAAACTTTTTATTAAAGATTATTCATCTAAAACAAAAACTATAGATATTTTTGCTAAAAAAGCTCTTTTTATTCCTGAAAAAAATAATATTAAAATAAAATTAATTGATGGTGTTAAAATAATCACAGAAGAGCAATCAAACCCTCTAATAATTAATTTCAAACAAGACCATATTTCATTTAATAAAAAAAATACAAAAAAACAAACTAGGTCAGAACGTGTTATTGATTTGAAAGAATTTACATATTTTGAGTTGATACATAAATCTAAATTACATCAAGATGCTAATGGAATTTATTTGGCTGAAGCTCACTCTAGAAATGTATTTAGCTTAACTCCTTTAATTTTTTGTATGGTATTTCTGTCTTTTTTTTTAAGATTCCAACATTCTAGATATGATAATATTTTTAAAAAGTCAGTGATCATTAGTTCAATTTTTTTAATACAAATAATTTTTTTCTCAATGAAAAACATTATTACTAAATTTGAAGAATTCATGTATATATTCTATTTTATACCAATTCTATTAATAATTATAAGCTTTTTATTAATAAAATTTGAAACTTTTTCTTTTTTAAAACTTAAGAAAGTTAAATATGGATTATAATAATATTTTTCCAAAAACACTTTTTTCCTATTTAATCAAAATATATCTAAAAAATATTTTATTAGTTCTATTAATTTTTTTACTTCTGATTTTTCTTATTGATTTTATTGAGATATATAGAAGAGCAAGTGAAAAAGTTAATTTTAACAATGATGACAACTTTATTTCAATTTTACTATATTTAACTTTTTTAAAATCACCAACAACAATAAAAAATATTTTACCAATTTCAATTTTAATCTCATCTATTATAACTTTCATAAAATGGAGGCAAAACAATTATTTTGTTATTGTAAGAACAATTGGAATTTCTCTAAAAAAAACTATTTTTCTTCCCTGTATTTTAGTATTGTTAATAGGTATATCATCCACATTATTCTTACATCCATTGGCAAATTATTGTAATTATAATTACAAAGCTCTTGAAAAAAAATATTTTGGTCATAAAGTTGAGGAAAGTATTTCTTTATCAAAAAATGGGATATGGATAAGAAAAAAAACTAGTAATGGTTTTTTAATAATTAAATCTGAAAATATTACAAAAAATAAAAATATTTTGAATAATGTAGAAATATTTAGATTTGATAATAACAATAATTTTATCAATAAAATAATTGCTAACACTGCTTCACTACAAGGTGATATATTACTACTAGAGGAAGGTAAAAAATTTAATTCTCAAATTACCAATAAGTTTTTTGATACTTTTTCATTAAAATTGAGTAATAAGTTTAATACTTTTAATTTAAATTCAGAAATAGCAGAAAATATGAATTTAGTTGAGTTATATAATTACATACAATTAATGAAAAAATTAGGTGTTAATTATTCAAATCATTTGATCTATTTGTTAAAAGAATTATTTCAACCTATCTTAATTGTTTCTATGATATTAATAAGCGCCCCTTTAATTTTAAAAAACAACGAAAGAAAATTTCCTTTGACTATAATATGCTTAACAATATTAATTGGTTTTACTATTTATTTTTTAGTAGATTTTATGTATGTTTTGGGATCAATGGAAAAATTAAATCCTTTTATAGCTAGTATAGGTCCTATTGGGGTTTGTTTTTTTATTGGATGTTACCTAGTGAGTGCTTTTGATGAAATTAAAAAATAAGATTAAATTCGTTTTGAATTTAAAAATTTTCCTAATTTTATTTGTATTTGGTATGACTTACAAAGTCTTTTCAAATGAAAAGAATTATGTGATAGCAACCATAGATAGATCTCCAATTACTTATTTTGATCTAAAACAAAAAGCAAAGTTAATTCATTTTTTAAGGACAAAGAATAGTGAATATAAAGAATTAAATCAGTATTTTGAATTATCACTTGAAAGTCTTATATCACAAAAACTATTAATAAAAAAAGCCACAGAATTCAATAAAAATATTTTTGATCTAACTCAAAAAGATGCATTTAAATATATTTTAGCAAGAAATAATAATTCAATCGAGATTTTGGAAAATTTTTTAAAGAAAAATAATCTTTCAAAGTCTGTAGTTATCTCCAATATACAGGTAGAAATTATAAAAAAATACCTAATTGGTAAAATGTTTGAAAAAGAATATGATGATTATTTAAAAGAAATTAATACTGTTTCTAAAATTGAAAAAAATGAAATAGACCTTGAACAAATTATTATAAAAATTAAAAAACAAAGTGTCGATTTAATAAATTCAATTGAAGATCAGATTGACTCTCTATCTAACCAAGGTTATTCATTCAAAGAAATAGCAGAAATTTTATCAAAAAATAAATTACTTAAAGTTTCTGCAGGAAGATCTGGTTGGCAAAATAAAAAGGATTTTAAATCAAGTACATTCGAAAAACTTTTTCAATTTCCTGAAGGCAAAATTATAAAAGAAAAACTTAATAATAATATTAATTACCTTAGGATAATTAGTAAAAGAGAAAATGGCAAATTAAGTAATAGAGAACAAATTATTGATTTTATAAGACTAAGTTATAAAGTTTCAAAAAAAAATAAAATAAACTTACAGAAATTTTATGAGAAAAACGAAAAACTCAGTTGTGAAGATATTTATACAAAACTAAGTGAACTAAAAGTCTTTAAATTAGTTAATCAGAGAGTAAACTTAACTAACTTTAGCGAAAAGATTTTGTTAATGATTAATAAAACAAATATAAAACAGTTCACAGATCCTATTATTTTTAATGAAGAAAATATTCAATTTTATATTTGTAACAAAGAAAACATTAATAAAAAAACAAAATCTCAAAAAGAATATGATGAAAAGCGATTAATGCAAAAAGTAAATATTTTAACAAAAAAAATTTTAAAAATTTTAAAAAAAGATGCCATTATTGATATAAAAATAAAAGTTAATGAACTTAATTAAAAAAAGAATACTAATTACTGCTGGTGAACCGGCAAGTATTTCTTCCGAAATAACAATTAAAGCAATAAAAAAACTAAGAAAAGTAAGTAATTCTGAGTTAATACTAGTTACTGATCCAAGCTTGATTAAAAATGAAATAAATAATTTAAATAAATCAGCTGAATTAAATATTTTAAATAATAGACTAGATTTCAAAGATTATAAAAAAGATTTTATAAATATTATCCCAATAGAATTAAATGAAAGATCGATTCCAGGAGTTTTAAATAAAAAAAACTCGGATTTTGTTATGCAATCTATTAAAAATTCAGTTAATTTATTACTTCAAAAAAAAGCTAATGCTGTAGTAACAAATCCAATAAACAAGTTTATAATGAAATCTAGCAATTTTAAATTTAGTGGTCACACTGAATATCTAGGACACTTGTCAAAATTTAACAAAAAACCAATAATGATGTTAGAATCAAGTCAACTTAAAGTTGTTCCATTAACTACACATATTCCAATAAGTTCTGTATCCAAAAAATTAAATACACAAATGATAATTGAGAAAATTAACATTCTTAATAATGAATTAATAAAAATTTATAAAATTAAAAACCCTATAATTTATATTTCAGGTTTAAACCCACATTCTGGAGATGGAGGCAAGATTGGCAAAGAGGAACTAACTCTTATTTACCCTGCAATTAGAAAATTAGAGAAATTAGGTTTAAATGTTAAAGGACCATTTCCAGCCGACACATTATTTAAAAAAAATAAAATTAAAGAGTATGATGTAGCTGTATGCATGTATCATGATCAAGCTTTAATCCCTATAAAAACTCTTTATTCCGGTAATATAATAAACATAACTCTTGGATTAGATTTCATACGAACATCTCCTGACCATGGAACAGCATTAGATATTGCAGGCGAAAAAAAAGCTGATCCAAGTAGTTTAATTTTAGCCATCAAAAAAGCTGAAGATCTGATTTATAAAAAGTATGCCAAATAATTTAGATTTACTTAAAAAATATGATTTTAAGTTCAAAAAATCATTAGGACAAAACTTTTTATTTGATTCTAACATAACTGACAAAATTGTACAATATTCCTTGCCACTCTCAAAAACCGTAATAGAGATAGGTCCAGGAGCAGGAACTTTGACAAAATCTATTTTGAAATTAAATGTAAATAAAATTATTTTGATAGAAAAAGATAAAAGTTTAATAAAGTTACTTCAAAATTTAAAAGAAAAAAATAATTCTATCGAAATTTTTAACGAAGATGCTTTGAGATTGCCTATTTGGAAATTAGGAAATGGTCCGAGGGAAGTTATTGCAAATCTTCCATATAACGTTAGCACAAAAATTCTTATTAACTTATTAAAAAATTCAAGTCAATTTAGTAAATTGACCATGATGTTCCAAAAAGAAGTTGCCAACAGAATAATAGCCAAACCAGGATCAAAAACTTACAGTAGATTATCAGTAATATCTCAACTTAAAACGAACGCAAAGATTTTATTTGACATCCCTGATACTGCATTTTTTCCAAAACCAAAAGTTAGGTCTAGTTTAGTTCAACTTATTCCATATGAGAATAAAAAATATAATTTTAATTTTGAAAAAATGGAGGAATTAACAAGGTTTGTTTTTTCAAAAAAAAGAAAAATGCTTAGATCAATATTTAAACTTAAGGGTGGGAGTTCATTTTTAAATTCAATAAGCGTAAATCCTAACATCAGACCTGAAAATTTGACCTTAGAAGAATTTTGTAAATTAGAGATGGCTTTGAGAAAACACTAGGTTAAGCTTAACTTTTCTACAAAATCAAATAAATAAGGTTGTTTAGATAATTTTAGTTTTTCAGTCTCTAAAATTTTGACAATTTGTTGAAAAGTATTATCCAAATTATTATTAACCAAAACATAATCGTATTCATCAAAATGTTTAATTTCCTTAAGTGCTCTAGACATTCTAAAATTTATCTCTTTCATACTATCACTATTTCTTTTACTTAACCTTTTTTTTAATTCATTAATGCTTGGAGGTAATAAAAATATTTTAGTTAGATTTCCCTTCATTGCTTGAGTAATTTGTCTAGTACCTTGCCAATCAATATCAATAAGAACATCAATTCCATTTTTCAGCTGTTCTAAAACTTCAGATTTTAAAGTGCCGTAATAATTATCAAAAACAAATGCATTTTCTATAAAAGCATCTTGAGACTTTAAATTTAAAAAATCTTTTTTTGTTCTAAAATAATAATCTATTCCTTCTACTTCGTTTTTTCGTTTTTTTCTTGTGGTTACAGATACAGCAAGATGGATGTTTTTATCATACTCAAGTAATTTTTTACAAATTGTTGTTTTTCCAGTGCCCGAAGGAGAGGATATAACTAATAAAATACCTTCATTTTTAATTTTTACCATTTTTTTTTAGATCCTTTATCCATAGTTTGATATTTTTTTTATGCTCTGAAAAGTTTTTTGAAAACCTGTGTCCTCCTTTCCCATTAGAAACAAAATATAAATAATCTGTGTTATTGGGATATAATACAGCTAAAATCGCTTTTTCTCCAGGGTAACAAATTGGTGTTGGTGGTAAACCTTTATATCGATAAGTATTAAAATAATTTTTTGATTTTAAATCTAAGGTATTTAAATCATTTCCCTTTTTATTTAAAGCATAAGCAACTGTAACATCCGATTGCAATTTCATGTTTTTATCTAATCTATTCAAGAAAACACTTGAAATATTTTTCAATTCTTCACTTTTTTTTCCTTCTTTTTCAATTATAGAAGCTAATATTAATACATCTAATTTTGAATTAATAAATTTATTCCTTTTTCTTTTTCTCCAATGATTTTCAAAAATTTTATTTTGTTCAATTTCCATTTTTTTTAAAAGTGAACTTTTACTATCTCCCCACTTGTAAAGATAAGTGTCTGGTTTAAATTTACCTTCGCTAAGATATGGAACTTCACCTACTAAACCGGGAGTTTGAATTAATTTATTTTTTAATTCTTCAGAATTTGTTCCTTCTATAAGTGTAAATTTTCTATAATAAACAATGTTGTTATTAATCTTTTCAAGAATGTCAATTAGTGAATTATTTTTGGTAATTAAAAATTCACCGTGCTTTAATACAAACTTATTTTTTGTAAATAATTTTGAAATATGCCATTGAATTTTTGAAACTTTAATTTCATTTTGATTTAAATAATTTAAAAAAGTAGTTTCGTTGATATTTTTTTTAATAATAATCAACCTATCTTCATTTGATATTGGTTTAGTGAAAATTGAATTTATAAAACTAACTATCAAGTAAAAACACAAGCTAACTGTCATTAATAGAAATAAAAGAAATTTAAAATTCTTAATCAATGCTACCAAAAATTAAACTTGCATTAGTTCCACCAAATCCAAATGAATTAGATAAAATATTTTTAATATTTTTCTTTTTGGATTTATTTGGCACAAGATCAAATTCAAAAGTGCCCTCATCAGGAGTTTTCAAATTAATAGTTGGAGGAACTACTTGATTTTGAATGGCTAAAATTGAAAAAATTGCTTCTACAGCTCCAGCAGCTCCAAGCAAATGTCCTGTCATAGATTTTGTAGAACTTATTGATAAACTATTTAGATTAGTTCCAAACAGTCTTTTAACAGCTTTTAGTTCTATCATATCACCTAAAGGAGTAGAAGTCCCGTGAGCATTAATATAATCAATATCATTTGGACTTAGTTTAGCTTCATACAAAGCTGAATTCATCGCTCTAAAACCACCATCACCATCTGATGAAGGTGCTGTGATATGATAAGCGTCACCAGAAAGGCCATAGCCTTTTATTTTAGAATAAATTTTAGCACCTCTATTTATCGCATGTTCTTTTTCTTCAAGCACTACAATGCCAGACCCTTCACCCATTACAAAACCATCTCTGTCTAGATCCCATGGCCTAGAAGCTTCCTCAGGATTGTCATTAAAATTAGTACTTAAAGCCTTAGCTGCGGAGAAACCTGCCATGCCTATCCTACAACAGGCAGCTTCAGCACCTCCTGCAATCATAACATTTGCTTTTCCACTTTCTATAATTTTAGCAGCATCACCTATTGCATGTGCACCTGTTGAGCATGCTGTAACTACTGAATGGTTAGGGCCTTTGAAATTGTACTTTATACTTATCTGTCCAGAAATTAAATTTATCAAAGCAGAAGGTATAAAAAAAGGACTTATCTTTCTAACCCCTTTAGTATTTAAGATCTCAGTTGTATTAGCGATAGTTTCTAGACCACCGATTCCAGATCCAACTAGTACTCCGGTTTTTTCATTTTCGTCTTTATTAGAAGGCACCCAATTAGAATCTTCTATAGCCATTTGTGCAGCAATTAATCCATAGGCTATAAATCTATCAATTCTTCTAAGATCTTTAGTGTCTATCCAATCATTAATATTTAAACCACCTTCTAAATCAGTTGATTTATTAGGAATTTGCCCAGCTATCTTACAAGGTAAATCATTTGTATCGAAAGTGTTAATTTTTCTGATACCGCTGTATCCGTTTATTAATCTTTTCCAATTAACTTCTTGGCCAACTCCAAGGGGTGTTAAAAGACCTATACCAGTTACAACAACTTCACGCATTAAAAATTATTTTGAGTTCTCTTTTAAAAAATCAATAGCGTCTTTAACTGTTTGTATTTTTTCGGCAGCATCATCAGGGATTTCGCAATCAAATTCTTCTTCAAATGCCATTACAAGTTCAACTGTATCAAGACTATCCGCACCAAGATCATCAATAAAACTTGCTGTCTCAATAACTTTACCTTCATCAATGCCAAGATGTTCAACTACAATTTTTTTAACTCTATTTTCAATGTCACTCATATATGTCCTCACTATATTAAAGATTTTGCTGTAACATATTTGATAAAATATGCCAAGAAGATAATTTAATTTTTAAAACATACCCATTCCACCATTCACATGAATTGTGGAACCTGTTATAAAACTCGCTTCATCACTAGACAAATATATACATGCAGACGCCACATCACTTGGCAATCCAAATCTAGAAGCAGGAATTTTTTTAAGAATCTGATTTTGTTGATCTTCTGGCAATTTGTCAGTCATTGGCGATTTTATAAATCCTGGGGCAATACAGTTGGCTGTTATTCCTCTACTGGCTACCTCAGCTGCTATAGATTTTGAAAAAGCTAAAAGTCCAGCTTTTGAAGCAGAGTAATTAGATTGGCCAGGATTACCTGAATGTCCAATTATCGAAGTAATAAATACAATTCTGCCAGACTTTCTTTTTATCATCCCTTTTATAATTTTTTGAGTTAAAAAAACGGTAGAGTGTAAATTAATATTCATTACAGATAACCATTCATCTTCTTTCATTCTTAAGAATAAATTGTCTTTTGTTACACCGGCATTATTAATCAAAATATCAATTGTATGTCCTTTTTCACTCAATTGATTAGATAAGATTTCTATATTTTGAATTTTTTCTAAATTTGATACAATATAATCATTTTCATTTGGTAATTTACTCGATAAATCTTTAAGTTTTTCCTCATTGGTTCCAGTTATTATAATTTTTGCGCCTAATGAAGACATTTGTAAGGCAATTTCTTTTCCAATACCTCCTGTTGAGCCAGTTAAAAAAACTGTTTTATTTTTCAATGAAAACATGTCACCCCCCTAATTTTAAATTTCAATTTTTCTTAAATCTTCTAGTGTTTCTATATTATAAACATTGAAATCTTTAGAAAATCTCTTGAATAATCCAGACAAAACTTTACCTGAGCCACATTCTAAAACTTTGTAACTTTTTTTATTAAGAGCGTACTCCATGGTTTCTTTCCACCTTACTTTATTAGTTACTTGATTTATAATATTTTCTTTTAATTTCAGAGGATTAATTTCAGCAACTGCAGTATAATTACATATAATTGGTAGATCAGGCTTATTAAAAGTTATGTCTTTCAATTCATTTTCCAATCTAATCTGCGCTGGCATCATTAAACTACAATGGAATGGTGCGCTTACATTAAGTAATAGCGCTCTTTTTATAGAGAATTTTGAAGAATTATTTACTAATTCTTGTACAGCTTTGGTATGACCACTCACAACAATTTGTTCAGCAGAATTATGATTTGCTATTTCACAAATTCCAACTTTCTTTACCATTTCTATAAGATTATCTAATTTGGTAAAATCTGAACTTATTAAAGCAGCCATTGTACCTTCGCCATGGGGAACAGCTTCTTGCATAGATTGTCCTCTTATTTTTAATAAATTAGCCGTATCTTTTAGGGATATCACATTAGCGGCACATAAGGCAGTAAACTCTCCTAAAGAGTGTCCACAAACAAATTTAAATTTTTGATTAATATTTATCTTATACTCTTCAAGAAAAACTCTCAATATTGCAATGCTAACTGCCATTAAAGCTGGTTGAGTATTGCTAGTAAGAGATAATTCACTTATGTCCCCATCAAATATTAATTTACTTAATTTAAATTTTAAAGTGTCGTCAAC
>QCNM01000037.1 GCA_003210115.1 SAR116 cluster bacterium AG-426-A06 | reverse complement strand
CATGCTATTAATAATTACCCAACCCAAGAAATAGTAAGTAATTCAGTTGAAGGGGGTATTCATAAATATACTTATGAAGACTGGGGTAATAGAACAAAACAATTAGCTAATGCACTAAAGGATTATGGTGTTTTAGAAGGTGACAGAATTGGTACATTAGCGTGGAATGGTTACAGGCATTTAGAACTTTATTATGCAACTTCTTCTAGTGGTTTAATTTGTCATACCATGAATCCAAGGTTACATCACGATCAAATAGCTTACATTGTAAATCATGCAGAAGATAAAATCATTTTTGTCGATTTAAACATTGTAGATTTGATTAAACTAGCAGCGCCAAGCTTTAAATCGGTAAAAGCTATTGTGGTTATGACTGATAGCAAAAATATGATCGATTTAGAATTATCTAATGGAATTGAGGTTTTATGTTACGAAGACTTTATTGATAAAAAACCCGTTGAATTTGATTGGCCAAATTTAGATGAAAGAACTGCATCATCGCTATGTTATACCTCAGGAACAACTGGAAATCCAAAAGGTGTATTATATACTCACAGATCAACTGTTCTTCATGCTTATGGGATCAATCTAAAAGATGCAATACCATATGGCGCAAAAGATGTTGTGATGCCAGTCGTGCCAATGTTTCATGTAAATGCATGGGGGACACCTTATGCCGCGGCTATGTGTGGAACAAAATTTGTATTTCCTGGTGCTAAATTAGATGGGGAAAGTTTAACTAATTTAATGAATCAAGAGAAAGTAACAATATCATTAGGTGTTCCAACTGTTTGGTTATTACTATTAAATCATTTGAGAGACAGTGGCAAGAAACTAGATACAGTCCAAAGATTAATTATTGGTGGTTCAGCATGTCCAAGAACATTATTTGAAGGTTTTGGGGAAGAATACAATGTAGATGTTATACATGCATGGGGCATGACCGAAATGAGTCCGATTGGAACTGCAAATATGCCTTTATATAATACTACAGTAAAAAATAAAGAAGAATATTATGATCAAAAAATACCTCAAGGAAGAACTGTTTTTGGTCATCAAATGAAGCTCATTGATGATGAAGGTAACATCATGCCAAATGATGGCAAAACACAAGGAAGATTGCTTTCAAGGGGTTATTGGGTTTTAAAAAGTTATTATAATGACGACACTCAAAAAGACAGGTTCTTTGATGGTGGATGGTTTGATACTGGAGATATTGCCACAATTGATAAAAATGGATTTATGACAGTAACAGATAGAAATAAAGATATTATTAAATCAGGAGGCGAATGGATAAGTTCTATTGATTTAGAAAATATTTGTGTAGGCCATCACTCAGTAGCTAATGCTGCTGCAATTGCAATTCCAGATGAGAAATGGGATGAAAGGCCTATGATTGTTGTTCAACTTTTGCCAGGTAAAGAAGTTTCAAAAGATGAAATTTTAAATTTTTACTCAGGTAAAATTGCCAAATGGATGATACCAGATAGAGTAGAGTTTATAGATAACATACCCTTAGGTGCAACAGGTAAAATTTTGAAAACTAAATTGAGGGATATGTTCATTAATTAGTTAGACCATGTGACGTCTTGCAATTAGTGACCCACCGTCAACTGGCAATACTATTCCGGTAATGTAAGCACTTGCTTTTGAGGAAAGAAAGATAGCTGCTCCTGCCATATCTTCAGGTACGCCTATTCTTTTTCTTGGTACAGAGTTTATTATTTCTTTTTCATACTTTTTTAAAGTTTCATTCATCATTTGACTTTGAAAAGGTCCTGGAGCAATCGCATTAATGTTAATATTTCTCTCCGCCAATTTATTGGCCAACACCCTTGTTAATTGATGCACAGCAGCTTTGGAAGCGGGGTATGAATATGTTTCAGCTCGAGGTATTCCAATTCCATCAATAGAGCCAACATTAATAACTCTAGAGGGATCCGAATTAGTACCACTTTTTTCAAGTAATTTAACAAATTTTTGAGTTAAAAAAAATATTGATTTAACGTTTGTATCCATAACTTTGTCCCAACCATTTTCTGGAAAATTGTCAAAGTCTGCACCCCAGGCTGCTCCAGCATTATTGACTAAAATATGCAAATTTTTTTCATTTTTATTTACTGTTGAAAATAAATTTTGTATTTCATTTATTTGCGTAAGATCTGCTGGTATTGATATACATTGACCAAACTTTGATAATCTCAATGCTGTATTATCACATTGTTCTTTTTTTCTTGAAGAAATATAAGTTTTTACCCCTTGCTTAACAAAGCCTTCGGCAATCATTTCTCCTATACCTCTTGATCCACCTGTAATTAAAGCCACCTTACCTTTTATATCAAAAAGATTATCCATATAAACACCTTCACTTGTAATAAAATTTATAATAATTTAATAAAAAAAAATTTAAATTAAAAACATCACCAACTATGAATGCTGAACTTATAGAAGTTAGAAAAGATGAAAAACTAAATGAAGAAAGTTTAAAAGCTTTTTTTTCCGATTTGTTAAAAAGTAAAATAAATAACTTTAGTTTAAAACAATTTAGCGGAGGTCATGCAAACTTAACTTATTTGATTTCAGTCAATGATGAAGAATACGTATTAAGAAGACCGCCCTTGGGACCAATAGCTCCATCCGCTCATGATATGAAAAGAGAGCATAAAGTACAAAGATCATTACATAGTATTTTTCCTTTAGTTCCAAATAGCATTTATTTTAGTGATGATGTGTCCATTGTAGGAAGTCAATTTCATATTATTGAAAGGAAAAAGGGATTTGTAATCAGAAAAGAATTCCCTGATTTTTTACCATTAAATTTAAATTTCATGAATCAAATGTCTGATCAAATGATAAAGATTTTGTCTGATTTACACAAGATTAATCCAATTGATGTAGGTTTAGAAACATTGGGCAGACCAGAAGGTTTTGTGGAAAGACAATTACTAGGGTGGGAAAAAAGATGGAAGTTAGCAACACAAAATACTCTTTTAAATTCTATTTTTGATGATTTACTAGAAAATTTAAAAATAAATATTCCAAAATCGAAAATTGTTTCGATTATTCATAATGATTTTAAATTAGATAATATAATGTGGAATAATAGTAATTTTTTATCTCCTGAAGCAATATTTGATTGGGATATGTGTACATTAGGCGATCCACTTATGGATTTAGGGCATATGTTAAACTACTGGATTGATAAAGAGGATGATAAAGATGCAAAGCTGATTACTTCTATGCCGATAACTGGAAACAAAATTTTGTTTCCTTTGAAAAGTGAAATTATTAAACTATATTCAAAATATACGGGTTTCGATGTAGAAAATATAAATTGGTATTACGCATTTGGAGCCTTTAAATTATCTGTTATTTTACAGCAAATTTATGTTAGATATTTAAAAGGGCAAACTAAGGATAAAAGGTTTGCAAATTTTAATAAAAGAATTGATGCTCTAATTAAAAGAGCGAATGGAATAAATTTTAATGAGTTTGGAGAAAAGTGATGAATTTTGAGTTTTCTAATAAAGTTATAGAATTACAAAATAAATTAACAAATTTTATGAGTGAAAACGTTTATAAAAACGAAGAAGTTTTTGAAGATCAATTAAATAAAAATGGACGTTGGACCATACCACCTATTCTTGATGAATTAAAAGAAAAAGCAAAAAAAGAAGGATTATGGAATTTGTTTTTACCTGAAAGTGATTTAGGAGCAGGTCTTAAAAATATTGAATATGCTCCTTTATGTGAAATCATGGGGAGATCTCCGATTGGTGCTGAAATTTTCAATTGTTCTGCTCCAGATACAGGTAATATGGAAGTTTTTGTTAGATATGGAACTGATGATCAAAAAGAAAAGTGGTTAAAACCTTTATTAAATGGAGAGATAAGATCTGCATTTGCAATGACCGAGCCTAATGTTGCATCTTCTGATGCATCCAATATTCAAGGTTCAATTGTTAGAGATGGTGATCATTATATTATCAATGCACGGAAATGGTGGACTTCAGGAGCTATGGACCCAAGATGTAAGATCATGATTTTTATGGGTAAATCTGATCCTAATGCAGAGAAGTATAAGCAACAATCTATGATTTTGGTACCTATTGACACTAAAGGCGTAAAAGTTTTACGTCATTTACCTGTATTTGGCTATGATGATGCACCTCATGGTCATGCTGAGGTTGAGTTTGATAATGTAAGAGTTCCTGTTGAGAATATACTACTCGGTGAAGGCAGAGGGTTTGAAATTGCTCAGGGTCGGCTTGGACCTGGTAGAATACATCATTGTATGAGATTGATTGGTCAGGCTGAAAGGGCATTAGAATTGATGGTTGCTCGTGCAAAGTCTAGAGTTGCTTTTGGAAAAACACTTGCTGAACAAGGTGTTGTTATGGATCAAATAGCTGCAAGTCGTTCTGATATAGAACAATCTAGATTATTGGTTTTAAAAGCAGCTCACATGATGGATACAGTAGGTAACAAAGTAGCTCGTAAGGAAATTGCTATGATCAAAGTAGTAGTTCCTAACATGGCTACAAGAGTTATAGATAGAGCGATACAGGTTCATGGAGGTGGGGGAGTTTCAGCTGATTTCCCTTTGTCTTACGCATACGCTAATGCAAGATATTTAAGACTTGCAGATGGTCCTGATGAAGTTCATAACATGACTATTGCTAAATTAGAATTAAAAGACAGAAATTAATTAGTAAGATTCCTAATATAATGTTAAAATTTACTAGCTTTAAGTCAATAATATCTAAAGAGGATATTTCAAATAATCTAATTAATTTAAGTTCTATTGAAAGAATATTTGAGGAATCATATGTATTTTGTCACAAAGTTTTTGGTTTTAAGTTAAAAAAAAATTCTAGTACTTCACTTAAAACTGTTAAAATTAATTCTATTAATGATGATAATTATATAGAAACTAAAATATCAAAAATTAACAATAAAAAAGTAAAATTTGAGAATATTCTAATAGTCTCATCAGGCATTAAAGAAAGTACAATTGGTACTAAAGTTTTCGAAGTTAACGAAGATTTTGAAACTTTGCAAAAAAATACGAAGGTTTTTAATAAAAAATTAAACTTTTATTCTTCTTATAAAGGTATAGTTCGAACTGAAGAATGTGACCAAATGTGTCATATGAATGTTCAGTTTTACTTTGATAAACATTCTAAAGCTCTAAAAAATTTTACAAATCATATTTTCAAAAATAGATCTTTTAAAATTAAATCTGAAAGATGTATCTTTTATAAAGAAGTGCATGAATTTTCTGCATTAGAGATAGTGATTTTTGTAAAAAATTTAAAAAAAAATCATTTAACTTTGCAATCTAAACTTTATTGTGTTTCAAAACATTATGTTTCAGCCTATTTTGAAACTGAAATTTCATTTGAAAGTGATGAAAAGCAAATATTTAAAGTTGTTGATAGTTTGTTACAAAAGAAACAATATACTTTTATAAACGATTTTAATTTTATAAAATTAAGAAAAATTAGACCGTATAGAATTTTAAAAAAACCCTCAGAAAACTCTACTATCACTTGCAAAAAGGCTTTAAATACATGGGATCTTGATTTTGATGGATATGCCACTCATAGATTTCTTATATCTTGTGTTTCAGATGCAGCCACCCAACTATTTACAAAATGTGGAGTAAATCACAAGTGGAGGTCAGACTATCAAATTGGTTCGGCTGCTTTAGATTACATTGTAAGATATTATAAGTATCCTACAATTGGGATGGCTGTTTCTTTGAAATCAAACTTTATTGAAATTAACGAAAAATCGTTTAAATTTTGTCATCATTTGATAGATGATTCCACAAATAGAGTTTTGATGGATATCCAAATAGTTGCAGTACTTTTTGATTTAAAGAAAAGAGTTGCTATTAAATTACCAAAAAGTTTTAGAAAAAAAGCCGAAGCCCTTTTAATTAAAAATCAGTAATTGCTATAAAGTTTAAATTTTTCTAAATGATGATCACTATCACCCATTAAATGATCTATCATAACTAATCTTTTGGCATAATTATGTAAATTATATTCCCAAGTCATTGCAATGCCACCATGTAATTGAATGCACTCTTCAGCCACAAGTTTTCCTGCACGACCAACTAAGTTTTTTGCAGCAGATATATTTTTATATTTTGTGTTTTTATCTGCTTCATAGGTTCCTGCAGCAAGCATAACAGCTGATTTTGCTTGCTCTATTTCAATCATTATATCAACCATTCGGTGCTGTAATGCTTGAAATGATCCAATGGCTTTGCCAAATTGTTCTCTGGTTTTAAGATATTCTAGTGTCATATTAAAACAAACTTCCATTGCTCCGATAGATTCTGCTGATAAAGCAAAAGCACCTGCGTAAAGTGTTTCAAGAAGAGCGTTATAAGCATCAGAATTTTTACATAATTCTTTAGCAGGTATTTCAGAAAACTTTAATTCAGCTGCTCTATATCCATCAATTGTATTATAAGATCTTATGTCACAATGTGTTTTGTCTATTTCATAAAGGCCAAAGCCATTTTGATCAAAATCATTTCCTGAAAACCTCGCAGTACAAATTATTTTGTTAGCAAAGTCACCATTAAGTACAAAAGATTTTTGTCCAGTTAAAAAAACAGCATCATTTTTATAATTTGCCTTTGTTTTTATATAAGTTTCATCATATCTTGTATCAACTTCACTATGACCAAAGGCATAAATTTTTGAAGCTGATGAAATTTCATCGAGTACTGATGTATCAATATCTTTAGAATTTGTTAGAGAAGTAATTGATAGAATGCCCGATGAAAGAAAAGGCTCAACAACTAAATGCTTACCAATTAACTCAAAAACAATCATAATATCTTCACCAGTTCCTCCTAATCCATTTAAATCTGGAGAAATTAAAGCACTTAACATTCCAATTTCTGAGCATTCTTCCCAAAATTTTTTGTTAAAACCTGTTTCAGAGTTTGATACTTCATGGTGGTTTTTATATTTTGTATAATGATCATTAAGAAGTCTGTCACAACTTTCCTTAAGCATTTTTCTTTCTTCTGACAAATTAAAGTGCATTTTAAATCACATTCTAAACTCTGATTTGGCCACAATATTTTTTTGAATTTCATTTGATCCACCATAAATAGATATTTTACGATAAATAAAATATTGTTTAGCTAGTGGGCCGGCGTATTCAGGGCCTATTGTTTCTTGATTCCATCCTTCATCGAATTGTTCAGAAATATATGGTAATGCTTGAGGTCCTATGGCTTTCCGTAGCAAATCAGAGGTTTTTTGTCTAATAATGGACCCTTTGATTTTTAAAAGCGAACTTTCCATAACTGGAGCTTTACCAGACTCAGCAGATGAAATCGCTCTTAAATTAAAAATTTCCATAGCTTTTAAATCAATTTCTAGTTCTGCTATTTGAGATGAAAATAATGGATCTTGAATTAGGGGTTTACCATTTTTGTAGGTCTTATTAGCAATTACTTTTAAATGATTGATTGCTGATTTTGAATTAGGAACACCGGCTATACCAGTTCTTTCATGTGTAAGAAGATATTTGGCATAAGTCCAACCTTTATTTTCTTCTCCCAATAGGTTTTCTTTAGGAACCTTAACGTCTTTTAACCATACTTCATTGACTTCATGTTCTCCATCAAGGGTAATAATTGGTCTAACTTCAATGCCAGGACTGTCAATATCAATCAGTAAAAAAGAAATACCATTTTGAGGTTTGCAATCCGTGTCTGTTTTAACTAAGCAAAATATTTTGTTTGCAAACTGACCTAGGGTTGTCCATGTTTTTTGACCATTAACAATGTAGTGATCTCCATGATCAATAGCTTTAGTTTTTAAACTTGCTAAATCAGATCCTGAACCAGGCTCTGAATAGCCTTGAGCCCACCAATCATCACAATTTAAAATTCTTGGCAAATAGTATTTTTTTTGTTCTTTGTTTCCAAATTCCATTAAAACAGGACCAAGCATATTTAACCCAAAAGGTACAATTCTTGGTGCACCTGCTTTCACAATTTCTTCTTCAAAAATATGTTTTTGACTGTTTGACCAACCAGTTCCGCCATGTTCCTCTGGCCAATTTACCGCAAGCCAACCCTTGGCACTAAGTGCTTTCATAAATTCTTCATAATCATTTTTGTCTAATCTTTGAAATTTTTTAACTTTATTTGAAATTCGTTGTGATAAATTTTCAGATAACCAGTCTTTAATTTCTTGCCTAAAATCATTTTCATCTTGTGTAAAGTTAAAATCCATTTGTAACCTTCAGTAAAATATTTATATTGTTTATAAATATAAAATTAGAGAATCTATGAAAATAAACAAGCTTTTTAATTCAGTAAATGATGTTGTGTCAGATGTTTTTGACGGTGCTGTGATTATGTTAGGAGGATTTGGTGAAGCAGGTAGTCCAGTAGAATTGATACATGGTTTAGTTGACACAAAATGCAAGGATCTAACAATTATTGCAAATAATGCGGGTAACGGGAAAATAGGACTTGGAGCTCTCATTGGAGAAAACCAAGTTAAAAAAGTCATATGTTCTTTTGCGAGATCTCCTAAGAGTATTACTTTCAAAGAATTATATGAAAATGACAAGATAGAACTAGAAGTAGTTCCGCAAGGTACACTTGCTGAAAGAATAAGGTCTGCTGGAGCAGGTATACCAGGCTTTTATACACAAACATCTGTAGGAACACCGTTAGCTGAAGGTAAAGAAATAAAAATTTTTGATGGTAAAGAATATGTTTTAGAAAAATCTCTCAAAGCTGATTTTGCTCTGATAAAAGCAGAGACTTCTGATAGGTATGGTAATTTAACATATAATAAAACTGCAAGAAATTTTAATCCTATTATGTGCATGGCTGCAAACCAAACTATAGTCCAAGTAAAAAAAATTCAAAAAGAAGAAAACACTGATCCAGAAAAAATAATTACTCCAGGCATTTTTGTAAATAGGGTAACTGTTGTAAGTGATCCAATTATAGAAAGTATTGCAATTGACAATGGGGAGACATATCCATGAATGAATTTATAAACTTAGGTTGGACCAAAGATGAGATTGCAAAGAAAATTGCTAATGAATTTCCCCATGGTTCATATGTAAATTTAGGTATTGGTATGCCTGAGTTGGTGTCAAAGTTTGTAGATGAGAGTAAGGAAATTATTTATCATTCAGAAAATGGTCTTTTAGGTATGGGGCCTCCTGCCAATGAAAATGAATTAGATTTTGAATTAATTAATGCTGGAAAAAAGCCAGTTACTATTTTGCCTGGAGGAAGTTATTGCCATCATGCTGATAGTTTCTCAATGATAAGAGGTGGTCATATTGATTATTGTGTATTAGGTGCGATGGAGGTTTCCGAGGGTGGTGATCTTGCAAATTGGACGACTGGAAAAGGAATTCCTGCTGTAGGTGGTGCAATGGATTTAGTTGTTGGTGCAAAAAATGTATTTGTTATGTCACAACACACAACTAAAGATGGCAGCCCAAAATTTTTAAAAAATTGTTCATTACCTCTAACTGGAAAATCAGTAGTCACAAGAGTTTATTCTAATTTGGCTATCTTAGACGTAACACCTGAAGGATTTAAATTAAAAGAAATGTTTGAAAAAATTGACTTTGATCTTTTACAAAAAGTAACAGAAGCAAAAATAATAACTAATTAATCATAATATTTAACTTTATCGCTATTTATTAGTTCAACTATCTTTTGAGGTATTTTTAGACCATTTTGAACTTCAGCGTCCCTTCCTTTTTCTATTTCTGCAACTCTTTGAACTTTTATTGCAATCTCATCAATCCTTTCGAATGGAACAACTGCAACACCATCTATATCTCCAACAATTAAATCCCCAGATTTAACAGACATCCCTCCAATTGTAATAGGAAAGCCAATTTTTGCAGGCCCGCTATTATAAGGTGAATTTGGATTTATTCCTGTACAAAAACAAGGAACTTTTGTTTCAATCACTCCATTATAATCTCTTATAGGTCCATCTGTCACGATTGCTTTCCCACCATTATTTCTTATCATGCCAATTATACTGTCGCCTACTGATGCTGTTTCTTGCCAACCGTTAACAGTATTAACAATTATATCATTAGTTTTGATTTCATTTAAGACGATTTGCATACCTAAAACATCAGCAGCACCACTATCAACAGTTAGAGCAGAGCCAACTACATGAAGTTTTTTATCTGAATCATCTAACAGTTTAATATTACCATTTAGTGCAGCATAACCTTCAAGTGCGTCGCATACAAAGCCAGTTGGAACATTTTTAAATAATGCTATCTGCTCCGACGTAGGTTTTTTTTCTGGTTTAATTTTTTTTATTTGGATTAATGGTGGGTTTTCAATCATTTTTTACCTTTTTATTTTTACAAATTAATTTTTTGATAATATTAATATCATATAAACTTTATTAAAAACCAATTCTATATGAAAAATTTAATGGACAAATATCCACGAGTTCTTGATTTGCTTCCAAAAGCAAAAAAAAGGTTACCTCATTTTGCTTCTGAGTATCTTTTTTCTGGAACAGGTTATGATCTTGCAATTAAAAACAACAAGGAGATTTTAAAAAATATCTTTCTCACTCCAAAATATGTTCAAGGTGTTGTTGAGCCAAACTTAAAAGTTAATTTGTTTGGTGATGTATATGATGCTCCATTTGGTGTTGCTCCAGTTGGTTTAACGGGTTTGATTTGGCCTCGTGCTGAAAAATATTTGGCAAAAATGTCAGTAAAAAACAACATCCCTTTTGCATTATCAACAGTTGCTTGTGCATCTATAGAGGATACAGCAAAACATTTAGATGGAAGAGGCTGGTTTCAACTTTATCCACCAGATGACAAGTCAATTCGAAATGATTTATTAAAAAGAGCTAAGAGTTCAAATTATAAAGTGCTAGTTGTTACGGCTGATATTCCAGCATCGAGTAGACGAGAAAGATTACGATTAGCAGGCGTATCTGTTCCTCCAAAAAATAACTTAAGAACATTTTACCATGCTGCAATTAGACCCTCATGGTCTTTTCAAACTTTAACAAATGGACTGCCAAAATTTGGAACAATGGATCAATATATGGATGGAAATTGGCATGGGACAAAAAAAGTCAAAGCAGGTTTCGCTGGAAGTCAAATGAAAAGGTTTTTAGACTGGGATTACTTAAAAGAAGTAAAAGATATCTGGAAAGGACCAGTTGTATTAAAGGGTATTATGCATTCAGATGATGCAGTAAAAGCCTCAAGAATCATTGACTGCATTTATTTATCTAATCACGGTGGAAGGCAACTTGATTTAGCTCCAAGCCCTATACAAATTCTACCAGAAGTTAGAAAAAGCCTAAAAAAAGATTTTCCTATAATTATAGATAGTGGGTTTTATTCTGGACAAGATATGTGTAAAGCAATTATGTTAGGAGCTAACTTTGTGATGACTGGCAGGCCATTTTTTATTGGTATAGCTGCTTTGGGTGAAATAGGTGCTGAAC
>QCNM01000036.1 GCA_003210115.1 SAR116 cluster bacterium AG-426-A06 | reverse complement strand
TTTTAATAAAAAATTTTTAGCTTTAATTATAGAAAATGAAAACATTAACAAACAAATTGAAATTTTAAACATTGCAATTAATGCTTCTATAGGAGTTGATCCTAATTTTGTTAAACTTGGATTTGAAACCATGCCTAAAGGAATAAAATATAACCCCAAACCTAAAATCATAGAAGTTACAGATACTTTTACCCAGTTTTCATTTACCATTCCAGCTGCGATAAAAACTGTTCCACATACTGGAGGAGTTATTGTAGATAAAAGCGCAAACCAAAATACAAATAAATGTACAAGAAGTATGTCTAATCCCATATCAATCAATGCTGGCCCAGCTACAGTTACACAAATTATATAAGCTGCAGTAGTTGGAACTTCCATTCCTAGAATCAAACATGCTAAAGCAGTGAATAATAATGCCAGCCATACATTATTGTTTGAAAATGACATTATTAAAGATGTTAACTTTATGCCTAGTCCTGTCATTGCCAAAACACCAATAATCAAGGAAGCACATAAAATTATCGAAGCAATTAAAGAAATTTGCTTGCCACATAAATTACAAGCTTTTTTTAATCTATCAAATCCTACCTTAATATCAAATTTTGTATTTAGATTAAAAAATAATAGTACAAACGATAATAAAATTGCAATTGAGGCAGAAAATTGTGGAGTAAAGCCACTAAACATAAAAAATAACAAGATAAAAAATGGAACAAGAAAAAATATAAATGTAAAAAAAACTAACTTTTTATTAGGTGTATCCTTTTTTGGCATAGGCTTTAAATGATAAATACCTGAATAAAAATTAATACCAATCCAAACTGTAAAAAAAAATAATAATGCAGGAAGAAAAGCAGCAACAATTATTTCATCATAAGGTATGCCTGTTAACTCAACCATAACAAAAGCACCAGCACCCATAAGTGGAGGCATAATTTGCCCTCCAGAAGAAGCAACTGCCTCTACAGATGCTGCTAACTTTTTTGGGTACCCAAGTTTTTTCATTGTTGGCAATGTGATTGAACCAGTAGACGCAACATTAGCAGAAGCAGAGCCAGATATGGATCCAAATAATGCTGATGAAATTATTGAAACTTTTGCTGCACCCCCTTTTAGCTTTCCAGCAAAAAATTTTGCAATATTCATGAAACCTTCTCCTGCCTCTCCAGAATTTAAAAAACATCCGAATATTACAAAAATTGACACAATCGTAACCGAAACATTAGTTAAAGATCCCCAAAGTCCAGTTTCAGCAATGGTTAAGTTACCTAAAAAACTATTAACAGGTATTCCAGGATGACCAAATTCTCCGGGTATCAAATAACCAAACATGCCATATAACAAAGCAATGAGCGTAACTAATGGTAAAGGCCAACCAACTGATCTTCTAGCCATTTCTAAAACTAAAAATAATAAAAATAAACTTAGTATGAATTGAAATTCATTTTCGATAAAACCATATTGGTCAGATAATAAATCATGATTTAAAGCAATCCATAAACAAGATAAAACACCTAGAACAGTTAAAACTATATTTATAAAAGAAACTTTTTTATCATTTTCTGAATATAAAAAAATCCATGGGATAGCAAAAGCCATATGAATGGGTCTTGAAACTAAATTTGGTATCAATCCAGAAAAAATTAAGAACATATGAAAAATGATTGACCCTAGGCCAATCATTATCCATATATTTTTATCAATTCTCATTAATTATGATGAGAAGATATTTTTACGCCTTTTTCTTTGTAATATTTTAATGCACCTGGGTGAATTTTAGTTGAAATATTATTAATCATGTTAAATTCAACACCATTCCACCACTTAGCAGCTTGACCTAATGAGTTTTTACTTTCCCAAAAAGTTTTAGTTAAGTTATAAGCAACATCAGAACTCATATCTGTTGTAGTATAAGTAACTACTGGTAATGAAGTTGTTTGAATATCAGAACTCTGGCCTTTATAAGTTCCACTAGGTATAATTAACTTAGTTCTTTTTGTTTTTTTAATTTGATCATCTGATAGTGAAATTACATTTACTCCGAGTGAAGAAGCAACTTCAATAACATTTGGAGCTGGATAAGATCCAGCTGTGACAAAACCATCAATTTGACCATTCTTTAGTGCGGGAACAGCATTTGACAATTCTACATTTGCCAAATTAATTTTGCCTTCCAAACCAAACATCTTAAGGTATTTTGCACCCTCTCTAGCACCAAAAGAACCTTTACCAATTAATATTGATTTTCCAGACATTTCTGAAAATTTGGTAACTCCTGATTTTTTTGACATAACAAAATGCATAGTTAATGATGGAATTGGAAATAAGGCTCTTATATCTGAATATCTAGGATCACCCTTTCCTTTAAACATAGCTTTTTCAGCGATAGCTAGTTTTATTAAAACTGGTGGTGTAGTAAATACATAATTACCTTTTCTAGCCTTAACTTCTTTAACATTTTGTACAGAACCTTGGCTCTCTTCTACGGTGACAATAATTGAACCATTTGAGTTTTTTTTCATCGCTTCAGCTATTTGAACACCCATTTGATAATATGATGATGTCGATTTAGCTGATTTGTATGTTATTTTAGTATCTGCAAAAGTTAAAGTACTAGATAATAAATAACCTAAAAGTGTTGTAAAAATATAAAATAACTTCATAAATCCTCCCCAAGTTACTTTTTGTACAATAACTATAGTAAAATTAAATTAAAATGAAATTAAAAAGGAAATTTAGATACAGATCCTTGTCTGTAAATTTTTAATTCTTTATCTTTTGATACTGGAATACATGTAAAAGTTGGTGGGTTTAAACCAACATCCCTTAATTCTAAGCCTGCATTTTGAGCATTTGTAAAACATTCAGCAGCTGATTTATATCTTAAGCCACTTACAAATACGTCTTGATTAAAAAACCATAATAATAGGAATTCCATGATAATCATGTAATCTTACAAAGCGACATTTCAAGTCACTTTGTAAGACAATATTATTTTAGATAACTTTTAATGGTATCTTTTTAGGTTTTCTTTCCTCAGGAATTTCTCTTTTAAGAACAATGTTTAAAAGTCCATTAGATAAGTTTGCTTCTTTGACATCCACATACTGTTCTAATCTGAATTTTTGTTCAAATGATCTTTTAGCAATTCCATTATAAAGATATTGAATATTTTTATCTTGAACGTCACTCATGATTTGACCTTTAACTGTAAGAACACCATCATGTACATCAATATTAATATCTTTTTTATTGAAACCAGATACTGCTAAAGTTATTTCATACTCATCATCAGAATGTCTGATAATGTCATAAGCAGGAAATGAACTTTGTTTTTGGTTATTAAAATTCTCTAGTTCGTTGAAGAGGTTATCAAATCCTACAAATGAACGTAGAGCTAGTGTTGGTAATATTGTCATAATTTACTCCTTTAAAAGCAAGTTAACGAAAATCCCATTATGGCGATTTTCTGATTTAAATAGACATCCAAATGATGCAATGTCTAAAATATATATAGTTAATTAATTTGAAATTTAAATAGTATATTGTATATTTTTTCTATGTTTATTTCAGAAATTAAAATTGACACTTTTAATATCCCTTTGCCTGAACCAGTGGAAGCGTATGCAGCAGGAGTTATGAAATCTTTTGACTTAGTTATATGTAGAGTAACAAATGATAATGGTATTGAAGGAGTTGGTTATATTACAGTTCACGAAAATCAAGGAAAAGCCATTGCTCAAATAATAAAGAATAGTTTTGTAGATTTGCTTAAAAATAAGGATCCAAGATATATTGAGTATTTATGGAACCTTATGTGGAAAAAAGTTCACTACGCGGGAAGAGGTGGTCCTGTCAGCTTTGCAATAGCAGCCGTGGATGTAGCTTTGTGGGATCTAAAAGGTAAATATCTAAATGAACCATTGTGGAGTTTATTAGGTGGATTTCAAAAAAATGTATTATGTTACGCAGGTAATATAGATTTAAATTTTTCAAAAGACAAATTATTAGCAGAAGCTACAAAATCTCTTGATCAAGGGTTTAGAGCAATCAAAATGCGACTTGGTAGAGAAACATTAAAAGAAGATTTGGAAAGACTAGACGCTATGAGAAGTCACTTATCAAGTGATATATCATTAATGGCTGATGCCAATGAAGCATGGACTGTTAATCAAGCCATGAAAGCATTCAACGAAATTGAAAAGTTTAATTTAGTATGGCTAGAGGAACCAATCCAACCTGACGATTTTGAAGGATATAAATATCTAAGGTCTCTGGGAAAAGTTCCAATTGCAGCAGGTGAAAATTTACACACACTAGTCGAAATGAATTTATTAATAAAAAATAATGGTGTTGATTATGTTGAACCAGACCTAACTACTTGTGGTGGTATAACAACTTATATGAAAGTTGCAAAACTTGCTGAAATAAATAGCTTACCTGTTGTTTCACATGGTGTCCATGAACTTCATGTTCATTTACTAGCGGCTTGTCCAAATGCATCATATATGGAATTTCACGCTTGGAGAATTGATGATTATATAGAAGAAAAACTTTCAATAAATAATGGATACTCTCCTGCCCCAGACAAACCTGGTCATGGGGTTGTATTTGATTTTGAAAAACTCTCAAAACTTAAGATCGATTAACTATCCATGAATAATGAGATAAGATCAATCAGTAACAAGATGCATGAACGTGGTTTAAGTTCAGATAAACAAGAATTTGGATCATTTTATTTATTAAGATTTTTAGGCGCTGAAATAAATTTTGAGCCGAACAAATGCATAGTTTCATTAGAATCTGTTCCACCAATGTTTAACCCTCAAGGTACTCTTCATGGAGGAATAATTACAACCATTATGGATATATCAATGGGACATTTAATAAAAAATGAACAAAGCGCAGGAACTACTTTAGAATTAAAAGTGAATTTTATGTCAGCTATTAAACATGAAAAAATTAAATGTATTGGTTCTTTTTTAAAAAAAGGACGAACTATAAGTACACTAGATTCTAAATTATTTAGAGAAGATGGAAAATTAGCTGCATACGCTACATCAACGTGGAAAATTTTATAAATCTTCTTTTAACTTGCAGTATTCTTCTCCCGACATTTCAAAATATTTTATATTTGGATAGTTTAATTTCATTGGTTTAGGGTCAACAATTTCAATTGGTATATTATTTGACATACCTATTCTTAATGCAATTGATGTAATATTCACACTAAAGGACGTACCAATAAATATCATTTTTTTTGCTGCATTCATCCATTCTTCAGCTTCAGAAAATCTATAAATTTCCGTATACATTTCATCAAATAATAATACAAAAGGTTTTAAAGAAGATTTAATTTTAGGTTTAAAATTGTTTGTTTCTAAAATTTTAAATTTATCAAATAACGATGAAATTAATTTATTATCTTCAAGTGAAGGATCAATCTCGTTCCAATTTGCATCAATAGGTATTTGATACTCCATTTCATCTTGATAAGTAATGACTTTATCTAATCTTCCGTGAATACTTATATAATTTTTATTTCCAGCCTTAGCATCCAAACCATCAATATTTTGAGTTATAAGATTTTTATTAGACAGCCATTTATGTACAAAATTTGGTTTTGCATCCTTATATGCGATAAATCTTTTAAAATACCATAGTAAAAATTGGTCTGGGTAGTTTTCATACATATATTTAGTTGCCATTTCTTGTGGTGTATAATTAACGCTACCTACTGTCCAAAATCCATCACCACCTCTAAATGTTGGTATCCCACTTGCTGAACTAACACCAGCACCAGTTATATATAATTCTTGCAATTTTTTACTTCTAAATAAATATTTTGTGTATATGTTATGATTAAATAATATTAATTCTAATTTTATATGCAAACTATAATAGAAATTAAAAATCTTAGAAAGACATATAAAGATAATAAAGTTGCTTTAGAAAATGTGAATCTTAATATTTTCAAAGGCGAGATAATTGCATTGTTAGGACCAAATGGTGCCGGTAAAACTACATTAATATCCAATATATGCGGTATATCTTCAATTACATCTGGGGATATAAAAGTTAAAGGTTTTGATGTAGTAGATGATTATAGAGAGGCCAGAAAATGCATTGGTATAGTACCTCAAGAATTATCTTTTGAACCTTTTGAAAAAGTTATTAATACAGTAAATTTTTCAAGACAATTATTTGGCAAAAAATCTGACGAAAAATATATTGAAAATTTATTAAAAAAATTAAGTTTATGGGACAAAAAAGATCAAATCATTAGATCTCTTTCCGGCGGAATGAAAAGAAGAGTTTTAATTGCCAAGGCATTAAGTCATGAACCAGATGTCCTGTTTTTGGATGAACCAACAGCCGGCGTGGATGTCGAGCTTAGAAAAGATATGTGGAATACTATCAAAAACCTCCAAAAAAGTGGGGTCACAATTATTTTAACTACTCATTATATTGAAGAAGCAGAATTAATGGCAAACAGAATTGCTGTAATTAATAATGGGAAAATTTTGTTAATTGATAAGAAGGATAATTTAATAGATAGAATGAGTAAAAAAACATTAATAATTCATACAAATAGTAAAATTAACAAAATAGACAAAGCTCTAGGAAAATTTAAACTTCGTATTAGCAAAGATAAAAAAAATTTAGAATATGATTATAGCCCCAATAAGAAAAAAACAGGTATAACTACTTTGCTGAATGAGATAAAAAAAACTGGAATTGAGTTAATAGATGTTCAGACTAAACAATCTAATCTTGAACAAATATTTGTTGAGATTTTAAAAAATGATTAATTTTAGATCTATTAAAGCTATTTATATTTTTGAAATGTCTCGGACATTTAGAACACTTATCCAAAGTCTTATTTCTCCAATATTATCAACTGTTTTATATTTTATTGTCTTTGGAACAGCAATTGGAAATAACATAAACTTTACAAATGAAATACCTTACGGAGCATTTATAGTACCTGGTTTAGTTATTTTAACTATTTCAATGCAAAGTGTAAATAACGCTTCATTTGGTATATTTTTTCCTAAATTTCTTGGCACTACTTACGAAATTTTATCTGCCCCAATTTCATATGTTGAGATTGTTATAGGTTATGTAGGTGCTTCTGCGACTAAATCATTTTGTCTTGGATTACTAATTTTAATGACCTCAACTTTTTTTGTTGATCTCGATATAAAATTTCCAATTTTGATGTTGTGTATGCTGCTATTATCATGTGTATCATTTAGTTTATTAGGTTTTATTATTGGAATTGTTTCAGATAATTTTGAACAAATAAATTTTGTGCCAATGATAATCATTACACCATTAGTTTTTTTAGGAGGTAGTTTTTATACTATTGATGTACTTCCAGATTTATGGCAAACGATTACATTATTTAACCCTATATTTTATCTCGTATCTGGTTTTAGATATTCTTTTTTTGGTACTGGTGAAGTAAATATTTTAATAAGTATATTTTCAATTTCTTTGTTTATTTTACTATGTATAATAATTATATGGAAAATTTTTAAAACAGGATACAAAATCAAAACATAGGATTAAAAATGAAATTATATAATTTTACACTTGCTCCAAATGGAAGAAGAGTGAAAATTTTTTTAAAGTTTAAAAATAAAGAAATACCAGAACAAGAAATTAATGTTAGAGAAGGAGAACAATTCAAAGAGCCTTTCAAATCTATGAACCCATTTAATTGCGTTCCCTTTCTACAACTCGATGATAATACAATAATCTCTGAAAGTATTAGTATTTGTAGATATTTAGAAGAGGAACATTTTCCAGAACCTACTTTATTTGGATCTACACCTAAGATGAGAGCATATATTGATATGTGGAACAGAAGGTTAGAATTAGACGGCTATTCTCCTTTGGGGAATGCAATAAGAAACAAATCATCATTTTTTGTTAATAGAGTATTGGCAGGCACGAGAAATGATATTAAACAAATGCCGGAAATTGTAAAAAGAGGCATACAAATGATCGAATTGCTTTTTCAAAGAATTGATCAACATCTTGAAAAAAACAAATTCATTTGTGGCGAACAATTTACAATTGCTGATATAACTGGATATTCAATTTTTAAATCATGTGAATTATTAAAATTTGAAATACCAAAAACATTGCCAAATACAATAAAATGGCGAGATACTCTATACAAACAAGATTGTTTCGATGTCTGAAAAAGAAAAAGTTTGTATCGTTACTGGAGTTGGTCCTGACAAAGGAACTGGCGCTGAAATAGCAAAACTTTTTGGTAAAAAAAAATATAAAGTTGCAATGATTGCAAGGAATAAAAAAAATTTAAATGATTTAGAAAAAAAATATAAAAACATTTTTTCCTATCCTTGTGATGTAGGTCATTTGGAAAAGTTTAAAAAAACCTTAAAGAAAATAAAAAATAATTTAGGTCCTGCAGATGTTGTAATACATAATGCTCCAAGTGCATCAAGAGGAAGTATATTAAAATTAAATCCTGATGATTTAGAACTTAATTTTAGAGTAAATACAACAGCCCTATTACATCTTGTAAGAGAAACTTTACCAAGTATGTTGTCCAAAAAAAAAGGAAGTATTTTAATAACTGGTAATACTGCAGCAACTAGGGGTAAATCACATTGGGGTTTTTTTGCATCTACAAAAGCAGCTCAAAGAATTTTGGCTGAATCAATTGCAAGAGAATTTGGTCCAAAAGGTATACATGTTGCTTATTTCATTATTGACGCAGCTATAGATACACCAAGAACACGTCCTTACATGCAACCGGACAAACCAGACGATTATTTCTCAAAACCAACCGCAATAGCAGAAGAAATGTATAAAACAGTGCTTCAGGATAAATCAACGTGGTCTTTTCGAGTAGAGTTAAGACCATTCGGCGAAACATGGTAAAACTTCATGGATAAAGTAGCAATAATAACAGGTGCTGCAAGAGGCATTGGTCTTGCTACAGCTAAAATATTCTTACAACAAAATTATAGGGTTGTAATAGTTGATAGAGACAGAAATGAAGTTAATAAACTTAAATTAAAAAATGACAAATTATTTAAATATATCTGTGATATATCAGATCCCAAAAAAAACAAAAGTATGATTGAGGATATTTATAAATGGGGGAAACGAATAGATATTTTGGTAAATAATGCCGGTGTAGCTGATTTCGGAAAAATTGAAACTGTAAAATTTAAAAATTGGCGTAAAATCATGGATACAAATTTAGATGGTACATTTTTAACAACACAAAATGTAATTAAATATTTAAAAAAATCGAAAGGAAATATTATTAATATCGCATCAATATCTGGATTAAGAGCTTCAACTTTAAGGATTGCATATGGAACTTCAAAAGCAGCAATTATTCAATTAACTCAACAACAAGCTATAGAATTAGGCGAATTTGGGATCAGAGTAAATTGTGTCTCACCAGGGCCTGTAAAGACTAAATTAGCTCAAGCAGTTCACACTCCTGACATTGTAAAAGCTTACCATGATTCAATACCACTTAACAGATATGGTATGGAAAATGAAATTGCTGAGGCAATTTTTTTCTTATCCTCTGAAAAAGCAAGTTATATAACTGGACAAAATTTATCAGTTGATGGTGGATTCGAAGCATCCGGTGTCGGGCTCATTTCATTAAGAGAAAGTTAATCAATATTGATATAACAATAAAATATCATAATTATACTTTAAATAACATTTCTGTGAGATCCTTTAATTTTTCATCAGGAAAAACTTCTGTATTTAACAATTGAAAGTCTGTATCAAAACACACTGACATTGCTGAACAATAAACAGAACGAGCATCTAAGGTAGAGTTTAAATCTCTTCCTTCAAATAAATTTTTATTTTTAATACCAGGCCAATCTGCGTAGACTTGAGATTTTTTAACTAAACCACCACCTAAAAGAATCGAAGTACCATAACCATGTTCTGTTCCATAGCCATTATTTTGAACTAGTGTTCTTCCAAATTCAGTAAGTGTAATTATTAAAGTATTTTTAAAAGTGTTACCTAATGTTTTTTTCAAAACATCAAATGTATAATCTACTTGTTTAAGTTTTTGTCCATGCTCACCATCTGCACCCCCTTGTGCAGCATGAGTATCAAAACCAAACACTTCAAACACAGCAACTCGAGGACCATCAATTTTTTTAAGCTCTGAACCTGCAATCCTTGCAAGTGTTTTTAAATTTTTATTATTTGGAGATTTAGTCATAGAGATTGGCCTACTAATTAGTTTATCAAAAGATTTTTTTAATAGAGGTTCGTCATCATAATGATGTTTTAATATATCAACTAAATTTCTATTTGGCATACTCAACTTCGAAGGAAAAAAATTATCTTGATTTGCTTTACCCCTTAATAATAATGGCATAGGCAAGGACATGGACAAGCCCTCTAATCCAGCAACATCAATTCCCCTTCCAAGCCATCCTGTTTTCAACTTATAAGGTATTGTACCACCACTTTCCATTAAATTTTGACCATCAAAATGTGACCTGCCAGTATATGGAATATTTGTTGCATGAACAATTGAAGCTTCATTTGATTTCCACAATTTGTGGAAACCTGAAAGTTTAGGATGGAGGCTAAAATCACTATTTAAATCTAATAATTTTTTTACAACTATGTCAGGTCTTACTTTTTCTAATGTATTATCATGAATGTAAGGAACTGATGTCAAACCATCCATCGCACCTCTTAACATAATTACAACCAGGTTCTTTTTATTATCTAAAATAGATGAATTAACTTTAAGAGGTAACATCCCTGATAATAAAAGTGTTGTTGACCCTAATGTAAATTGTCTTCTATTAATTTTCATGTCTTTAACATCCATTTACTACTAAAAAGCGCAACACTTTCTTCATTATTATTAACCTTTTCAAGAAAAGTTTTTATCTCCGAAACATTATCAAAATTTAATTCAATTATTCTATCTAAATAGCTTTTATCTAAATGTATTAGTTTACCTTTTTGTTTTAATGCATTCAAAATGCCAATTCTTCTAAATAAAAATTCTGGAGAAAGCCAGTCTTCTTCAAAATCTGACCAACCATTAGGCTGAAGTGGTCTAAATGGTAATTGGCCTAAGTTTCTACAAATTCTTCTTACACGGTCTTTATCCCGTGGAATCATAGTCTCAAAGTCATAAGTCATATCTTTTGGAAAATAATCTAAACCAGACATTTTTATGAATTGTAATAACCAAGTTTCGGGTTGTTGAAATTTTTTTAAATAAGAAAATTTATAAGCTTGTTTTAAAACTTCAGAATGTATTGTTTTTAGATCACCTTTTGATTTTTTCCATGCACTTATTACTGAATTAACAATTTCATACGACGGATCTTGAGTGATAAAATGATTACATAATTTTTTTGAAATAAATTCTATACATGCTGGATTTTTTACTAAATCCTTAATCACTTTTCTTAACATCTCTCTGGCTGCCTTAGTACCAAAACCCTCAACATATTTTTTTCCTAATATGGTAAATGGACCGCTATCATGATATTCTTCTATAAAATGTACAGGGACATTTTCCTCTCTTTTGTGAATCTTTGAACTCATTTTAGGAATTCTATGCATCCAACCGGACATTACTTTAGACATGTCTATAACATCATTTTGTGTATAACCAGCATTTGGTGAAACTGTATGTAGCTCAAGTAACTCTCTGCCATGATTCTCATTTAAATTAGCTGACTTTCCTCTTTCAGCATACTTAAATGCTTTTGGTGAATTAGGTCCTATAGATTTTGTATTATCTAAATTATGTATCATTGCCCAAGAAATAGTTACATCATAAACTAAATCTTCTACGCTTTTTAACATTGATGGAGCAATTATTTCTCTATGGTATGGTCCTACATCATAAGAATACATTGCATCTTTTTGTTGAATTGCAAAATGATTGCCCCAAAAATGAAGAAATCTTTGAAACACTGGGGAAGAACCGTTAATTGCTTCATTATGTCTTATATATAACCATAAAGGTTCAAAATAATAATGACCAGTTTGATATTTAAGTAACTTTTTTGCCCTCTTGTAATCTTTTCTAGAGTTTTTAAATTTTTTTCTCAGAACTCTTCTATCTTGATAATTATACTTACCGTGAAACTCCATCATTTCTTTTAATGAATAAATAGGCCCTGACCAATTAAGTTTTGGTAATTTTTCAATTTGTGA
>QCNM01000035.1 GCA_003210115.1 SAR116 cluster bacterium AG-426-A06 | reverse complement strand
AAAGTGGTTCTTTAGATGAAATGAATTTTAATCATAATAACGAATTTCAGGTAATTGAAAATGCTCCAGGGTCTTATGTAAAAAAGAAATTTAAATAATTTCGCGTTTGCAGAAAAATATACTTGACATTTCTGCATTGCAGTATATATATATTGCAGTGCAGAAAAAAAGGAGTGTGCATATGTTTAGTTTTGATGATTATAAAAAGAACTTTGAAGAAATGTTTTCTAAAAGTCCAGTTAACCTTGAAGATTTTTACAAAAGTGCTAATGAATATAATTCTAAATTCTCAAAGATAGCGTTTGATACGTTCAAAAAAAATGTTGAAGTATCACAAGCTTGGACTAAAGAAACAATTGGTGGTATGGATAAACTTGTTAAGCCGCAATCAAAACCAGAAGATTACGTAAAAGTAGCTACTGATTTTGTGACTGAACAAGCTCAAACTTCACCAAAATTTATGTCTGAATTTGCTGAAATAGCAAAAAAGACTCAATTAGATACAATTGAATTATTTATGCAAGCTGGAAAAGAAGCTAAGGATGAAATGAACAAAGCTTCAAAAAAAGCAACTACACCTAAACAAACACCTACTGCTGAAACAGAAATATCTGAATAAGTTTTTATAAAGATAAAAGGCGGTTAATTTACCGCCTTTTTATCAGTTGAAGATTAATTATTTATTATTTAATCTAAATTAATGACTGATAAAATAATAATAACAAAATATTCAAGTAGAAGACTTTATAATACCCAAACAAGTGAGTATGTAACACTTGACCAAATAGCTGAGTTCATTAGAGATGGTAAAGAAGTCCAAATTATTGACAAAGAAACAAATGAAGATGTCACAAATCAATATCTTCTTCAAATAATATCAGATTACGAAATTAAAAAAGGCGCATCTATTCCTAAAGATATTTTAACGGAAATTATCAAAAGCTATAGTGATGCATCTAAAAATTTCATGCCTGAGATTTTGTCACAAACGTTTAATTTTATGAAGGAAAATCAAGAAAAGTTTTTAAAGAGCTTTAATTCTAATTTTGACGTTAATTCTAATAATGAAAAAAACACTGAAACCTTGAAAAATTGGCAAGATTTTCAATCTCAAATGATGTCAAATATTATGTATCCATGGTATGATAATTCTAATACTGAAGACTCAAGTGAAACAAAAAAATCAGAAAAAGCACCAAAAGAAGAACCGAAACAAGAAAATTATAAATCTGATATCGATCTAATGAAAGAACAAATTGCTACACTTCAAAAGCAATTGAATGAAAAAAATAAAGAATAATTTAAATTATCTAATAAGTAGCCCTTCCACCAGAAATATCAAATACACCAGCTGTAGTAAAACTATTTTCTTTACTTACTAGAAACTTTATCAAAGATGCAATTTCTTCTACCTTAACAAATCTATTTCTAGGTATTTTAGACAACATGTAGTCTATATGTTCTTGACTAATTTGATCAAAAATTCTTGTTTTTGCAGCCGCAGGAGTAATACAATTTACAGCTATATCTTGATCAGCAGTTTCTTTTCCGAGAGACTTTGTTAATGCAATTACAGCCGCTTTTGACGCAGAATATGCTGCTGCATTTGGATTACCTTCTTTTCCAGCAATTGAAGCTATGTTTACAATTCTACCATATCCTTTTTCACGCATTGTTTTAATTACATGTCTGTTGCAATAATATACACCATTAACATTCACATTCATTACTTTTAACCACTCATTAACTGGATAATCCCATGTTGGCATGGTGGGGCCTGCAATACCTGCACTACAAACAAGTATATCAATTTTACCGTGTAAACCTAATGTTTCAGACGTACATTTTTCTACAATTTTATCGTCTGTCATATCCATTTGAAGAAAATCACAATCTAATTTTTGAGCTGCAGTTTCTCCTAAGTTTTTATCCATATCCCAAATAACGATTTTGGCACCATCTTGTTTAAGTTTTTCTGCAGTTGCATAACCTATACCTTGGGCTGCACCAGTAATGACTGCAATGTGTCCATCGAATTCACTCATTTTATCCTCAATATTTTATAATCTTATAGAATTTAACTTATTATTATTGTTAACTAATAATAGTCAAAAATGAAAGATTAAAAATTTCGAGGTAAAATTTTGGTTGTAGATATTATTTTTTCTGGAATATTATGTTGTATTGCTATGGATTTGTGGCAAAGACTTTTATTTGTTTTGTATAAAATACCTCCTACTAATTGGGCTCCTACTGGAAGATGGCTGCTAATGTTAATAAATAAAGGAATTATATTTAATATTAATTTAGAAAATGAAAAACCTATAAAGTATGAACTTCCTATTGGATGGATATTTCATTATATAGTTGGTATTGGATATGGATTTGCATACTGGATTTGCTTAACTTTTTTTGATTTTTTTAATACGTCACTTCTATCAGGATTTCTTTTTGGACTAATATCTGTTGTAGTACCCTGGTTTTTTTTTTACCTGCAACTGGAAAAGGATTAATGGGAAATAAAACTCCAAACCCCAAATTAACTAAAGTATTATCAATATGCAGTCATGTTGTTGTAGGTTTGTTTTTAGCAATTGGCTTTTCGTTAATGGAGTATTAATGTCAAATAATTTTTCCGAAAATTTTTTAAGAGATCAAATTTGTATCATTGGTAAATCTTTATTTGATAGGGGACTAACACACGGATCAACTGGCAATATTTCAGCTATTACTGAAGATGGAGATCTTTTAATCACTCCTACTGGTTGTTCTTTGGGAAGATTGCAACCAGATCATGTATGTAAAATAACTTCTAAGAATGAAGTTATTGGTACAATGAAGCCAACTAAAGAACTGTTTTTACATAAAGCCTTTTATGAAAAAAATTCTAATAGAGTTGGAGCTGTAGTTCATTTGCATTCAACTTATTCAGTTGCTTATTCCATGTTACCAAATTTAGATGTTGATAATATTTTTCAACCACTCACACCTTATTCGATTATGCTATTAGGTAAAGTTAAACTTTTGCCTTTTTATTTGCCTGGTGATCCTAAGTTAGGCGATGTTATAAGAGGAGTCGCTTCAAAAAGATCAGCAGTTTTACTCGCAAATCATGGGCCAGTAGTTTCTGGAAAGAGTCTTGAAAGTGCCACAAATGCCATTGAAGAGCTTGAAAATACTGCTAAACTTTCGTTGATTACAAGAGGTTTTAAACCAAATTTGTTAAACGAAAATCAAATAAAAGAAACTGTAAATAAATTTAATGTTAATTGGGATTAATAATGAAACTTTCTGCTAATGTTGGTCTTTTATGGTCTGAATTACCTCTTTTAGAAAGAGTTTATAAGGCTAAAGAAAAAAATTTTGATGCAGTTGAATTTCAATTTCCATATGAAGTTGACGCAAATGAATTAAAAAAAGCTATTGATAAAATTAATCTTCCAATTATTGGAATTAATACTATCAAAGGTAATGTAAGTAAGGGTGATAACGGTTTAAATGCTGTTCCCTCTAGAGTACAGGAGGCAAGATCAGCGATTGATCAGGCAATTGAATATGCTAAGGTAATTGGTGCTAAAAACATCCACTTTATGTGTGGCATTACTGAACAAAATCATAACTCTTTAAAAACACTTGTTGAAAATTTACAATATGCTGTATCTCAACTAAACGACACAAATATAGGATTAGTAATTGAACCTAAAAACCAGAAAGATTTTCCTGGATATTTTTTAACAAATGTTGAACAGGCAAAAGAGATTTGTCAGTTAGTTGGTAATAACAATGTAAAAATTATGTTTGATTTTTATCATGTTCAAATAAGCCAAGGAAATGTTTTAACTAGATTTAAAGATAACTTCAATTTTATAGGCCATGTTCAAATGGCATCAGTTCCAAAAAGAAATGAACCAATTTTTGGAGAGTTAAATTACAGTAATATTTTATCAGAAATTTATAAATTTGGTTATCAAGGTTATGTTGGAGCCGAATATAATCCTTTAACAAATACTGATGATGGACTTTCATGGATGAAAGAAATTAATAGAGAGGATAAATAACATATGATAAAAACTTTTGGGCCAAATAATTTAACTCCATCTAAATTATGTTTTGGTACCATGCAGTTTGGTGATGGGGCTTCTGCAAAGGATTCGGAAGAAATGTACCTAAAATGTAGAGAAAATGAAGTGAATTTTTTTGATACAGCTTATGTATATACAAAAGGATTATCTGAAAAAATTTTAGGAAAATTAATCAAAGAAGAGAGAGAGAAGTTATTAATAGTAACAAAAGCTGGTTCTCAAGGTGGCGCAGATCCCGAAAATTTAAGAAATCAACTAGGAGAAAGTTTAAAAAGACTGGATCAAGATTATGTTGATATTTTTTTTATACATCACTGGGATGACAATACTCCTTTAGAAGAAAGTTTAAACGCATTAAAAAAATTAAAAGATGAAAAAAAATTTTTTCATTTGGGCGTTTCAAATTTTGCTGCATGGCAGATAATGAAAGCACAATATATTTCAAAAATTAACCATTTTCCTTTAATTGAGTTTTTACAACCTATGTATAATCTTGTTAAGAGACAAGTTGAAGTTGAAATTTTGCCTATGGCACATTCTGAAAATTTAAATGTAATTAGTTATAGTCCGCTTGGTGGTGGATTGTTAACAGGTAAATATGATCAAGATTTTAGAGAGACACAAAAAAATGAAATTGGAAGATTAGATCATAATGAAAAATATCAAAAAAGGTATGGCCAGAATTGGATGAATAAAGTTGTAAAAGATTTTATAAAATTATCTAAAGAATTAAATTATAATCCAATTTCTTTAGCGGTAGCTTGGGTAATATATAATCAAGATATTTTGTCACCAATAATCTCTGCTAGAAATTTAAAGCAGTTAATACCTTCTTTAGATTCAATGAAGATTAGTATTACAAAAGAAATTTATGAATCTATTAATAAAATTACTAGAACACCACCGCCAGCAACAGATAGATTAGAAGATTTTGAGAGTTAAATATGGATTCGCTTGAAAAAAAATGGGAAGTTTATGCAATTAAATATGCTGAGAGAAATGATAGAACAAGAAATGATAGTTTTATTTTTGATGATCATGCACATGAACAGCACTCAATAGATTATTTTATTTGGGTTCTAAAAAATAATGATCAAATTGTTTTAGTTGATACTGGTTACGATCAAGAAGAAGCAAATAGAAGAAATAGACCAATTATTAGATCTCCTTCAAAAGCAATTAGAGATTTTGGTATTAATCCAGAAATAATTTCAGATGTTATAATTACTCATCTTCATTATGACCATGCAGGAGGATTAAATGAATTTCCAAATGCTAAATTTCATTTACAAGAAATGGAAATGTCTTATGCAACAGGTCCTTGCATGTGTCATGAAACAATTAAGATGCCATTTACTGGAAAACACATTTCTCAAATGGTTGAAAATGTTTTTTCGGGAAGAGTAATTTTTTATAATGGTACTGGTCAAATTTTACCTGGTATTTCAACTCATATGATTGGAGGACATTCTAGAGGTCTCCAAGCAGTAAAAGTTAAAACTGAAAATGGTTATTTATGTTTAGCGTCAGATGCTACTCATTTTTATGAAAATTTTATTAAGAATAAACCATTCCCAATAGTTGTAGATTTAGAAGAAATGTTAAATGGTTTTAAAATAATTAAAACATTAGCCTCATCCCAAGAATTAATTATTCCAGGACATGACCCATTAATTACAAAATATTTTCCAAGATATAATCAATTTGATTTTGTTTGGAGGTTAGATAAAGGACCTATAAAAAAAATTAATTTCTAAATTTATTTTCCATTTGATGTCTGTATCTTATAATTTCATTATTTGTATCAAATTCAACATCATTCCATGTTAAAATCTTATCCTTATCTATATCATTTTTTAAATACATATCGTTTGCAAGCCCTATTGGTAAAGCTTGTAATTTTAGAGATGTACTTGCAGGTATTAATTTTCCCCATACCGTAAAACCACCTTCACCATCTAGCTTTTCACTCTTTTTCAGATTTCTTTTTGATACCGATACAACATCGCCTTTGAAATATTTTGTTTGTCCTGTTGGAAGTTTCAATAATGCAGCTGAAAAAATTGAAATATTTAATTCCATTCCTATTAAGTGAAAAGGTTTATACATAGCTGAAAATTCACCAGATTGATCAGTATTCATTCCATATTGTTTAAAGCATGAAGCCGCATAATCATTAGGTGCTTGTAAAACAGCGTAAACACCCCACCTCAGGTCTTTAAATACAGGTCTACCATCTCGTTCTAAAGATGAAACAACTTCAACTTGTTGATTTTTTTCTAAGATACCACCTTTGTTTTTTTCTTTTAAAAGACTTGCCAAATCATCCACACCGCAAGGAGGGAAAAGTAAACCATTATGTGGTACATTAAGTCCAGATGCATTTGCAATTGCAGACATCTCTAATGAAGATTTCGTTCCATCAAGAAAAGAATTAAACATTTTTGAATTCATTCCAGCTTTTTCAGCTTCATCTGATGTAAGACCGTAATGATCCCAAACTGTTTTTGGAGTAGAATAATGATATTCAGGCATATATTTTGTACCTTTTCCAGCTGCGGTTACTTTGAAACCAGAAGCTCTTGCCCATTCAATAATTTCTAAAGTTAATGATGGTTGATCACCATATGCCATTGAAAACACTACTTCTGCAGAGTTAGCTTCTGCAGATAAACTTGGTCCAGCTAATACGTCAGCTTCAACGTTTACCATTATTACATGCTTGCCATATTTAAAACATGTTCTAGCATGTTTAATTCCTGATGAAGGATGGCCAGTTGCTTCAACAACAACATCTACTTCATCATCATTAATTGCTTTTTCAAAATCTTCAGTAAATATAATATTGTTAATTTGATCTTCGCTCCAGCCAACCTCACGACAAGCTTTTTTAGCTTTATCAATGTTTAGGTCACATATTGTAAAAACATTTAAACCTTTAGTATAAGGAGCTTGGCTTAAAAACATTGAGCCAAATTTTCCTGCACCAATTAATGTTACATTGACAGTTTTTTTATTATCAATTAATTCATTAATTTTTTTTTCGAGGAACATTTTTAACTATATATATGCTTAATATTTTTTAAATCTTTTTCACTAAAATCAAGTTTTTTTAGAAAATAATTTTCAACAGATCCATACTCTTTTTTAATAAAAGTAATTGAATTTTTTAAATAATCTAATTTAACTTGTCCTATTACCTTAAGCATTAAATCCGTCATTTTTTTATTTCTCTTTAAGGTATATTTTTGTTCAGCTGTGGCGTCTCTTTGATTCAATAATTTATTAGATAACAAATAATTATCAAATATTAATTCCTCTTTTTGAGAACATAAACTTTGTATTAAATAACTGGCTATTCCTGTTCTATCTTTGCCAGCTGAACAATGATAAATTACTGGTTTTCCATTTGACTCTAAAAGAAGTGTAAAAAATTTTTTCCATACTTCAGAATGATTTTTAAGATAAAATTCATAACTTTTTTTCATTACATTTTCGTAAATTGTTTCATTTTCTTGGTAATTACAATTGTGATATGCATCTGCCATTCTCGAGAGAGTATTGGCAGATATAGGCAAATTAATATATTTTTTAAAAAGATTACTTGATAAATTATCTGGTGCTTTTTCGATTTCAACTGGATCTCTTAAATCAATAATTTTAAATATTTTATTTTTTTCTAAAATATCTAAATCTTCATCTTCTAAATTACTCAATTTAGCAGAACGAAAGAGTTGATTTTTTTTCATTGAACCAATAGAACAATCTCTAAAATTACTAGTGTTTTTAGATTTGACTAACACTAATTATGGGTTATTCAGCTGCGGTTTGATTTTTAATAGCGAGTTCAGTTAAACAATTATCGTCCATTGGAATAATAGGGTCAAAATTTCTATGAGCTATCCATTCATCTCTTTTGAACGCTCTAATATGATTTTCAATATGACATAAAGATAAATAGACAATTGTTCTTCCAAAAGGTGATATGTTTGGTGGGCTAGCATGAACAAGTAAGGATGAAAAAAGTAACATACTTCCTGCGGGCCCTGTAGGTGCAACACATCCGCCATTTTCAGCAAGTTCTTTCACCTTTGCCCGATCTAACGTCCACAAAGGGTAGCTGGTTGTTTCTAAATCATGTCCAGCTTCAACAACTCCAAATTTATGACTTTTTGGTATAAATAGTAGGGGACCGTTTGCTGCTGTAACGTCATCTACGAATACAGAAATATTCATGGCTCTTGGCTCTGGCATTTGGTCATCTCTGTTCCAAGTTCCAAAATCTTGATGCCATTGCCAGACATCACCATCAAATGCTGCTTTTGCATTGACTTTAAATTGATGCATGTATACATCACCTTCTAAAATCTGTTTAACTGGATTAACTAATCTTGGATGAGCACCTAGTCTTTTAAAGCCTTCATTATAAGTATGAGCTGCAAAAGCAGTTCGAGCAACACCAGTTTTCTCTCTCCAAACTTCTTTTCTATTCATAGAATAAACATTCTCTGATTCTTGTTTTAAAAGCTTTGCTTCTTCAGGTGTAAAAACTTCAGGTAAAAAAAGATATCCTTCTTCATGAAATTGCTTTATTTGTTCTTTTGATAGTTCCATAATAATCCTCTATATAAACAATATTATGCAAACTAATATTTTATTTTTCAAGTTTAAAACTTTAGACTTTTTATAGTGACATTAGATTAAATGTTGATAATATTTTGATTGTGATGTCACTTCTTGAACCCTTAAATCAACTAAAGATACCTATAGTAGGTTCACCTTTATTTATTATTTCGAATCCTGATTTAGTTCTAGCTCAATGTTTAAATGGTGTTGTTGGTTCTTTTCCTGCTTTAAATGCTAGAGAAGAGGAGGGTGAACCAAATATGCTTGAAATTTGGTTAAAAAAAATAACAAAAGGGTTAGATAAATATAATCAAAAAAATCCTGATAACCCTGCTGCTCCATTTGCAGTAAACCACATTGTTCATAGATCAAATGTAAGACTAGAAAAAGATATTGATATTTGTGCTAAATGGAATGTTCCTATTTGGATAACGTCTCTAGGTGCTCGGCCAGAAGTGAATGAAGTGGCTCATCAAGTTAATGGAATCGTGCTTCATGATGTGATTAATAATTTTTTTGCAAAAAAAGCTATCGATAAAGGAGCAGACGGATTAGTAGCTGTTGCTGCTGGTGCGGGTGGTCATGCTGGAACTTTATCACCCTTTGCTCTTATTCAAGAAATTAGAGAATGGTTTGAAGGTCCTTTGTTGTTATCAGGATCTATCTCAAATGGTGGAGCAGTTCTGGCTGCTCAAGCGATGGGTGCAGACTTAGCCTATATAGGTTCAGCTTTCATAGCCACAGAAGAAGCAAATGCTGATATAAAATATAAAGAAATGATAACTAACTCATCATCTGAAGATATTATTTATACAAATCTTTTTACTGGTGTTCATGGAAATTATTTAAAACCCTCAATAAGCGCACAAGGATTAGACCCTGCTAATTTAGAAACAAGTGATGCATCAAATATGAATTTTAGTAGTGGTGCCTCTAAGCCGAAAACTTGGAAAGATATTTGGAGTTCAGGGCAAGGTATATCTTCAATAAAAAATGTTGCTCCAGCAAAAGTATTAATTGATAGATTAAAATCTGAATATAAAGACGCAAAAAATAAATTAAGTAAATAAAGGAAATTAAATGAATCCTGTTTCAATAAGTTATGAAGGTGAAATTTCAATTATTAAAATTTCAAATCCTCCAGTTAATGCAATTAGTTTAGAAGTTAGAAACGGTCTCTTAGATGCAGTTAATGAATTAGAAAAAAAAGAAGAAGTAAAAGCAGTAATTATATGTGCTCCAGAAAGAACTTTTTTAGCTGGCGCTGATATCAGAGAATTTGGTAAAAATTTAGGAGGTCCTACTTTATCTGAAATTTGTAATAAAATAGAAAAACTTAATAAATATGTTATTGCTTCATTACATGGCACGCCTTTAGGAGGTGGTCTTGAGGTTGCCATGGCTTGTCATTTTAGAATTGCAACACCAAATACAAAAGTTGGTCTTCCTGAAGTTTTACTAGGAATATTGCCTGGAGCAGGGGGAACACAAAGATTACCGCGATTAGCTGGTATAGAAATGGGTTTAGAAATGATGTTAACCGGTAAACATGTTCCATCGCAAAAAGCAATTGAAAACGGTATAATTGATAAAATTTTTGAACACACTGACACAATATCTAATGGAATTAATTATGCTAAAGAACTAATTCAAAATAATACTAAAATTAAAAGAACCTCTGAAAATCATTCCAAAGTAAAACCAGAAGAAGACTACTCTGAAATTATTAATGAAATAAGGAATAAATATAAGTCAAAACATAAAAATTTATTTTCTCCTAATGCTATTATTGAGAGTGTTCAACAAGGTTTAAAACTAGAATTTTATGAAGCGATAAATAATGAAAGAAAATTATTTGAAGACTGTTTAAATAGTCCTCAAAGAGAAGGATTAATACATACTTTTTTTTCAGAAAGAGCGGTTAATAAAATCCCTGAACTTAAGACAGCCAAATCAAAAGATATTAAAAAAGTAGGTGTTATTGGTGGTGGTACGATGGGTACTGGAATTTCAATGGCTGCATTAAATGCAGGTCTTTCAGTTATCATGGTAGAAAGAGATGAAGAGTTGATTAAAAAGTCTTTTAAAAAAATTGAAAGTACTTATCAACGAAATGTTGACTTAGGTCGAATTAGTTTAGAAGAAAAAAATAAATTATTAGGTAATTTTATTGGCGTAACAGAATTAGAAAAGATAGCTGATAGAGAACTTATTATAGAAGCCGTATTTGAAGAAATGGATATAAAAAAAGAAATATTTACAAAATTAAATAAAATCTGTCCTTCTGACACGATCTTAGCTTCTAATACCAGTTACCTTGATATTAATGAAATTGCAAAAGTTATTAATAACCCTGAAAGAATGCTTGGTATGCATTTTTTCTCTCCTGCAAATATTATGAAGTTATTAGAGATAATTGTTGGAGAAAAAACTTCCGCTAATACAGTTGCAACGGCATTTTCTTTAGGAAAAAAAATGAAAAAAATACCAGTAAGATCAGGTGTTTGTGACGGCTTTATTGGAAATAGAATTTTATCTAAATATCTTGTTGCTACCTATCATATGGTAGAGGATGGTGCCAGTATTTATGATATTGATAGGGTTATTCGAGAGTTTGGATGTGCAATGGGACCATTCCAAGTAATTGATTTGGCTGGTGGAGATATTGGTTGGGCAACTAGAAAAAGAAAGGCTCCTTTTAGAAGTAAAAATGATAGATATGTAGAAATACCTGATAGAGTTTGTGAAAGAGGTTGGTTTGGCCAAAAAGTTGGGAAAGGTTATTATTTATATGGAAAAGATGTAAAGCCCTTAACTCCTAATCCTGAAATTGAAGAGATCTGCAAATCTGAAAGAGAGCGAGTTGGAATTAATCTAAAGGAATTTTCAGACCAAGAAATTCTTGATAGATATATCACAGCACTTGTATTAGAAGGAGTGAAAATTTTGGAAGAAAAGATTGCCATTAAACCTTCCGATATAGATGTTGTTTATAATAATGGATATGGTTTTCCTAGATGGAGAGGTGGCCCTATGAATTATGCAGATAAAATAGGATTAGATAAAATATTAAATAATATTAAAAGTTATGAAAAAGAAAATTCTAGTTTTTGGAGTTGCCCAAAGTTACTTGAGCAACTTGTAAATGAAGGAAGAAAATTTAAAGATTTAAATTAGCTAGTTGGATCATCATTTAGTTTAACAACTAATTTACCAAAGTTTTTCCCATTTAATAAGCCAATAAAAGCTTTTGATGCATTTTCTAAGCCTTCAATAAAATCTTCTTTATATTTGAGTTTACCATCTTTTATCCAAGAAGATAATTGTTCAATGGATTCTTGTCTTTGATCATAATGATTAAATACAATGAACCCCTTATACATCAAACGTTTTGTAAGCATTTGTCTAAATAACAATGGCACACGATCAGGTCCATCGAGTTTTAAAGAATTTAAGTTGTAATATGATATCAAGCCACAAACTGGTATTCTAGCATAATCGTTAAATAACGGCATAACAGCATCAAAGGAAATTCCACCAACATTTTCCCAATAAATGTCAACTCCGTTAGGACAAGAATTTTTTAGGTTTTCTTTAA